>NZ_SSOF01000081.1:0-30853 GCF_029873115.1 Pseudomonas sp. BN606 | reverse complement strand
TGAATCGCCCCGGCTTTCCTAGACACTCTCCAAGCTCTGGAAATAGCGCTTTTCAAACTCCACTGGCGATAGCTGCATAGCGCTGCTGTGCCGGCGTTTGGCGTTATAAAACATCTCGATGTAATCGAACACATCACTGCGGGCTTCTTCGCGGGTGCCGTAGGTTTTCCGTCGGATGCGTTCCCGCTTCAGCAACTGGAAAAAGCTTTCTGCTACCGCGTTGTCGTGGCAGTTGCCGCGTCGACTCATGCTGCTGATCAGGTTGTTGGCCTTGAGGAAACTCTGCCAGTCCGAGCTGCTGAACTGGCTACCCTGGTCGGAGTGGATCATCACCTCCTGCCTGGGTTTCCGCCGCCAGACCGCCATCAGCAAGGCATCGATGGCTAGGTCGCTGCACATCCGTGGCTTCATCGACCAGCCAACCACCTGGCGTGAAAACAGATCCAGCACCACCGCCAAGTACAACCAACCCTCATAGGTGCGGATGTAGGTGATGTCAGTGACCCAGACCTTGTTCGGTTCGCTGACGTTGAACTGCCGCTCCAGGCGGTTGGGCGAGGCCACCGTCGGCTTGCCCCCGTAATAACCGGGGCGCCGACGATAGCCGGTCTGCGAGCGCAGCCCTTCTCCCCGCATCAGGCGAGCCACGCGGTGCCGGCCACAGCACTCCCCCAGCTCACGCAGGTCGTCGTGGATCTTGCGATAGCCGTAGACCCCGCCGCTTTCCAGCCAGGCATGTTTGATCAACCCGAGCAGACGCTGGTCTTCCTTCGCGCGTACGGATTTCGGCTCGGACAACCAGGCGTAGTAACCGCTGGGATGTACTTTGAGGGTCTGGCAGAGACGACGTACCGGGTACTCCACCGATAACTTGTTGATGACGGCGTACTTCAGCCGGACTCCTTGGCAAAGTACGCGGCGGCCTTTTTTAAGATGTCTCGCTCTTCGGTTACCCGCTTGAGTTCCGCACGCAGACGACGCAGTTCGGCCTGTTGATCATCTTCTTGCTGCCGCTGTTCCCGGGGCTTGCTGTAGCGCTTGATCCAGGCATACAGGCTGTGCACCGACATGCCCAACCGCGCTGCCACCTCGGCCACGGGAAGGCCGCGCTCGGTCACTTGCTTGACCGCTTCGATTTTGAATTCTTCGGGGTAACGCTGGTTGCTCATGGCACCTCCTAATGGGCCTCATTATGAGGCTTGGAGGTGTCTACGAAACTAGGGGCGATTCAGAGCTTTATAAGCGACTCAGCCTGATTCATACGCTCAAGGGGAGCACGGACGAAAACCTCAAAAAGCTGCTTGAAGCTATGCAAACTGCGTGGAGGAAACAGAAATCCAGGGATAATAAAACCGGCAAAAAGCCGCATAACTTTGATCTATCAGAAGAAGCAGGAAGACAGCTGAGCAGGCTATCCGTCGATTACGGCGAGACGAAAACTCAAACCCTGGAAATAATCATTTCGGACAGACTCGTTCAAGAGAACAAATTTGAGTCTGAGAGAAAGGATGAAGGTGTCTTCAAGAGGCGGGCAGAAATCTTTGAGCGGGTGCTAAACCAAGTACTTGATGAACTTCATGAATACAAACTAAGACTCAACGAGGCCGAGGTAGATATCACTAGCCCTCTAGATACCAAGCAGCAAAAAGAGGTAAAGAGGCTTTCCAGGGCGAGGAAAAATGAAGTCGATAGCCAGCTTCCACCACTTACTGTAAACACGCCAAAGAAAACCAAAACTCCCAAGAAATCTTTCACACATCGCGGCCAGACTAAGCCCACCCTTTCGCCCAACTCCAAGGCCACAGTTTATACATCTCCGATCATGGAGCAGGAACACAGCACCACTTCAGAAATACAGGAAGAATCTCTGCGAGAGAAACTGCATGAGGCACGCGGAGAAATCAGTCAGTTACCTGAAAATGACAGAACAACTACCTCACAAGGAACCTCCCCCGACGAAAAACAACTCAAAACTGCCTCAAAAATCGATCAGGCAGGCAGCGACACCACTTCAGTGCTTGCCACACCACTAACAAACTTCAAGGAACACGATTCAGTTCAAATCGATATTGACGCCCCATCTGCCGGCACACCACACGAAGAACTGACCACGCATAAAGAGGAGAATAGCGAGTCGACAGTGACACCAGGAAAATCGCTGGACGAAAGCTCGCTCATAGCAAGCAGCAATACCAGCCCGGAGCAAGTCAGCGCTATGACGACTATTCAAGATGCGAGCAACACCGCGCGAACACTCTTGGAGCTAGCAGCTATCGTGAAAGCCGGTACCGATGCTGGCGCGCAAGACAAAGGCACAGGTGACAACAATGTACAGCCTGTCGACAATCGACAAGAATGGGAAAAGAAACGAGAAAAAATGCGTGCCATAAACAGAAGTGACAGCAAACGGTGAGGTATCGACAAATTGGGGCGGCTCACAGGTCCAGCAGAATGTCGCTAGGATCCACGAGCGACCCGCGCCGGGGGTGCCACCCTACCCAAGGCTGAAAGCGAAAGGTCGAATAACGGAATCAGACAGGTCAAGAAAACCGGGTACAAAATGGGGTATTAAAAATTACGCAATTCACGTAAGCACTGATAAACACTGGCGCAGAAGCCAACACTTACGGTCTAACGTCTGATCTCCTAAAAAGCCCCGGTCCTCCGGGGCTTTTTGCTTCCGCGGGATGGCGAAGGACGAAGCGAAAACCGCCACTTGCCTCTCCCCTCCCTCGTCGAATGCCGCTTCACGCTCCTGAAAACCCTCGCGCCGCCTAAACGCTTGAAAGATCACAAAATTATCTAAGCAAAGGGGTTGACAGCCTGCCACCGGACACGGAAAATGCGCGCCACTCGGCTACATAGCTCAGTCGGTTAGAGCGCAGCATTCATAATGCTGATGTCCCAGGTTCAAGTCCCGGTGTAGCCACCATACAAAACAAAGGGTTAGCGCAAGCTAACCCTTTGTGCTTTCTGGGGTAGTGACTACAAAGTGACTACACCCTGTCTACATCCCCCTCAGTTGCACCACTGCTGCTCACACGGCACACCATCGTTATTCCCGTCCATCTTCACTCCAGGGCAATGCTGCAGGAAGTAAGTCGCCTCTTCGCATGAGCTCATCTGCGAGCAGTAGGTCCGCCCATCGCATGAATAGGTACGAGCAAGCGCGGCTGCAGACTGCTGGGCTGCAAAGCTGGAAGGCGCAGAATCACTGTCGTAACTGGTGACTGTCTGACGATCCTGGTGCTTAAAGTAGAACTGCCATGCAGCAAAACCGACAGCGAGGATGAGGATGAGTTTCTTCATGTCAGAGCTTCGACTTCCTTGTTGTATGTGAACTGCTTAGCCTATCCAACCGCTCGCAGCGGCTCTATCTCGTGCTCGATCTCTTCACCAGCCTCAGCGTAAGTCGTCGCCAAGGCGTACTCAGTCTGCAGGTTCATCCAGAACTGGGCGGTGGTATCGAAGTAACGGCCCAGTCGAAGGGCCATGTCAGCAGTGATCCCGCGACGCTCACGCACGATATCGTTCACGGTTGGCGCGGACACATGCAGCGCACGAGCGAGTGCGGCCGGTGTGATGTCCAGCGGCTCCAGGAACTCTTCCCGCAGAATCTCTCCAGGATGAATGGGCCGCATGCCATTGATTGTCATGGTGCCTCCTCCTCAGTGGTAATCGACTATCTCAACGTTCGCAGGGCCTGCCTCGGTCCACTCGAAGCAAATACGCCACTGGTCGTTGATCCTGATGCTGTGTTGCCCAGCCCTATTCTCAGCCAACTGCTCCAACCGATTGCCTGGCGGGGACCGCAAGTCTCGAAGCTCAGTGGCCGCGTTGAGCATCACCAGCTTTCGAGTGGCGACGGTCAGGATGTTTCTCCAGCGCCGCGAATCACCCGTTTCAAACAGAGTTCGAGTTTCCTGACATCGAAAGCTCAAAATCACGCTTTAATCCTTAACGTTAAGCGTTAAACAATGCTAACCCACGCTGCCACGTAGTGCCACCACCGAATGGCGACTTTGCGCGAGAGGTGACAGCCTCAGTGTCGACTCCAGGTGATCCGGCGACAGGTGCGCATAGCGCATCGTCATCGCAATCTAAGAGTGGCCGAGGATCCGCTGCAGGCTGAGGATGTCTCCTCCACCCATCATCTAGTGACTGGCGAAGGTATGCCGGAGGATATGGGGCATCTGCCCTGGCGTGTGGAAACCACAGCGTTGGTAGGCACTTCGAAATGCGGCCCTGCGAGACATGAAGATAGATCCGCTGCAGACGAAGGCGATGACGAAATCCCATGCCGGCAATCGCATACCGTCACTGTTCCCTCAGGTTGATTTCAGGAAGAATCAAGCCTGAACGCGGGCATCGAAGCCCCGACCTTTGCCAGTCACACCGCGCCTTTTTCAATGGCGCAGGAGATGGCAACCTGTAGAGCAGGCACCGTTCCCAGGTCACACAATTCGCCCATACGGACAGATGAGAAAGTGAAAGACGACTTCGAAAGCATCCGAGCAGAACGCGAAACGCCGCCCCACCGCGTGGCACCAACCAAGAACTACGCAGGACTCTGGAAGCAGATCGCGCTGGGCATCATCGTTGGTTACACCGTGCTTGGCATCATGAGCACTATTGGCTGGTTCATCTTCCTTAAGCTCAGCATGGGCAGCTTGCAGATCGCGATTCCCTGAGCCGGGAAATACGGGCTACCTTCCGAAAATCCGAACCGCCTATAGGAAGTATCTGAACTAACGCTTCCCCCATAGCCCCTCTCTCCGTGCCGTGTTCCCCTCCCACGGTCATCCATGCGAGGCAATCCACATGCATATTCATGTTGGCGAACGCAGGGAAGGTGACGTGCTTACGCTGAGGGTGCTGGAAGGAATCAGCGAATCAGTGTTGATGGAGATGTTGAAGGCGGAGGGGATCGAGATTGTGGTTGGGCCAATTGTGAATGGCTCGGCGCGGCTCGAGGTTCGGGCGCCTAAACGGATGCTGGTTCTGGTGGAGAAGGCTCCTCCGGGGCCGCCGGAGATAGATTCTGGTTGAGATTTGAGACCCCGCTTTGGCGGGGTTTTCTTTTTTGTGGAGGTTGGGAGATCGGTGCTTAGGCTGGAGACCCTCTCCCCCGCCCCCTCTCCCTGAAGGGAGAGGGGAGCAAAAGCCTTAGAGCACAGCCAGGATGCCCTGCCCCACTACCCGAGTGGTTTCGAAGCCGAAGTCGGCTTTGCCTTCTTCGCGCAGGAAGTTTTCCACAGCGGCTTCCAGCCGTATGGCCAGGGCGGGTTTCTGCCAGTGGTAGCGCAGCAACAGCGCCATACTGAGGATGGCGGCGATGGGGTTGGCGCGGCCGCTGCCAGCGATGTCGGGAGCGCTGCCGTGGACGGGTTCGGCCAAGGCGATGCCATTGCCCCAGTTGAGGGAAGGCGCAAGGCCGAGGCCGCCGCTCCAGTGGCAGGCAAGGTCGGAGAGGATATCTCCAAAGAGGTTGCTGGTGACGATCAGGTCGAAGGCTTCGGGCTGTTCCACCAGTTGCAGGGCGGCGAGGTCGACCAGACGTTCGTCGAGTTCTGCAGCCCAGCCCTCGCCTTCCAGGACCTCGCGGCAGGTGTCACGGAAAAGGCCGCAGGTCACGGGCAGGACGTTGGCCTTGTGGACCAGGGTGATGCGCCGGGCCTTGCGCGCCTTGGCTACGTCCAGGGCACAGCGCGCCAGCGCTTCGCAGGCAACGCGGCTGATGACCCGTTCGGCGATGGCGACGCCTTCGGATTCCCAGTGCTCGCGGCCACTGTAGAGGCCTTCGCTGTTCTCGCGGAGGATCATGAGGTCGACGCCCGGCCGAGGCGAGACGCCTGGCCAGCTGCGTACCGGGCGCAGGCTGGTGTTGAGCTTGAGACCCTGGCGCAGTTGCAGGATGGCGCTGCGGTAACCGGGCACACGCTGGCCAGTGGGAGAGGAGACCGCACCGAAAATGCCTGCGCTACAGTCTCGAATCGCTTGGTAGGTCGCCTCGGGAACGGCATTGCCGCCGCGCTGGAAGCAGCTCCAGCCGGCCTCGGCTTCCACGATTTGCAGGTCGGGAAGGAGTTTCTCCAGCACTTCGACCGCAACCGGCACCACTTCGCGTCCGATACCGTCTCCTGGGATGACGACTAGTTTGTGCATAGGCTCACCTCAGCGAGGGGCGCGTCGCCAACAACAGGCCGGAGAAAATCATCGCCCCACCCAGCCAATGGTAGGCCTGCAAGCCCTCGCCCAACAGCAGGTATCCGAGCAGCGCGGTGAACACCGGCATCAGGTAATTGGTGAGCACGGCTTTGGCCACACCCAGAATTCGGATGCCCTGGTTCCACAACAGGTAGGCCAGGAGGGAAGCGCAGACGCCGGTGTAGCCAATGGCGGCAAAGTTTTCCACAGACAGCTCGAAGCGCTGCCCACTGGCCAACTCCAGCAGATAGAACGGTAGAAGCATGGGCACGCCACTCGCCACCAAGGCGCCCAGCAGCACCAGCGGCGGCAGCTTGAAGTAGTGGTTCCAGCGACGCAGCAGCAGCGTGTAAAGCGCCCAGTCCACTACGGCAAGCAACATGATCAGGTCACCCGGGTTGAACGACAGCGCTGCCAGTTGCGCCAGGCGGCCCTGGGCGATCAGCACCAGCAGTCCGCTGGTCGCTACCGCCATGCCAAGCCAGGCACGTCGTGGCGGCCACTCATTGAGCAGCACGCCCGCGCCGATGAAGGTCGCCAGCGGCAGGCAGGTGTTGAGCAGAGTGAGGTTGATGGCCACCGTAGTGCGCGCGGCGAAATAGAGCAGCACGCTGTAGGTGCTGATCCCCAGGGCTGCCACCACCAGCAGGCGCCAGCCGGCGCAACGCAGCGCGCTGCGATGTTCCCACATGGGTCGTGCGACGAAAGGCAGGAGGATGGCCAGCGCCAGCGTCCAGCGCCAGAAGGCCAGAGTGAACGGCGGGATGGCATCGTGGAAGGCGCGGGCAACCAAGGCGTTGCCGGCCCAGAAAACGCTGGCCACGAGCAGGCCGAGCCAGGCCAGGCCAACGGCCCGGCTGTTGTATTGCGTCATGGTTCAGTTCTGTCCGATAGGGCGCAGGCGGTACTGCGGCGGCAGTTGTTCCATGCCGCTGACGGTGACGTTGAGGTTTTTCCAGATGCCGTCCTTGATGCCATAGATGCAGCCGTGGACGGAGAGTTCCTGGCCACGGTGCCAGGCGTTCTGGACGATAGTGGTGTGGCTGACGTTGGCCACCTGCTGGATGACGTTCAGCTCGCAGAGGCGGTCGACGCGCTCTTCTTCGGTGGCGAAGGTGGCGAGGTGCTCGCGCTGGTCGTAGTAGAGGTCGCGAATGGTGCGCAGCCAGCCATCGATCAGGCCGTACTGGGTATCGCGCATGGCGGCGCGGACGCCACCGCAGCCATAGTGGCCGGTGACCAGGATATGCCTCACCTTGAGCACGTCCACGGCGTACTGGATGACCGACAGGCAGTTGAGGTCGGTGTGCAGTACCACGTTGGCCACGTTGCGGTGGACGAAGAGGTCGCCGGGCAGCATGCCGACGATTTCGTTGGCCGGCACGCGGGCATCGGAGCAGCCGATCCAGAGGTACTCCGGCACCTGCTGCTTGGCCAGCTTGGCAAAGAAGTCCGGGTCTTGTTGCTTGATCTTCTCGGCCCAGCGCGCGTTGTTGTCGATCAACTGTTGCAGGTCGCTCATGCTTCTTCTCCTCTTCTGGCTGGCGGCACCTTACGGAGCACCGGGAGCTTTGGCAATGGCCTGCGCCGGGCTCAATCGATCAGCGTGCAGGCCATGACCAGGGCGTCTTCGCGGCCCCCCACGGCGGGGTAGTAGTCGCGGCGACGGCCGATTTCGTTGAAGCCATAACGCTCGTACAGACGGTAGGCGGACTGGTTACTGGCGCGCACTTCGAGGAAGCATTCGCCGGCTTCCAGTTCACGGGCGCGCTCCATCAGGTGCTCCAGCAGGCGCAGGCCCAGGCCGCGGCCCTGGCTTTCCGGTTTGACGGTGATGTTCAGCAGGTGGGCCTCGCCGACGATGACGTTGATCACGCCGTGGCCGACCTGCTGGCTGCCTTCGAACATCAGCCAGCAATCGTAGGACTTGAGGCTGTCGTTGAAGATGCCGCGGGTCCAGGGATGGCTGAAGGCGGCGTATTCGATTTTCAGGACTGTATCGAGGTCCGCCTCGGTCATCGGGCGGAAGGAAACGGCATCGGTCATTCAGTGTTCTTCCAGCGGCGCATCACGCGGCGCATGGCTTGCCAGAGTGCGCCCTTGAGTTCGGGCTCGTCCATCAACAGTTCCAGGCCAGGCAGTGCCCAGGCGGCGCCCAGGCCTTCAACCTGGAGTTCTCGGTTGAAGGCCTGGGCGTCGGCCTCACCGGCAAATCGCACCGCCGGCAGGCCCACGAGCCAGAGACAGGCGCAATCGCCCTGCTCTTCCATGCGCACGCCAACGAAGCCCTGGATGAAGTCGCGTGCGGCATCGGGGCCCTGGTCCATGTTGCCGCGGCTGAGCAACGGCCAGCGCACCGGCTCGCCGAGGATCTGCGGGCTGTCCGGCAGGCCGGCAGCGCGCAACAGGTCTTTCAGCAGCAGGTAGGCCGGGTCTCGGCTCTGGAACGGCTCGCCAGTTGGCAGCTCCACCAGCAGCAGGCAGTTGCCAGCGCGCAGAAGCTGCAGCGAGAAGCGCGGCGGCGGAAGCGTTTCCGCCTTGGTCGGCGCGGTTTCCGGTTCGGCAGCCGTTTCGGGTTCGGGCTGTACGGCCGGTCGCGGGGCGCTGCCAGGACGGGGAATCTCGATCCTGGCGCGCGCGGAGGGCGCCGACGGGCGGGCTTCCGCTGCGGGTGCTTTGGGCGTTGCGTCAGCAACCGGCACCGGTGCGTCCTCGTGGGGGACATCCGGAACCAGGGCCAGCAATTCGGGATTGGAAGGTGCGGCGAAGGGCAATGCCGTGCGGGGTAGCCAGGTGGCTACCTGCATGGCATCGAGATACGCGCGACGACGGTGTTCTGTGATCAAACGTCAGCAACCTGTGGGTGAGCCTTGCGCACGCCGGCCTGCATCAGGTTCAGCGCGTTGAGGTAGGCCTTTGCGGAGGCGACAACTATATCGGTATCCGCACCGTTTCCGTTGACGATTCGTCCGGCTTTTTCCAGGCGGACGGTGACTTCACCCTGGGAATCGGTCCCCTGGGTGATGGCGTTGACCGAATAGAGCTGCAGGCTCGACTCGGACGTCGCCAGGCTTTCGATGGCCTTGAAGGTGGCATCCACCGGACCGGAACCGTCGGCGCTCGCGCCTTGCTCCACGCCGTCGATGGACAGCACCAGCTTGGCCTGGGGCACTTCTCCAGTCTTGGAGGCGACCTCCAGGTAGACCAGTTTGAAGTGCTCCGGGGCTTCCTCGCCCAAGGTGTCGGATACCAGCGCCTGCAGGTCTTCGTCGAATATCTCGTGCTTCTTGTCCGCCAGCTCCTTGAAGCGGGTGAAGGCGGCATTCAGGTCGGCCTCGCTGCCCAGCTGGATGCCGAGCTCGTCCAAGCGGGTGCGGAACGCGTTACGCCCGGAGTGCTTGCCCAGCACCATCTTGTTGGTGTGCCAACCGACGGACTGGGCGGACATGATCTCGTAGGTTTCGCGGTGCTTGAGCACGCCGTCCTGGTGAATACCGGACTCGTGGGCGAATGCGTTGGCACCGACGATGGCCTTGTTCGGCTGAACCGGGAAACCGGTGATTCCGGAGACCATGCGCGACGTGCTGAGGATGTGCGGTGTGTCGATGTTGGTGTAGACACCGAGCACGTCCTGGCGGGTCTTGATGGCCATCACGATCTCTTCCAGCGCGGCATTGCCGGCGCGCTCGCCCAGGCCGTTGATGGTGCATTCCACCTGGCGGGCGCCCACTGCAACGGCAGCCAGGGAGTTGGCCACGGCCAGCCCCAGGTCGTTGTGGCAATGCACCGAGAACACCGCTTTGTCGGCATTGGGGATGCGCTGCAGCAGCTGGCGCATGGTTTCCGCGTACTGGTGCGGAATGGCGTAGCCAACAGTGTCGGGGATGTTGATGGTGCGAGCACCGGCATCGATGGCGGCTTCGATGATGCGACAGAGGAAATCGATTTCCGAGCGGCCGGCGTCTTCGCAGGAGAATTCCACGTCTTCGCAGAGGTTGCGTGCACGCGTCACCGCCCGAATGGCCTGCTCCACCACCTGGTCCGGCTGCATGCGCAGCTTGTACTGCATGTGGATGGGGCTGGTGGCAATGAAGGTGTGGATGCGCGCGGAGTTGGCGCCGGCCAGGGCTTCGGCGGCGCGGTCGATATCGGCATCCACTGCCCGCGACAGGCTGCACACGGTGCTGTCCTTGATGCTGTCGGCAATGGCCTTTACCGCCTCGAAGTCGCCGGGGCTGGCGATGGCGAAGCCGGCCTCGATCACGTCCACCCGCATGCGCTCCAGGGCCTTGGCGATTCGCAGCTTTTCTTCCTTGGTCATGGAAGCGCCGGGGCTCTGCTCGCCGTCCCGCAGGGTGGTATCGAAGATGATGACGCGATCTTGGCTGCTCATGGCTTGCTCCTCACGGCCCCACCGTGCGTGCGGCCGGGGCTCAGGCTGATGGTGCCGGACTGCTTGTGGCGACGGCACCCGATCAGAGGATTGTGGCGTGAAAAGCGGTGGGCGGAAAGGTCGGCGGGCGGGTGATGGAAGGGTCAGGGAAACCTGGTAGGAGCAAATTCATTCGCGAAAGGAGCGCGAAGCGCTCCCCCGGGGTTCCTGGGCAGGACTGCATCCTGCAATCGCGAATGAATTCGCTCCCACAATGAAAGCCCCCTGGGGGCTTCAATTGATCGGCGTCGCTGTCAGGTTGGCGCTGATGTCGGCGTTCTGCACCTTGATGCCATACATGGAGGTGACGGCGCCGCCGGTTGGGTGGACGTGTTGCAGGCGGTCGACGTTGATTTCCTTGAAGTGGATGCGGCCGTTCACCGCGAAGCCCAGCGGGTCCGGGGAAACCGGGGTGCAGTTGCCGCCGTTCTTCGTGCACACCTTGGTGGGCGCCACGTCCAGGTTGAGGTCGGCGTTGAAGCCGTAGGTGTTGGCGTTCGGGTCACTGGGGTTGCCATCCGAGGTGGAGAAGTTATCCACAACCAGCTGGCTGCCGGTGCCGGCGGCGCCGTTGACGCGATTGGTTTCCCAGACGATCTGGTTACGCTTCTCGTCGGTGGCCACGCCATTGGTGGTGCTGTCGATCGCGGTGTCACGGACGAAGACGTTCTTCAATTTCACCGACACACCTTCATTGCCCCGATCCTCCCAGCGCCCGCCGCTGGCCGAGCAGGCACCGGCATTGGGGCCGCTGCCGCCGACGCATAGGGCGCCCGCACCACCGGAGCTCACCGCCAGCGTGGAGCCCAGCTCAAAGCGCTTCAGTACCAACCTGCCAAGGCTGGTGCCGGTGGCACGATCCCCCCAGCGCAGGTCGCTGACCTCCAGCTTCGACCAGTAGGTACCCTTGCGCAGTTCGATGCCGTTGTTGCTCACGTCCACCGAGCCATCGCGAAAGTGCATGTCGTAGGTGGTGCCGGCCAGCCACAGGCCCTTGCCGGTTTCATCCACCGTGATGGCGGCACGGGCATCGCTGAAGACGAAGTCGGCGTTGTAACGCACACCGTCGCCACTGCTCCCCCCCGGCAGCAGGGTGATCTGGCCATTCAGGGTGAAGTCGTAGGCCGGGAAGATCTCCATCAGCACCAGCAGTTCGGTGCCGCCCTGCAACGGCGCATCGGCCGAGCCAACGCGCAGGCCGTCGAAGCTGTAACCGCCCTTGATGTTGGAAAGCCCCAGGCGTAGGCCGTCGAAATGACCGTTGTAGTTGCCCTTGCCCATGTCGCTCTGGGTGCCGGCGTAGCAACCGGTGCTGACCCCGCCCGCGCAACTCTTGGTCAGGTCCAGGGTGAGCTGGCCGGTGCCGTTGGTGCGCAGGCCGCTGAACCACATGCTGTTGCCGTTATCGGTGAGGGAAACCGAGCTGTTGGCCATGTTCCAGCTGACATCGGCAGTCAGGCCCTTCGCCCCGGAGTTGGGGTCGCCGCCCGGACGTAGCTTGAGCCAGTTCTGCTTGGCGCCGTCGTCGGCGAAGTTGAGGTCGATGGCCAGGCTGCCCAGTTTCTGGTTGATCGGGTTGCCGATGATCAAGCCGCCCAGGGTGGCGTTGAGCTTGAGGTCCTGGAAGGCCACCTGTGCATAACTGCTGCCTGCGTCCTGGGCCAAGTCGATGGTCAGGCCTCCGAGGCTGCGCAGGGTGCCGGAGAAGTTCTCGGCGCGAAGGATGCCTTCGTCCTGATACTGGAACAGGCTGCTACCGATATTCAGGTCCGGGCGGACGCGGATGCCATCGCCGCTCGCACCGCCACTTGCGACGCTGAGGCTGCCGCCCAGGCGCAGGTCCATGTTCAGCTTGCCGAAGCTGCGGCTGGCGTTGGGGTCCCGCAGGTCCGGCGCGCCGGGCGTCACGGGGGAGACCGTGGGATCGCCGTGGGCGAGGTCGAGACTGATACCGCCGACAGTGCCGATGAAGCGCGCGTCACCGAGGTTGAGCTTGACCTCCTGACCACTGCCACCGCTGACGATGTCCAGGTAGGCGTTGTTCAGGTAGGTGTCGAAGGACAGGCCTTTGACAATGAGGTCGAAGCCGTTGTCGCGGTAGTAGAAGGTCACATCGCTAAGGGACAGCCGGCTGTCGTTCACCGCGATGCCGCTTACGCCGCTGGCCCCGCCTCCCTTGAGCTTCAAGGTGGCGCCCAAGGTATAGAAGGCTCGGAACGAGCCAAAGCTCTTGCTGCTGCCATCCATCTCGATGTTGTTCACTGCCAGCACCTGCGGCGTGGAGCTGTGCTGGACCTCCAACTGGCCGCCCTGCACATCGATGGTCGACTGTGAGGTGCTGGTGGTGCCGGTGGCGGCGCGATTACTCACATCCCGCAGGTTCAGGCTGCGGCCGTCCTGTGTGTAGCTGACGTTGCTGGCCGACCAGCCCTTGCTGGAAGCCTCCAGGCTGATACCGCCCTGGCCGCTGACCGAAGCCATGGTGGAGTCGTCCAGCGCTTCCATGGCCTGGGCCTGGGAAGCGAGGAGCATGCCGAACAGCAAGGGGGCTGGGCGCATGGGCGGTTCCTCAGTTCTTCGGGAAGATCAGCACGCTGCCCTGCATGCGGATGGTGCCGTCGATCTTCGCCGAGAAGATATTCGTCTGCTGGTAGCTGGGATTGCCGCCGTTGGCGACGGTGCCGGACTTGTTCTGCCAGCCACCCTGGTTGGCCACGCCGAAGGCGAAGCTGCCGTTCTTGAAGCGCATCTCGTTGGGCAGGCCCAGCGCCAGCACATCCTGGTTGAAGGCCGCACCGTCGCCGCCGAAACCACTGCTGATCAGTCGGGTGTTCAGTGTCAGGCCCTCGAAGCTGAAGATGCCCTTGAGGTTGTCCAGCACATACCAGCCGCCATTGGCCTCGGAGCGGATGGCGATGCGCAGGCCGCAACTTTCCGGAGTGGCGGCACCAGCGATGGCGCAGCTGCGCTCGTTGGCCGTCCATGTGGCCGGATTATTGGACACCGGTGTGTTCCAGAGCACGCCGCCATTCTTGTTGATGCTGAACTCGCCGGAGAGGTACACCCCGCCCTGCCCACTCATCTGGCTCAGGTCGGCGTCCTCCAGCGCTTGCAACTCGGCTCGCGCCATCGACGGTAGCACCAGCAATACCGCCAGGTAGAGCGCCCTAAAGGTCATGGCTGGTCACCTTCAGGTAATTGATGCTGAGCCCCTGGAGCGCGTTGTAACCGAAGTTGTAGCCACCGCTGGAAAAGCTGCCGCTGCCGGTCTGGAGGCTGTTGATGACGATGTTGGTGCGCGGCGCGTTGGCGTAGAAGTCAGCGGCCAGCGCATCCTTCTGCGCCTGGGAGGTACCGGACGCCGTGGGGTTGGGCAGTTCGAGCACGAACTGGCCGTTGCTGCTCACGTCGAACAGCAGCGGCTGGGTCTTGCCGTAGCCGAGGGATATGTTGGCGAAGGCGTTGTTGAGGAAGATGGTGCGGTCGCGCTGCTCGGTGGCAGTCGTGCAACCGGTGGTGCCGGCTGCGCAGCTCATGATCTGCAGGCTCTTTGTGAACAGATTGATACGCGCCTCGCCGACCATCTGGCTGCGGCTGCTGTCCCCCCACAGACGCAAGTAGGAGCCGTCCATCGCCAGCTCGGCGAAGTCGAGGTTAAGGATATCGGTGCGTCCGGCGGCCACCTGGAAATCGAAGCGGATGCCCAGATCGACCTTCTCGCTGGCGCGGCTGGAGCAGTTGTTGCCGGCGGCAGCCAAACCCGCGATGCAGGGTTGGCCGGCGGCGCCGGTCAGGCGCTCCGGAAACATGAATTCGAGGACAGTGACATTGCTCGGGGTGGTCTGCACCCACTGCCCATCGTCGCGCAGGGTGCGCATGGCTTCGCCCTTGGCGAGATTGAGGGCGAAGGGATGGTCGAGCCGGCCGATGGTAACCGGGCTCAGATTCGCCCCTTTGTTGCTGCCGGCGGCGCCCAGGTAGAACTCCTTCACCGAGATCGGCACGTTCTGCTTGGCGGCGTTTGTGATGTCGTTGATGGTGATGGTCGCGTTGTTGGCGTCCAGCAGGACCTGATCCAGCACGAAGCCGATTCCGGCACCGTCCACATTGGAGAGCTCCGCGTCATCCAGCGCCTTGAGTTCAGCCTGCGCTGTGGCGGCGGCCAACGACAGCAGGATCACGATGGTTCTGCGCATGCTCAACACCCCGCGGTGGCTGTGCCCAGGCAGGTGTCCTGCCGCGGGATGCCATTGAACGCCTGCTCGAAGTCGATGTTGATCGGCGACACCAAGTTGCCGTTGGCGTCGCGGTACTTGGGCATGTTCATGAAAGCGCCCTTGAGGGCGGTCATGAAGGCGTTCTGGTCCATGTCCTTCCACGCCAGGTCCTGGGTCTGGAAGGAGATGAAGAAGCCCTTCGCCGCGCCCTCCATGGTGTTCATGTTGCTGATGTTGCCCACCGGCAGGGATTTGAAGTCGCTGAGCGGGAAGCAGGTATTAAGGGAGAGGATGCCGCAACCGCTGGACTTGAACAGGCTGAGCAGAGCGTCGGAGAGGCCGCCGAGGTTACAACCGCTGACGCAACTCAGCGCCGTGCCATTGGTGAGGCCGGCCATGCCACCGCGTACCGGATCGGCGTTGCCGCTGGAGTTCACCAGGGTGGCGTCGGCCTGTAGCCTGGTCGAGTCACTGATACCGGCCAGCGCCAGGAGGAACTGATCGAACCCCGAAGCCTTGTCGATGATGGGCTTGGCGGTGCCGGTGATGTGCACCGGGATATTCCCGGTCAGGCTCTGGATATCCCCCGACAACACGCCCTTGGCCTCGCCGAAGCCGATGCGCACACCCACCACCTTGTTGCCGGAATAGGCCAGTTCGACGAAGGGATCGGCAATACGGAATGGGTTAACCGAGCCGTCCGCATTCACGGTGCCAAGGGCGAAGTTGTTGATGAGGATGTCGGACGAACCAGCGACTTCCCCCGCCCGAGTAACGGAGTCGTCATACTGGCCGAGCTGGAGCTTCTTCATGTTCAGCTGGGTGTCGACGTTCACCCCGAAGTTGACGCGGGTGTAGTTGATCCCGGCATTGGCGTCGGTGGTCAGGTTGATGAATGCCTGGCCGGTGATGTCGGACAGTTCGCTGTCGGCCAGCTCCTCCATTCGCGCCTGGGCGATAGACGAGGAGAACACCCCGGCAAGAAGAATGGCCTTCAGCGACCAGGCGGGCAGCGGATTCGAACGCATGGCGACATCCCTGATTGTTCTTGTATGGGCAAGCGACGAAGACTCGTCCCCTTTTTAGCCACTATAGGGAGGCAGGCCGGGAAGCGTCCCGACCCATAGTCGAGTTGAGGGTGCTTGCCAGGAAGTCGGCGATGGATGGCTGTTACCCATCGCAACAAAGGGGTAACGCCGAGGTCAGCCCTGGCGGAACAGTCCGACCAGGTGATCGGCGATGGCGCCCTTGATGTTCGAGACCTCCAGCCGGGAATTGCGTCCCAGGCGACTCGCATCGATGCGATGCAGGTGCAACGAAGGCATGCGCGCCTCGTACTCGCGCAGGTCACCCTTGACCAGCACTGGCAGGAACTGCTCGCCACGGGACTGGTAACGCTGGATCAGGAATTTGAGGCCGTCCAGGAAGGGCAGTTCGTGTGAAGCGCTGAGACGGTGCTCGCCGGGGATCTTCAGGTAGAGGCCGGTCGAGCCGAGCACTTCACCGGGAAGGACATGGATACCGGTAGGCAACACGGCGTCTGCAGGAATGTCATGGAAGGTGTCGTACCAGGCCATCTCGTCGGGAAGGATGGTGATGCTGCCATGTTCCTCTTCGGGCACCACGAAGCTGTAGCGGCTGTAGAGCTTTTCCACGTACCCCGAATAGACGCACAGGCGGTTTTCGAAGTGCAGCAGGAAGTCGATGGCCTCTTGCCGGTTGGTGATGGCGTCGAGGTCCCAGGCCAGGTCGGTCTGGCGTTCCAGCTCGGCCCAGCGGGCGTCGGCGAGAAGTGCGGATTCGGGGCTCATGGTTCCTGCGGTCATACAGCGGACGCTTCCCTAACGCAGAAAACATGCCAGGGAATTCAATCACTTGCACAAGGCTTTCCAGCCTTTTTCGGCTATCTGATAGCACGATGCCAGTCGCAAACTGCCAAAAAATGTCAGTCCGCGACGGGTGTCGCTCCTCTGATCGGTTGAAGCTCAATCGCTGCCAGCAACCTGAAGTACAATCGCCTCTTTTTTCAGCGAACCCCGGCCAATCGATGATCGATCCCAAGCGCGTATTGCGCGCCCTAGCCGAACACTGGACGTTGCTCGAGCCGCTCTGCGAGCGCTTCGATGCCGGCACCCTGAGCCTGGTGGAACTGCGCGTGCAGCTCGCCGGCCAGTTGCCGGAGGGCACGCCCACCGACGTGACTGCCCTGCTCGACCTCTGGGTGCGCCTGGACATCCTGGTTCCTGTGGCCAAGAGTCCGAACCGCTTCGAGCTGAACGCGCAGATCCACGACTTCCTCGCCTACCTGCGGCGCGAACACCGCCTCGGCCTGTGCCTGGAGATCGAAGCCTACCTGCGTCACCTGGAACGCCTCGCCGGCTATATCCAGGAAGCCTTCGAAATCCGTGACGGCAACGACCTGGCGCGCCAGTTGCGTCTGCTCGACATGCGTGTACGCGATGTCCTGAAGAAGCTCGACAACGACGAGCAGGCCCTGGTGGCCGTGGCCGACCGCGCCAAAACCAGCGACCGGCAGATTCCCTTGCGCCAGCGCTACGCTGAAGTGCTGGCCACCTGGGACGAGTACGTCGAGCCGATGATCCAGCTGGTGGCCGCCGACGGTGCCTTCGAGCAAGGTGTGCGGCGCGTCGAGCAGGTGTTGCTGCGCCTCCTGGGCGAACAGCAACGCCTTGGCCAGTTGGTAGACGACGACCTGCTGCTGCGCACCCATGCACGCATCCTGGAGATGCAGACCAGTGCCCAGATCACCCTGCGCAAGGCCCGCGAGCTCCTGCTGCCGCTGCGCGAAGAAGCGCGTCGGCACAATGCCGTGACCCGTGGCGCCGCCCTGGCGCTGTCGGTGATCCGCAAGAAGGGCCTGGACGCTGTGCCCCAGGCCGCGATGCCGCTGTTCACCCGCCCGCAGACCACCTTCCTGGGCAGTGGCTCGCAGGTGGAGGCCTATGTCTACGCCCTGGCACGCTTCCAGCCGAAACCGGCGCACTTCCCGAAATCCGGCGGGGCGCGCAAGGCCACTGCACCGCGCTCACCGAAGACCGCTCGGGAAATGCTCGACCGCTGCGAGCAGGCCCTGCCGCTACCGGACCTGATGGTCTGGCTACTGGAGCAGGAACCCGAAGGCGCCACCGACGAACTCCTCTACTGGTTCTCGCGTCTTTCCCGCGATTCGCGCTTCTCGCGCGATCGCCTGGAGCGTCGTGACTACCTGACCGCCGAGCACCAGGTCAGCCTGAGCTCCTACGCCCTGATCAAGAGCCCCAACGCCGCGGCCGAGAAGACTTCCTGATGAATATCGACCTGAAAGAAATGACCCAGCTGGCGCCTATCTTCCGCGAGCTGTTCAAGGGCTATCACCTCTCCCGCAGCGAGCCGGAGTGCTACGCCCAGCTGTCCACCATGCAGGACCAGTACCGCGCCCTGTTCAAGGGCCTCGGCTTCGAGCTGGTCTGCGACCCGCGTGGTTTCTACTACTTCGTGCCCGAGCAGATGGGTGCCCAGGTGAACAAGACCGCCCAGCGCCTGGCTCTGTTCACCTTCATCCTGGTGGAACACCTGGCCGACCAGGGCCGCGACCCGCTTGCGGTACTCGATGGCGGCAGCATCGGCCGCGACGAACTGCCAGCCCTGCTGGAGAAGTACCGCGACCTGTTCATGCAGGCCGAGGTAACCACCCATGAAGAACTGGAAGAGAAGGTAATCCGCCGGCTCACCCAACTCGGCTTTGCCGAAGACAGCAACGGTGTTTACCGCTTCCTGCCGCCAATGCACCGCTTCCTCGATGTGTGCCTGGCGGTACAGCATGACCGCGACCTGGCTGCCAGCCTGCACAGCACCGACCTGGAGCTGCATGCCCCGGTACTACTGGATGACGACAGCGGCGACGCCATCATCCCCATCGACGAGCCTGAAACCGTCGATGCGCCCGCAGAGTCCGAAGAAGACGCCCTGGCCCGTGCCATGGTCGAAGAACGCGCCGCCCAGGAGGAAGACGCATGAGCCAGGAACGCTACGGCATCCGCCGCTTCGCCCTGCTGAACACGGCCGGTTACAGCCTGGGCCTGTTCCCGCTGGAAACCCCGCTGTCGATCTACGGCGCCAACAACCTCGGTAAATCGGCTTCGATCAACGCGCTGCAGTTCCCGATCCTGGCGCGCATGTCGGACATGAGCTTCGGCAAGTACAGCCTGGAGCAGTCGCGCAAGTTCTACTTCGCCACCGATACCAGCTACATCCTGGTTGAAGTCTCCCTGCCCCATGGCCCGCACGTCATCGGCGTTGCAGGTCGCGGCCCGGGCGGTGGTTTCGGTCACCAGTTCTTCGCTTACCGGGGCGAACTGAACCTGGAGCACTACCAGCGCGACGGCACCTGCCTGCGTCAGCGCGAGCTGTTCAACAGCCTGGAGCGCGAAGGCATCAAGGCCTACGAGCTCAAGCCCGATGAACTTCGCCGCCTGCTGGTGGGCGGTCATACCTCCATCCCGCTGGACCTGACCCTGATCCCGCTGCGCTCCACCAGCGAACAGAGCCTGAAGACCTTCCGCTCGCTGTTCATCAACCTGCTGCACATGCGCGAGATCACCGCGGCCAAGCTCAAGCAGCTGTTCCTCGATGCCTTCGAGCACAGCCTGCGCTCGGGCAGCGTGGACTACATCGCCGCCTGCGAAGAGGCCTTCCGCGACGTGCGCCGCATGGAGCAGGACTACCAGGCGCTGGTTTCCGCCGGTCCGCTGGTCGAGGCCCTGGCCAACGGCGTGGCCCAACGCGAGACCCTGCGCGGCAAGCTGCACCGAATCTCGCCGTTGCTGGATTCGCTGCTGGGGACCTGGCAGGACTATTCCGGCGCTCGCCGCGAGGAGCTGGTGATCCAGGCCGAGCACTACCGCAACGAGCAGGACGGTCTGCAGAGCGAACAGCGTGGCGGCACCCAGGAAATGATGCGCCTGGAGCGTGCCATCACCGAGAACCAGCGCTGGCTGGGCGAGCTGGCAGTGCTGAAGAACCGCTTTGCCCTGGTGGAAAATGCCAAAGTGCTGGAGCAGCAGCTGCTCGCCGCCAAGGATGCCCACGACGAACTGGCCGGCGCCCTCGCGCAGTCCCGCCAGTTCTCCGCCGAAGACCTGGACGAGCGCCTGCGCGATCTGGAGAAGCGTCTGAAGGCGGTAAAACAGCAGCTCGACCACGCCGACAACAACAGCTACTCCCGCCTGCGCGAAGAGTTCTCCCAGGCCGACGTGGACCGCCTGATGCGCCTGTTCAACGGCCAGCTGTTCAGCCTCCCGCTGGGCGAGAAAGGTATTCAGCTGGACGACGGCGAAGCCTGGGTGAAGACCCTGGAAACCGTGCTCGACCAGTTCAAAGGCAGCCAGTTCGAAGTACCGGGCCTGTCCATCGACCTCTCCCACATCGAACCGCCAGCCCTCCAGGCCCTGGCCGACCGTGCAGCCCTGCGCGACCAGAAAGACCGCCTGGAACGCGAGCTGAAGCAGCTCAAGACCCAGCAGTCCGTTGCCGCCGACCGCGCGGCGAGCAAGGCCCGGGCAGAGAAGCTGTACCAGGACGTGCTCGACGCGCAGAAAGCCCTGGAAGATTTCCGCAAGAGCCAGACCCTGGCTGCCGAAGAGCCCGCCAAGCTGGAAGAGCTGGCGCAGCTGGAAGCCACCCAGGATGAGCTCAAGCGCTCCGCCGATGCCTTCACCGAACGCGTCCAGCAACTCTCCGCCAAGCTGCAGTTGGTAGGGCGTCAACTCGCCGACCTGGAAGCCAAGGAACGCACCCTGGAAGACGCCCTGCGCCGTCGCCAGCTGCTGCCCGCCGACCTGCCCTTCGGCAAGCCGTTCATGGACCCGGTGGACGACAGCCTCGACAATCTGCTGCCGCTGCTCAATGACTACCAGGATACGTGGCAGGCACTGCAGCGCATCGACGGCCAGATCGAAGCGCTCTACGCGCAGGTCCGCCTCAAAGGTGTGGCCAAGTTCGACAGCGAAGACGACGCCGAGCGCCGCCTGCAATTGCTGATCAACGCTTACGCACACCGCCAGGACGAAGCCCTGACCCTGGCCAAGGCACGCCGCGCCGCAGTCACCGACATCGCCCGGACCCTGCGCAATATCCGCAGCGACTACGACAACCTGGAACACCAGCTGGCGCTGTTCAACCGCGAGATCAACAAGCGCCAGGTCTCCAACCTGTCGAGCTTCCGCATCGTCCTTGCGCCGAACAAGGAAGCCCTGCGTCACATCGATCAGATCATCCACAGCGCCGGACAGTACGAGGAGGGCGAGACCCTCTCGGTCTTCGACCTGACCAACTCCAGCGACCAGGACGCGAAGAACGAGGAAGCCAAGGAGTACCTGGCGCGCCTGGTGGCGGCCAACGGCAACCAGCTGGGCCTGAAAGACCTGTTCGAACTGGCCTTCGAGATCACCAAGGTGCATGGCCAGCCGGTCATTCACACCGATATCGACGGCGCCGCCTCCAACGGCACCACGATGACGATCAAGGCGCTGACCAACATGTACCTGCTGTTGCACCTGATGGATCGCGAGCAAGCCGGGCGAATTCGACTGCCCTACTACCTGGACGAAGCGGCAGACATCGACGAACGCAACCAGCAGGCGCTGATCGAAACCAGCCAGCAACTGGGCTTCACCCCCATCCTCGCGTCGGTTAAGCCGCAGGTATCGGCCAACGTCGCCATCGACCTGGAAGGCGGCAGTGGCCCGAACGGCATCTACATCGACGAGGCGGACTGGAAGTTCATCAAGCGTCGCGACGTGGCTACCGCCACCCAGGATGCGAAGGACGAGGCGGCCGAACCCGCCTGATCCGTTCGCCAGAAAAGCAAAAGGGCCGCGGATTGCGGCCCTTTTGTTTGTTACGTGCTTACTTCGCCAAAGGAATCTTCGGCGCCCAGGTCAGCCACTCGTCCTCGGCATCGTCATGCAGGGCGAAGGTCTGGCCATTGAGCGCGGCGTTGCCCATCTGCCCTTCGTTCGGTGTGGCGAAGGAAATCCCGCCCTCCACCAAGGACTCCAGGGAGCCAGTTCGCACCTTCACACCATCGAACAGGCTGGCATCCACCCCGACACCACTGGTGTGCCAGAAGCGGCTGCCGCTGTGCACCAGGGGCGCGTAGTGCGGTTCGATGAGTACATGGATGAAGACGCGGTCGGCGGTCTTGCCGAGCTCGTAGGAGAGCACCTTACCAACGGGAACCTCGCGATAGCTGACGATCACACCCGGTTTGATCGAGCCACGTCGCGGCGCGCTGAGGGTGATGCGCAGGCCTTCCTGGCGCGCAAGTGCATCCGGCGCCTGATCCAGCGCGGTGAATCGGGTCTGGGCTGCGCCAGGCTTGGCAGCTGGCAGCACCTCCAGGTATTGGCCGCTGACCAGTGTCTCCAGATTGGCCGTGCGCAGCAGACCGAGCTCCGGACGCACCACCCAGAACTGGGTTCCGGCGCGGGCAATGCGATCCGCCGCCTGGGTCAGACGTGCCTTGACCGTTACGCCGGATAGATCACCGTTCAGGGTCACGGTTTCCACTTCGCCCACATCGATGCCCTTGAAGCGGATCGGCGTACCGGCCTTCACGCCCTCGGCCTGCGGAATGATGATGTCGACCAGAGTGCCCTTGACGACGGCTTGAGTCTCATCGTCATACAAGGTGAAGCGACGCGGCCGGGTGACCGGCTTGGCTTTCGGATCTGGGGTGTCGAAGGTGATACCGCCCGCCAGCAAAGTCTGCAGGGATTCACTCTTCACCTCGACCCCCGACAGGCCGCCCTTGAGAGTAATACCGCTGGAGTTCCAGAAGCGGGTGGACTCGTTGACCAGCTTGGTGAACTCGGGCTCGATGTGAATGCCAATCACCACACGCTGCTGGTTACGCGAGAGCTGGTAGCTCTGCACGCTGCCCACGCGCATCTGACGGAACAGCACCGGGCTGCCGACCTCCAGGGAGCCGAGTCGCTCGCTGGTCAGCACCAGGTGCAGACCGGGCGCATCGGTGTTGAGTGGAGGCGCCTTGGGGCGCACCTTGAATTCACGGGTCGGCGTACCTTCCTTGGCGAAGCGCACAGCAATATAGTTCCCCTTCACAAGGGCTTCGATGCCGGTGATGCCCGCCAGCGAGATCGACGGTTTCACCGTCCAGAACTCGGTGCCTTCGACGAGGAAGTCTTCGGTACGTGGTTCCATGGTCAGTTCGGCAGTGGCGCCCGTGAAGTCCTTGTCCATGTCCAGCTTCTTCAGGGTGCCGACCTGGACACCGTTGTACATCACCGGGGTGTTGCCCGGACTGAGGCCACTGACGTCGTCCATCCGCAGCAATACGCGAAGGCCCGCCTCGGCGGACTCGAAGCCGTCATACAGCCGGAACGGGATGCTCGGGTCAGTGGGCGGACTGTCTTGGCGGTGCTCTGGCGTGGAGAAAGCGATGCCGCCGGCCATGATGCTTAGCGCGGACTCGGTGCGAATCTTCACGCCCGACAGACCCGCAGTGACGCTGAGGCCACTGGCATTCCAGAAACGAGTGTGCTTGCGCACAAGATGCGCGTAGGGCTGTTCGATGTGCACCTTGATCTCGACGGTGCGCTGGTCTTCCGCCAACTGGTAACTCTTCACCTGACCGACCTGAATCTGCCGGTAGTAGACTGGGCTCCCTTGCTCAAGCGAACCGAGGCGCTCGGCCTTCAGAGTGAGGTGAAGGCCGGGAAGCGAATCGGACAGTGGTGGGGGCTCAGCGAGCGCCGTGTAGCGTCGCGCGGGCTCGCCTTTGACCGGATCGATGGCGATGTAGATACCGGAAACCAGGGTTTCCAGTCCCGTAACGCCAGCGAGCGATACCCGCGGGCGTACCAGCCAGA
The DNA here is from genome assembly GCF_029873115.1 of Pseudomonas sp. BN606. Classification (NCBI taxonomy): domain Bacteria; kingdom Pseudomonadati; phylum Pseudomonadota; class Gammaproteobacteria; order Pseudomonadales; family Pseudomonadaceae; genus Pseudomonas; species Pseudomonas sp. BN606. Next base: position 7,106 of record NZ_SSOF01000081.1, on the reverse strand, counting down.
AACGGGTTTCCTTACTGAGGTAGGGCTCGGCCTCCTTCATCACCTCGACCGTCGCAATCACGCCCTTGATGTCGTTGCTGACATGCAGGTCGATCACCTTGCCGACCTGGATGCCTTTGTACATCAGTTGGGTCTTGCCGACTTGAATGCCATCACCGTTCTCGAAACGGATCTGGATCTCGATGCCTGCTTCACTCATGGCCTTCCATGCGAGCCAGAGGCCAATGATGAGCGCCAGCAGAGGTAGCACCCAGATGGCAGACCAACTCGTGGTTTTACGGGTTTTAGGCGTTGGCAACTCAGGCATTCTCGTCGTCCATATCGGTGTTGTCCCAGATCAGCCTGGGATCGAAAGTCACTGCCGCGATCATGGTTATCACCACGACGGTAGCAAAGGCAGCCGCTCCCAGGTTGGCTTCGATGCTGGCCAGGTTGCCGAAGTTCACCAACGCCACAAGGATGGCGATGACGAAGATATCCAGCATGGACCAGCGACCTATCCATTCGATGAAGCGGTACATCAGGATGCGCTGTCGCGGTGACATGGGCAGTCGTCGCTGTACTGAGTAAAGCAGCAGCGCGATGCCCACCAACTTGAAAGTGGGCACAAGGATGCTGGCGACGAAAACGACCAGGGCAATGGGCACCATCTCGGCGTGAATCAGCTCAAGCACACCACCCATGATGGTCGAGGGCGCACCGTTGCCTAAGAAGTTCACCGTCATGATTGGCAGCACATTTGCCGGCACATAGAGAATGGCCGCGGTAATCAGCAATGCCCAGGTGCGGGTCAGGCTGTTGGGGCGACGAGGGTGCAGGCGTGCACCGCAGCGGCTGCAGGAACCGTGATCCTCATCGGACTCAGGGCGGTTCAACTGATGGCATTCGTCGCAGACGATGATGCCGGCATCAATGGCTCGCATGGGCGTCTCCTTCGGCGTCCAGTGCATCCCACACCTGGTGTGGCGACATGGTCACCTCGAGCCATACCTGGGCCAGCAGCAAGCCAATGAAACAGGCCAGACCGATGCCCAGATGGAGGTCTGCAAGATCGATCAACTTGACGATGGAAACCAGGATGCCCATGAGGTAAACCTCGAGCATTCCCCACTCCCGAAGGTGGTGATACAGGCGATAGAGCATCAGCCCCAGGCCAAGGGCGCGCCGAGTCTTGATGCAAACCAACACAATCAGCTGGCAGAGCAGTTTGATCAGCGGGATAACCATGCTGCACAGGAACACCAACACCGCGACACCTTCCATGCCCGTGTTGTAGAGGCCTAAAACCCCTGTCCAAACCGTATCGTGGCTGGTCTGCCCAAGCAGGTTGAGCTTCATGATCGGAAGGAAGTTTGCCGGTACGAACAAGAACAGTGCAGTCAGCACCAACGCCAGGGCGCGACGCTCCATCTGCGAGCGGTGCACCACCAATTCATAGCCACAGCGCGGGCAACAGGCCTTTTGCTCTTCGCCGATGTGTGGGTGGCGCATTAATAGATCGCACTCGTGACAGGCAATCAGGTCGTGCAGAGGAAGTTCGGAAAGGGGGCGTTGTTCCGCCTGTTCGGGCATGGTGGTAAGGCTCTTTAGGTATCGCGGCTATTCTAGACGAGCGCAGCACTGGCGGTGGCGATTCAAGAGTTTCCGGGCGCTACCGGCTTCGACGCGGTACCGCACACTTTCTCGCGCCCAAAGACAAACCCCCGAACCGTTTTCACGGATCGGGGGTTTGGGATAGAAGCTTGACGATGACCTACTCTCACATGGAGAAGCTCCACACTACCATCGGCGATGCGTCGTTTCACTGCTGAGTTCGGGATGGGATCAGGTGGTTCCAACGCTCTATGGTCGTCAAGCAATTCGGTTGGGATCTCGTCTGCGACGCGACCCCGAATCAGGTATGTGACAGTCTGTTTTGCGGTTCAGGCCAATTTTCGGTCTGTCGACTTCAACCAGTCGCACCCACAATCACCAGATTGTTTGGGTGTTATATGGTCAAGCCTCACGGGCAATTAGTATTGGTTAGCTCAACGCCTCACAGCGCTTACACACCCAACCTATCAACGTCGTAGTCTTCGACGGCCCTTTAGGGGATTCAAGATCCCAGTGAGATCTCATCTTGAGGCGAGTTTCCCGCTTAGATGCTTTCAGCGGTTATCTCTTCCGAACATAGCTACCCGGCAATGCCACTGGCGTGACAACCGGAACACCAGAGGTTCGTCCACTCCGGTCCTCTCGTACTAGGAGCAGCCCCTCTCAAATCTCAAACGTCCACGGCAGATAGGGACCGAACTGTCTCACGACGTTCTAAACCCAGCTCGCGTACCACTTTAAATGGCGAACAGCCATACCCTTGGGACCGGCTTCAGCCCCAGGATGTGATGAGCCGACATCGAGGTGCCAAACACCGCCGTCGATATGAACTCTTGGGCGGTATCAGCCTGTTATCCCCGGAGTACCTTTTATCCGTTGAGCGATGGCCCTTCCATACAGAACCACCGGATCACTAAGACCTACTTTCGTACCTGCTCGACGTGTCTGTCTCGCAGTCAAGCGCGCTTTTGCCTTTATACTCTGCGACCGATTTCCGACCGGTCTGAGCGCACCTTCGTACTCCTCCGTTACTCTTTAGGAGGAGACCGCCCCAGTCAAACTGCCCACCATACACTGTCCTCGATCCGGATGACGGACCAGAGTTAGAACCTCAAGCATGCCAGGGTGGTATTTCAAGGATGGCTCCACGAGAACTGGCGTCCTCGCTTCAAAGCCTCCCACCTATCCTACACAAGCAGGCTCAAAGTCCAGTGCAAAGCTACAGTAAAGGTTCACGGGGTCTTTCCGTCTAGCCGCGGATACACTGCATCTTCACAGCGATTTCAATTTCACTGAGTCTCGGGTGGAGACAGCGCCGCCATCGTTACGCCATTCGTGCAGGTCGGAACTTACCCGACAAGGAATTTCGCTACCTTAGGACCGTTATAGTTACGGCCGCCGTTTACCGGGGCTTCGATCAAGAGCTTCGCTTGCGCTAACCCCATCAATTAACCTTCCGGCACCGGGCAGGCGTCACACCCTATACGTCCACTTTCGTGTTTGCAGAGTGCTGTGTTTTTAATAAACAGTCGCAGCGGCCTGGTATCTTCGACCGGCATGGGCTTACGCAGTAAATGCTTCACCCTCACCGGCGCACCTTCTCCCGAAGTTACGGTGCCATTTTGCCTAGTTCCTTCACCCGAGTTCTCTCAAGCGCCTTGGTATTCTCTACCCAACCACCTGTGTCGGTTTGGGGTACGGTTCCTAGTTATCTGAAGCTTAGAGGCTTTTCCTGGAAGCATGGCATCAACCACTTCGTGTTCTAAAAGAACACTCGTCATCAGCTCTCGGCCTTGAACACCCGGATTTGCCTAAGTGTTCGGCCTACCACCTTAAACTTGGACAACCAACGCCAAGCTGGCCTAGCCTTCTCCGTCCCCCCATCGCAATAACTAGAAGTACGGGAATATTAACCCGTTTCCCATCGACTACGCATTTCTGCCTCGCCTTAGGGGCCGACTCACCCTGCGTCGATTAACGTTGCGCAGGAACCCTTGGTCTTTCGGCGTGCGAGTTTTTCACTCGCATTGTCGTTACTCATGTCAGCATTCGCACTTCTGATACCTCCAGCAAGCTTCTCAACTCACCTTCACAGGCTTACAGAACGCTCCTCTACCGCTCGTCTTACGACGAACCCGTAGCTTCGGTGTCTAGTTTGAGCCCCGTTACATCTTCCGCGCAGGCCGACTCGACTAGTGAGCTATTACGCTTTCTTTAAAGGGTGGCTGCTTCTAAGCCAACCTCCTAGCTGTCTAAGCCTTCCCACATCGTTTCCCACTTAACTAGAACTTTGGGACCTTAGCTGACGGTCTGGGTTGTTTCCCTTTTCACGACGGACGTTAGCACCCGCCGTGTGTCTCCCACGCTGACACTTCCAGGTATTCGGAGTTTGCATCGGTTTGGTAAGTCGGGATGACCCCCTAGCCGAAACAGTGCTCTACCCCCTGGAGTGATACGTGAGGCGCTACCTAAATAGCTTTCGAGGAGAACCAGCTATCTCCGAGCTTGATTAGCCTTTCACTCCGATCCACAGGTCATCCGCTAACTTTTCAACGGTAGTCGGTTCGGTCCTCCAGTCAGTGTTACCTAACCTTCAACCTGCCCATGGATAGATCGCCCGGTTTCGGGTCTATACCCAGCGACTAAACGCCCTATTAAGACTCGCTTTCGCTACGCCTCCCCTATTCGGTTAAGCTCGCCACTGAATATAAGTCGCTGACCCATTATACAAAAGGTACGCAGTCACCTAACAAAGTAGGCTCCCACTGCTTGTACGCATACGGTTTCAGGTTCTATTTCACTCCCCTCTCCGGGGTTCTTTTCGCCTTTCCCTCACGGTACTGGTTCACTATCGGTCAGTCAGTAGTATTTAGCCTTGGAGGATGGTCCCCCCATATTCAGACAAAGTTTCACGTGCTCCGTCCTACTCGATTTCACTTCCTGGACCCTTTCGCGTACGGGGCTATCACCCACTATGGCCGCACTTTCCAGAGCGTTCCGCTAAAATCCAAGAAGCTTAAGGGCTAATCCCCGTTCGCTCGCCACTACTAAGGGAATCTCGGTTGATTTCTGTTCCTCAGGGTACTTAGATGTTTCAGTTCCCCTGGTTCGCCTCTTGCACCTATGGATTCAGTACAAGATACCTAGGTTATCCTAGGTGGGTTCCCCCATTCAGAGATCTCCGGATCAAAGTCTGTTTGCCGACTCCCCGAAGCTTATCGCAGGCTACCACGTCTTTCATCGCCTCTGACTGCCAAGGCATCCACCGTATGCGCTTCTTCACTTGACCATATAACCCCAAGCAATCTGCTCGTGATCATAGGGGTGAAGACGACATTCGCCGAAAATTCGCGCTTGAACTCGCAAATTTTACCTTGAATTATTGAGTGCAGTGAAACACTCAACAAGTCACTTCTATCACATACCCGAATTTTTAAAGAACGATTCTGAAGCAAAGTTCAGAATTCAATATCCCACCCGGGATATTCAATTCTGGACTCTTGGTCAGCCTGGAGATGGTGGAGCCAAGGAGGATCGAACTCCTGACCTCCTGCGTGCAAAGCAGGCGCTCTCCCAGCTGAGCTATGGCCCCAATGTCAACCGGTCATACGACCCCGCGACAATTGGTGGGTCTGGGCAGATTCGAACTGCCGACCTCACCCTTATCAGGGGTGCGCTCTAACCAACTGAGCTACAGACCCAATCGCCTTCGCAATTGAATCAAGCAATTCGTGTGGGAACTTATGAAGAAGCTGAAGTCTTCGATTAAGGAGGTGATCCAGCCGCAGGTTCCCCTACGGCTACCTTGTTACGACTTCACCCCAGTCATGAATCACTCCGTGGTAACCGTCCCCCTTGCGGTTAGACTAGCTACTTCTGGAGCAACCCACTCCCATGGTGTGACGGGCGGTGTGTACAAGGCCCGGGAACGTATTCACCGTGACATTCTGATTCACGATTACTAGCGATTCCGACTTCACGCAGTCGAGTTGCAGACTGCGATCCGGACTACGATCGGTTTTATGGGATTAGCTCCACCTCGCGGCTTGGCAACCCTTTGTACCGACCATTGTAGCACGTGTGTAGCCCTGGCCGTAAGGGCCATGATGACTTGACGTCATCCCCACCTTCCTCCGGTTTGTCACCGGCAGTCTCCTTAGAGTGCCCACCATAACGTGCTGGTAACTAAGGACAAGGGTTGCGCTCGTTACGGGACTTAACCCAACATCTCACGACACGAGCTGACGACAGCCATGCAGCACCTGTGTCTGAGTTCCCGAAGGCACCAATCCATCTCTGGAAAGTTCTCAGCATGTCAAGGCCAGGTAAGGTTCTTCGCGTTGCTTCGAATTAAACCACATGCTCCACCGCTTGTGCGGGCCCCCGTCAATTCATTTGAGTTTTAACCTTGCGGCCGTACTCCCCAGGCGGTCGACTTATCGCGTTAGCTTCGCCACTAAGATCTCAAGGATCCCAACGGCTAGTCGACATCGTTTACGGCGTGGACTACCAGGGTATCTAATCCTGTTTGCTCCCCACGCTTTCGCACCTCAGTGTCAGTATCAGTCCAGGTAGTCGCCTTCGCCACTGGTGTTCCTTCCTATATCTACGCATTTCACCGCTACACAGGAAATTCCACTACCCTCTACCGTACTCTAGCTCAGTAGTTTTGGAGGCAGTTCCCAGGTTGAGCCCGGGGATTTCACCTCCAACTTGCTGAACCACCTACGCGCGCTTTACGCCCAGTAATTCCGATTAACGCTTGCACCCTTCGTATTACCGCGGCTGCTGGCACGAAGTTAGCCGGTGCTTATTCTGTTGGTAACGTCAAAACAACCAGGTATTAACTAGCTGCCCTTCCTCCCAACTTAAAGTGCTTTACAATCCGAAGACCTTCTTCACACACGCGGCATGGCTGGATCAGGCTTTCGCCCATTGTCCAATATTCCCCACTGCTGCCTCCCGTAGGAGTCTGGACCGTGTCTCAGTTCCAGTGTGACTGATCATCCTCTCAGACCAGTTACGGATCGTCGCCTTGGTGAGCCATTACCCCACCAACTAGCTAATCCGACCTAGGCTCATCTGATAGCGTGAGGTCCGAAGATCCCCCACTTTCTCCCGTAGGACGTATGCGGTATTAGCGTCCGTTTCCGAACGTTATCCCCCACTACCAGGCAGATTCCTAGGCATTACTCACCCGTCCGCCGCTCGCCGGCATCCCGAAGGACCCGCTGCCGCTCGACTTGCATGTGTTAGGCCTGCCGCCAGCGTTCAATCTGAGCCATGATCAAACTCTTCAGTTCAATACTGCTTGGGTTTTGAGAAAACCCTAAACTTGGCTCAGCAATCGCAAATAAACTCTCGAATTCACGAGTGTTACTTGTGATGCTGATAATCAGTTGACTACCAGTCTTACCTCACAAGCACCCACACGAATTGCTTGATTCAGTTGTTAAAGAGCGTTTCGATCAAGTCTTTCGTCTCAACCGAGGCCGCGCATTCTACAGCAGCCT
>NZ_SSOF01000080.1:0-496686 GCF_029873115.1 Pseudomonas sp. BN606 | reverse complement strand
AGGTTCTTCGCGGAGTCTGGGGGAAGAGCGCGTTGACAGTCAGGGAAGTGGGTAAATTGGCAGTCGCCAAACGAACCAACCCCCATTCCCTGCTGCCGCCGTGCATCCTATTGATCTTGCCCAGTTCTGGCCAGGCTACGAAGTCGTCGCCTGTCGCCCCTCTGCCGACAACACCCTGCTGATCGAACTCAAGCCTCAAGCCGACGCCATCCCCGAATGTGGGGGCTGTGGCCAAGCTTGTCCGCTGATCCATGAGCGCCGACTGCGTCGGGTGCGCGATCGGGATTTGTTGGATCAGCGCGTTCTGCTCCAGGTGCCAGTGCGCCGCGTCGATTGTCTGCGATGTGGGCGGGTGACCGAGCGGATCGCCTGGCTGGCGCCGGCGTCACGCCTGACGCGGCGCTTGCAGGCCTGGCTCGAGGCTTTGCTGCAACTGCTGCCGATCAGCCACGTCAGCCGCCTCACCGGCCTGCATTGGCACACGCTCAAGCAGCTCGACAAACGTCGCCTGGATGCCGCCGTCGGCACCTTCGAGCCGGGTGATGTGCGTCACCTGGTGATGGACGAGTTCGCCCTGCACAAAGGCCATCGCTACGCCACGGTGATCATGGATGCCGAGCGCACGCGGGTGCTGTGGGTCGGTCATGGCAACAGCCGCGAGGCGATCCGCCCATTCTTTGAGTTACTGGGCGAGCACTGCCAACGGATCGAAGCGGTGGCGATGGACATGAACACCGCCTTCGACCTGGAGGTGCAGCGGCATTGCCCGCAGGCCGAAGTGGTGTACGACCTGTTTCATGTGGTGGCGCGCTACGGCCGCGAGGTGATCGACCGGATCCGCGTCGACCAGGCCAACCGCCTGCGCGAGGACAAGCCGGCGCGCAAGGTGGTCAAGCAGAGCCGCTGGCTGTTGCTGCGCAATCGCGAAAACCTGAAGGACGGGCAGGCCGTGCAGTTGCAGGAGTTGCTCGACGCCAACCAGCCGCTGGCCACGGTCTACCTGCTCAAGGATGCGTTAAAGGAAGTCTGGTACGCCCCCACTGTGCGGGAGGGCTGGCGGCGCTGGCGAAGTTGGCTACGGCATGCTCGGGACAGCGGTCTGGCGCCGCTCCAACGCTTTGCCCGGAATCTGCGCAAATACGCCCGGGGCATCCTGGCCAGCGCCCGCTTCCCCCTGCACACCAGCGTCCTCGAAGGCGTGAACAACCGCATCAAGGTGATCAAGCGGATGGCCTATGGCTTCCGGGACTCCAACTACTTCTTCCTGAAAATCAAGGCCGCCTTCCCCGGGAAAGCGCGATGAACCCTTTTTTATTGAGGAAACGCGGAGCGTGACCGCAAGGTAGGTTGGCGTAGAGCGCAGCGAAACCCAACGATTAGCGGTGCGGTTCGACATACGCCGGGCCTGGATGCCCCTATTGTTGGGTTTCGCTCCTCTACCCAACCTACGTCCGGGAAGCCATTTTGTTGCCCGGACACCCTGTACCGTGGGAGCCGATCCCTCCCCTCAGATCCCGCCATCCGCCGGCACGCCCTGCCCTTCCGACGGTTCAGCCCTTGGCTGGCGCATCCGGCTGAGCTGCACGTTCAGGCGCGGCATCGCCAACTCCAGGCCACTCTGGTCGAGACGCCTGCGCAGGCGCAGGTTGAACGCCCGCTGCACTTCCCATTGCTTGATCGGAGCGGTCTTGAAGCGGAAGCGCAGGATTGCCTGGCCATTGTCGAAGCTTTCCACGCCCTGCAACTCCAGGGGTGACCACAGGCTCCGGTAGACCGACGGATCGCCGCGTAGCTCTTTCGCCACCTCCTGCACCAGCGAAACGGCATCGTCGATCGGCATGCTCGACGGCACTGGCCAGCGGAACATGGCGTAGCCGAACTGCCGAGAGTAGTTCTTGATGCTCTTGATCTCACTGAACGGGATGGTGTGCACCACACCATCCAGGTCGCGCAGACGGACGGTGCGGATAGTCAGCCCCTCCACCGTGCCAAGGTGCCCGCCGACGTCGACGTAGTCGTCGATGGACAACGAGTCCTCGATGATGATGAACAGGCCGGTGATCAGGTCCGCCACCAGAGACTGCGCACCAAAACCGATCGCCAGGCCGATTACGCCGGCGCCGGCCAGCAGCGGCGTGACATTCATGCCCATGTTGGCCAGGGCAACGATAAGGGCGATCACCGCGATGGTAACGAACAGCACATTGCGAATCAGCGGCAGCATGGTCAGGGCGCGGGTATTCGGCCGGCTCCGGCCACCAACGCCGAGGCTGTGCTGTACGGCCGTGTCGGTGAGGATCCAGATCAGCCAGGCCACCAGCAAGGTGGTGCCGAAGCTGGCCATCTTCATGCTGATTTCCGAACCCTCGCCTTCGGCGTAGCGAATCAGCGACATGCCCCAGACCCTCAGCCCCACCTCGATGAAGGCCAGCACCACGAAGAGGTGCACTAGGGTGAGACCGAACTTCTGCAATTGCTCGATGTAAGGAGCACTGCGCCGGCCCCCATCGCCACTGCGACCGGAGCGGCGACTGAGCAAGCCGATCACCGTCATGGCCACCACTGCCAGCACGGCGCAGACCAGGGCGCGGCGCAAGGCGACACTGCTATCGGCCGCGGACACGAAAGTGGCGAACAGCGAGGTCCCTACCAGCAGCAGCACCGGCACGAACCACAGAGAACCGACCAGTTCCACCAGCTCGTGCAGGCCCCGGCGCTTGAGGCGGCGCTCCAGCGGCTGATTGCGGATCAGGTGGGCGATGGGACGACGGAAACGCAGCACGAACAGCGCAGTGAGCACGGCGGCAGTGGCGTTGGCCAGGGTGCTAAGACAAATCGCCGTGTGCTCACCAAGGCCGGCGATCAGCCTTGGGTCATGGGCCGCCTCACCGAGCGCGGCCAGGCTGCCAATCAACCATAGCGGTCGGAAAGCCTGGCGACGCAGGATGTCCAATGCCCGAATACGGTGCGGACCGCTGAGCAGTGACAGGCAGATCACGCAGAGCGCGGAGAACAAGGTGCCGCAAACCAGCACGTAGGCCATCAGCATCGCCAGCATCTTGCTCAGTGAACTTGGCAACACGAACGACAGGTACAGGGTTATGAAAAAGGCGATCAGCCACGGGCCCAGCTTGCGCAGTGCGAACAGCACGAGGTCGCGAGTCTTCGGATGCTGCGGCAGCTCAGCCGACAGTCCGAAACGCTCGCGCATGCGCCGCCCCAGCCAGAGCAGGGCGCTGGCCAGGCAGGCCCAGAGCAGGATGACCACGGCGAAGTTGAACACGATGCCCGGCCAGTCGCGCCATCCGGGCAGGCGCTCCTCCACCTCCGCGCGCGCCAGTCGGAATTGGTTACTCCAGATCACCAACGGACTGTTGTCGCCCTGGAACTGCTTCTCCAGGCTGCCCAGGGTATCGCCGATCAAGCCGAGCACCCCGCTCTCGCTCTCCTTCTCCTTGCCGGTAACGTCACGCAATTGCTTCAGTTTCTTCAGCAAGTCGGTGCGCTGCTGATCGTTCTCCAGGGTCTTGATCACCTGGTTGAGCGACTGTTCGAGCTGGGCATTGCTGACCTGCTCGCCGCCCGAGGTACTCCCCGCCAGCGGATTGGGCAGCGCCGCCTGCCCCTGCGCCGGACAGAGCAGTCCGACGAGCAGGCAGAGGAGCAACGGATACAGGAAACGGGGGGCGAAAAAGGATGGTATCGGCACGAGAGAGTCATCCAACAAACGATGAAAGCGATCCGCATCATACAAAAGCCGGCTCCCGGCCCATCCGCAAGCAGCGGGCGGCGGAGCAGGCCACGAAGGCAAGACTGACAGCGGCGGTCGCCCACAGTTCGCTCGGGCCGGGAGTAGCACGGGAATTCCAGAAATGTCCCAACGTGTTGCAGCGCACACCGGCGGCCCCGACGCTGTCGCACAATGCCCGACTTGCCAGCCCGCCATCCGGGTGCAAGGCTTGGCATGACCTTCCGGAGACCGCCACCATGCGCCTCATCATCAGTTGCCTGCTGCTTGCCGTCGCGCTGCCAGCCGCCGCACAGATCTACAAGTACACGGACGCCAACGGCAACACGGTATTCACCAACCAGCCTCCGGATGGCACCGCCACCGAGAAGGTAGAGCTGCCACCAACCAACGCCGTCCAGATCCAGCCGCCGAGCCAACCGATCAACGACGCCAGTGCGGAGCAGCAGGCGGCCTACCGCGTATTAGAACTGACCGACATTCCGGATGAAGAGGCCCTGCGCGCCAACAACGGCACCTTCAGCGTCGGCGTGCGCCTGGAACCGCGCCTGCAACCCGGCCACAGCCTGCGCCTGCGCCTGGACGGCGAGCCCTATGGGCCGCCAACCAACGTGCCGCGCCTGCAACTGACGAACGTCGACCGCGGCGAACACAGCGTGGCGGTGGATGTTCTCTCCGGCACCACTGTGGTGCAGAGCAGCGCCCCCGTCTCCTTCACCGTCCAGCGGGTCAACACCAGCAGCCCAGCGCTGCGCCCGCCGCCAGCTCCCACTCCACGGCCCAGTAACTGACTGATGACCCGATTCCTGCTCCTCGCCCTGCTGCTCCTCGGCCAGCCCGCGCTGGCCGAGGTCTACACCTACATCGACGATGAAGGTAACCGCGTCTTCACCGACCAGCCCAAGCCGGGCAACGCCAAGCGCCTGGAAATCGCCCCCGCTCCCAACGAAATGAACGCACCCAGGGATATCCAGCCGCCGCCTCTCTACCCCAAGCCCATTCCCCGCGAACAGGGCTATCAGGTCCTGCGTATCCTGGTACCCGAGCCCGACGCCACTATTCGCGATGGCGAAGGCAACCTGATCGTCAGTGCGGTGAGCGAACCCGGCCTGCGCGCCAATCACAGCTATCGCCTGCTGCTGGACGGCAAACCTGTGGGCGAACCGGGCCGCAGCCCGGTGTTCCCGCTGAAGAACCTGGACCGCGGCACCCATCAACTGGCAGTTGAGATCATCGACGCTCAGGGCCGAATGGTTGAGCGCACCCCCGGTCAGCCAGTGCATATCGTGCGTATATCGCTATCGCAGAAGCGTCTGGCCCGCCCCTGCGAGAAAGACGACTACGGCGTACGCCCCGAATGCCCACTCAAGGACAAGCCCGAGGAAGAGGATGACGACATCGCCATCCTGCCGTTCATCTGATCCCACCCTCCCAGCGGTGGGCTGAGGTTCGCCCTGGCCCACCCGACCAATGCGCACCATTGCGGTGCAACGCACTGCACCGCTTTCTATACTCTCCCCATTTTGGTTCACCTCGAACCGGACGATCTGCTCTGAAAAGCGGCCGCCACCGGCATAAATCCTGTATCAACGCGACTTTTCAGGGCTTTGGTTTGCTTCTTGCATTTTCCTGTCATCGCCACGAGCGCCGAAGCCATGACCATCAACGACGCCCTGCACCGACTGTTGCTCGACAACCTGACCACCGCGGTGATCCTGCTCAACGCCGACCTGCGCCTTGAGTACATGAACCCGGCGGCGGAAATGCTCCTGGCCGTCAGCGGCCAGCGCAGCCATGGCCAGTTCATCAGCGAACTCTTCACCGAATCTCCCGAAGCCCTCGCCTCGCTACGCCAGGCGGTTGAACAGGCGCACCCCTTCACCAAGCGCGAGGCGATGCTGACTTCGCTTTCGGGCCAGACCCTGACCGTGGACTATGCGGTGACGCCTATCCTCAATCGCGGCGAAACCCTGTTGCTGTTGGAAGTCCATCCGCGTGACCGCCTATTGCGGATAACCAAGGAAGAGGCGCAGCTGTCCAAACAGGAAACCACCAAGCTGCTGGTACGCGGGCTCGCCCACGAAATCAAGAACCCCCTCGGCGGTATCCGTGGTGCCGCGCAGCTGCTCTCCCGCGAACTGCCGGAAGAGCACTTGAAGGACTACACCAACGTCATCATCGAAGAGGCCGATCGCCTGCGGAACCTTGTGGACCGCATGCTCGGTTCGAACAAGCTGCCGTCGCTGGCCATGACCAACGTCCACGAAGTGCTGGAGCGGGTCTTCAGCCTGGTGGAAGCGGAAAGCCAGGGCGGCATCAATCTGGTGCGCGACTACGACCCGAGCATTCCTGACGTGTTCATCGACAAGGAGCAGATGATCCAGGCCGTGCTCAATATCGTGCGCAACGCCATGCAGGCCCTCTCCGCCCAGAGCGATCTGCGCCTCGGCCGCATTACCCTGCGCACCCGCACCCTGCGCCAGTTCACCATCGGCCATACGCGCCATCGGCTGGTAACCAAGGTGGAAATCATCGACAACGGCCCGGGCATCCCGGCCGAGCTCCAGGAAACCATCTTCTATCCCATGGTCAGCGGTCGTCCGGACGGTACCGGGCTGGGCCTGGCCATCGCCCAGAACATCATCAGTCAGCACCAGGGCCTGATCGAGTGTGAAAGCCATCCCGGCCATACCGTCTTCTCGATCTTCCTGCCGCTGGAACAAGGAGCTTCCTCGTCATGAGCCGTAGTGAAACCGTCTGGATCGTCGACGACGACCGTTCCATCCGCTGGGTCCTGGAGAAGGCCCTGCAGCAGGAAGGCATGACCACCCAGAGTTTCGAGAGTGCCGACAGCCTGCTCGGACGCCTCTCCAGGCAACAGCCGGACGTGATCATCTCGGACATCCGCATGCCCGGCGCCAGCGGCCTCGATCTGCTGGCCCAGATCCGCGAGGCGCATCCGCGTCTGCCGGTGATCATCATGACCGCTCATTCCGACCTGGACAGCGCGGTCGCCTCCTATCAGGGCGGTGCCTTCGAGTACCTGCCCAAGCCATTCGACGTGGACGAAGCGGTGTCCCTGGTCAAGCGGGCCTTCCAGCACGCCCAGGAGCAGCAAGGCCTGGAGGCACCGGCAAGCCAGGCGCGCACTCCGGAAATCATCGGCGAAGCCCCGGCCATGCAGGAGGTCTTCCGCGCCATTGGCCGTCTCAGCCACTCCAACATCACCGTACTGATCAACGGCGAATCCGGTACCGGCAAGGAATTGGTGGCCCACGCCCTGCACCGCCATAGCCCGCGCGCCGCATCACCCTTCATCGCCCTGAACATGGCGGCAATCCCGAAGGATCTGATGGAGTCCGAGTTGTTCGGTCATGAAAAGGGCGCCTTCACCGGCGCGGCCAACCAGCGGCGCGGCCGCTTCGAGCAGGCCGACGGCGGCACGCTGTTCCTCGACGAGATAGGCGACATGCCGGCGGATACCCAGACCCGCCTGCTGCGAGTGCTGGCCGATGGCGAGTTCTATCGGGTCGGCGGCCACACCCCGGTGAAAGTGGATGTGCGTATCATCGCCGCCACTCACCAGAACCTGGAAAACCTGGTGCAGGCCGGCAAGTTCCGCGAAGACCTGTTCCATCGCCTCAACGTCATCCGCATTCATATTCCGCGCCTGTCCGACCGCCGCGAAGATATCCCGGCACTGGCGCGGCACTTCCTCGCCCGCGCCGCCCAGGAACTGGCGGTGGAGCCCAAGCTGCTGAAGGCCGAGACCGAGGACTACCTCAAGCACCTGCCCTGGCCGGGTAACGTGCGTCAGTTGGAGAACACCTGCCGCTGGATCACCGTGATGGCTTCGGGTCGAGAGGTGCACGTCGACGACCTGCCTCCGGAACTGCTCACCCAGCCCCAGGACGCCGCCCCGGTGACCAACTGGGAGCAGGCCTTGCGCCAATGGGCCGATCAGTCCCTGGCCCGTGGCCAGTCCAGCCTGCTCGACTCCGCCGTGCCGGCCTTCGAGCGAATCATGATCGAGACCGCCCTCAAGCACACCGCAGGACGTCGCCGAGACGCTGCCGTGCTACTGGGCTGGGGCCGCAACACCCTGACGCGGAAGATCAAGGAACTGGGCATGAAGGTGGACGGCGGCGACGACGACGACGGCGACGACGCCTGATCCGCCCTGGCGGGGCCATGCGCCCCGTCACTCCCCTTCCGACATCCGCTGCACTTTCCGCCTATCACACCGGCCACCTGCGCCATCACAGCTGCGCTCCTTCTCCAACTCCCCCGTATGAAAAATCTGGTTTTCCCTGAGGTCGTGGACCCCGGCGAATCAGGGCGTGATGCTGCCCGGACCTGAACCAGAGACAGGATGAAAACCATGCAGTTACATATGGGTATTCGAAAGGAAGGAGACGTTCTGAGACTCAAGGCGCTGGACGGCTGTAGCGACGCCGAACTGGCGCAGATGCTTCGAACGACAGGCATCGAGATCGTGGTAGGCCCAATGGAAGGCGGCCGTTCACGTATCGGCATTCGCGCGCCGAAGGGTTTCTCGTTGAAGGTGGAGCGGCTGCGCAAGTGCCAATCCACCGAAGACTACCTCGCCTCCCCCAAGCACTGATGCCGAAATGGGCCCCGCCTCGACGGGGTCCTTTTCAATCGTTCCCAGCCGGTTCGGACCAGGAAAAAGGATCATCCCTGGTGCCCGATTCACCTTCCCGCCTCAAAAAAGTGCTTCACGGCTGGTATGAAATTCGCCCCAAAGTACCTATCCAAAAGCCCGCACACCATCGTCAACGTCAGCAATGGCGCGGCTTACCGCTGGGTCACAAGGCTCATCGGACGACTCTCCGGAAAACTGGCACGCCCCCTGCAATAGTCCAGGCAACAGCGGTTTTGGGGCCCCTGGTTCAGGCAGGCCAGGGAATCCCCACTCTTATGACAGGCAGGCTGACCTCTAGCCGCCACGGCCCCAGAAGGGGCTAAGCAAGACAGCGTCGCCCTGGGGCGACCAGGTTTCAGGGGGCCTTGGTACAGGCAGGCCGGGGATCCCCTCTTTTATCCACAGGCGCACTGGAATCCAGTCGCCTCGGGCCACGCCAAGGCCCGATGCAGGACCGCGTCACTCGCCATGGCGGGCGACCACCCTTCAGGGGGCCTTGGTACAGGCAGGCCGGGGAATCCCCTCTTTTATCCACAGGCGCACTGGAATCCAGTCGCCTCGGGCCACGCCAAGGCCCGATGCAGGACCGCGTCATTCGTCACGGCGGGTGACCACCCTTCAGGGGGCCTTGGTACAGGCAGGCCGGGGAATCCCCTTTCTTATTCGGCGCGCAGGCTGACCTCCAGCCGCCAGCGTCCATTCTCCGCGGCACCGCGCCACTCACCGTGCAGTGGCCGCGCCGCAACGAAGCGCACCATCACCCCGTGGGTCGAGCGCAACACTTTCCAGCTCACCGGCGCATCGCCCAGGGTCAATTGGCCCTTGGCAGACTGCCCATCCGCACCCAGCACCAGTGCGTAGGCGCCTTCCAACGCTTCCACGCGCACTTCGGGTTCGTGGTCGAACCAGAGAGCCAGGCCACCCTGGCGCACTTCGATCCGCTCCAGGTGCACGGGCTCCGGCGCTGTCAGGCGGCCGAGCATCATTCCAACCAGCAGCCCCAGCAGGGCAAGGGAGAACAAAAAGCGCGGCCATAGGCTCGGTCGCGGATCATCATCGGGAGTAGAATGCCGCCCGTCTTCGGGCCCGGGGCTACCCATGTTTCACGTCATCCTGTTTCAACCGGAAATTCCGCCGAACACCGGCAACATTATCAGGCTGTGCGCCAATTCTGGCTGCCACCTTCACCTGATCGAACCCCTCGGTTTCGAGTTGGACGACAAGCGTCTGCGCCGTGCCGGGCTGGACTACCACGAGTACGCCACGCTCAAGCGCTACAGCGACCTGGAAAGCTGCCTGGCGGCCCTGGGCCAACCTCGGGTATTCGCCTTCACCACCAAGGGCACCAAACTGTTCCATGAAGTGGCCTTCGAGAAGGGCGACGCCTTCCTCTTCGGTCCGGAAAGCCGTGGCCTGCCCCAGGAAGTCCGTGAAAGCCTGCCCCCGGAACAACGCCTGCGCCTGCCGATGCGCCCCAACTGCCGCAGCCTGAACCTGTCCAATACCGTTGCCGTGGCAGTTTACGAGGCGTGGCGGCAGCATGATTTCAGCCTGGATTGAATGGCGCAGAGCGTTTCCGGACGCACTTTCCCTGTAGGGGCGAATTCATTCGCCCCTACAGGGTTTCCTCACCCCAATGAAAAAGCGCCCCGAAGGGCGCTTTTTCATGGAGCCTGATAATCAGGCCTGGGCTTCGCCAGCAGCCTGCAGACGCGCCAGTTCCTGGGCGTACAGGGCGTCGAAGTTCACCGGGGAGAGCATCAGCGCCGGGAAGGAGCCACGGATAACCAGGCTATCCAGGGTTTCACGGGCGTAGGGGAACAGGATGTTCGGGCAGAAGGCACCCAGGGTGTGGCTCATGGAAGCCGCATCCAGGCCCTTGATCAGGAAGATGCCGGCCTGCTGCACTTCAGCGATGAAGGCGGTTTCTTCGCCGTTCTTCACGGTCACGGACAGGGTCAGCACGACTTCGTGGAAGTCGCCGTCCAGTTGCTTCTGACGGGTGTTCAGGTCCAGGGCAACGTTCGGCGCCCACTCCTGGCGGAAGATTTCCGGGCTCTTCGGCGCTTCGAAGGACAGGTCGCGCACGTAGATGCGCTGCAGGGAGAACTGAGGGTTCTGGTTGGCGCCGTTGCTTGCTTGTTCGGTCATGGTTCTGCCTTGTTCTAGTGCGTTTCCGTTTGCGGGCTGGCCTGGAGCAACGCGTCGAGCTTGCCGGCACGTTCCAGGGCGTACAGATCGTCACAGCCGCCCACGTGGGTCTGGCCGATCCAGATCTGCGGCACCGAGGTGCGCCCGGCCTTGCGGGTCATCTCGGCACGAATTGCGGGGTTGCCGTCGACGCTGATCTCTTCATAGCGCGCGCCCTTGCTGTCCAGCAGCTGCTTGGCACGGATGCAGAAAGGGCACCAGGCGCTCGAATAGATGACTGTCCCGGCCATCTCACTTCACCAGCGGCAGGTTGTCGCCACGCCAGGTGCCGATACCGCCGGACAGCTTGATGGCATTGAATCCGGCCTTTTTCAGGTCGCGGCAGACAGTGCCGGCGTGCTGACCCATGGAGTCGACCACGATGATGGCCTTGTCCTTGTGCTTCTCCAGTTCGGCGAGGCGGCTGGCGAGCTTTTCGTAGGGGATGTTCAGGGCGTCGACGATATGGCCGCCGGAGAAATCCTTGGTGCCGCGCACGTCCAGCACTACGGCCTGACCGCCGTTGACCAGCGAGGTCAGCTCGCGGGTGGAGATGGCGCGGCCACTGCGGCGCAGTTCGTGGGCCAGCAGCAGGGCCAGCAGCAGCACGAACGATCCACTCAGTACATAGTGGTTAGTGGCAAATTCAATCAGCTTAGCGAGCATCGTCGTCTTCCGGGACGGTAAAATGCCGGCCAGTATACACAGCCCCACAGGTCGGCCAAACCCCGTCCGGCGGTGACGCCGATGGAACCAGAACGTAGAATGCCGCGTCCTTTTTCCGGGGCCTTGCCCGCAACTTTCCTTCTAATGCCGCAGACGAGTCGGACACTATGACAGCCACGCCCAAACCCCTGGTCCTGATCATCCTGGACGGTTTCGGTCACAGTGACAGCCCCGAATACAACGCCATCTACGCCGCCAGCACCCCAGTCTACGATCGCCTGCGCGCCACCCAGCCCCATGGCCTGATTTCAGGTAGCGGCATGGACGTCGGCCTGCCTGACGGACAGATGGGCAACTCCGAAGTCGGCCACATGAACCTGGGTGCAGGCCGCGTGGTTTACCAGGACTTCACCCGCGTGACCAAGTCGATCCGCGACGGTGACTTCTTCACCAACGCGGAAATCACCACCGCAGTGGACAAGGCCGTGACTGCCGGCAAGGCCGTGCATTTCATGGGCCTGCTTTCCGATGGCGGCGTGCACAGCCATCAGGACCACCTGGTTGCCATGGCCGAACTGGCCGCCCAGCGCGGCGCCGAGAAGATCTACCTGCACGCCTTCCTCGACGGCCGTGATACGCCGCCCAAGAGCGCCGAGCCCTCCATCAAGCTGATGGACGAAACCTTCGCCCGCCTCGGCAAGGGTCGCGTCGCCAGCCTCATCGGCCGCTACTTCGCCATGGACCGCGACAATCGCTGGGACCGCGTGGAAGCCGCCTACAACCTGATTACCGAAGGCCAGGCCGAATTCACCGCTGCCAGCGCGGTTGAAGGCCTCGCCGCGGCCTATGAGCGCGGCGAGAGCGATGAGTTCGTGAAAGCCACCCGCATTGGCGATCAGGTGAAAGTGGAAGATGGCGACGCGGTGATCTTCATGAACTTCCGCGCCGATCGCGCCCGTGAGCTGTCCCGCGCCTTCGTCGAGCCCGGTTTCAAGGAGTTCGCCCGCCAGCGCGAGCTGAAACTGGCCGGCTACGTGATGCTGACCCAGTACGCGGCGAGCATCCCCGCTCCCAGCGCCTTCAAGCCGGAATCCCTGGAAAACGTGCTGGGCGAATACCTGGCGAAGAACGGCAAGACCCAGCTGCGCATCGCCGAGACCGAGAAGTACGCTCACGTGACCTTCTTCTTCTCCGGTGGCCGTGAAGAGCCTTTCGAAGGCGAAGAGCGCATTCTGATCCCGTCGCCCAAGGTCGCCACCTATGACCTGCAGCCGGAAATGAGCGCCCCCGAAGTCACCGACAAGATCGTCGATGCCATCGAGAACCAGCGCTACGACGTGATCGTGGTGAACTACGCCAACGGCGACATGGTCGGCCACACCGGCGTGTTCGAAGCTGCGGTCAAGGCCGTGGAGTGCCTGGACAACTGCGTCGGCCGCATCGTCGAAGCATTGGACAAGGTCGGCGGCGAAGCGCTGATCACTGCCGACCACGGCAACGTCGAGCAGATGGAAGACGAAATGACCGGTCAGGCCCATACAGCGCACACCTGCGAGCCGGTGCCCTTCATCTATGTTGGCAAGCGCCCGGCGAAGATCCGCGAAGGCGGCGTGCTGGCCGACGTGGCCCCGACCCTGCTGACCCTGATGGGCCTGCCGGTACCGGCCGAGATGTCCGGCAAGACCATCGTCGAACTGCAATGATCGACCCGGGCCGACGCCACGGCGCGGCCCAGGCGCAGCAAATCTGCGCGCCTTGTCAGGAAACGCCCCGAACCTCTGGTTCCGGGCGTTTTTTTTGCCCCCCGCCACGGGCATACTAGGCCGGTCCTCCCCCCTGGTACCCCACCCCCCATGCTTCGCGCCCTCGCCCTCGTTATCTTCGCCAGCCTGACCACCCCGGTCATGGCCGACCAACGCGCCGAAACCCAGCAGCAGCTGGACCAGGCCGGCAAGGATGTCGCCGAACTGAAGAAACTGCTGAAGCAGTTGCAGGACGAAAAGTCCGACGTCCAGGCCGACCTGAAGAAGACCGAAACAGAAATGGGCAACCTGGAGCAGCAGGTCAAAGACCTGCAGCAGGAGCTCAAGGACAGCGAAGGCGAAGTCCAGCGCCTGGGCGAGGAGAAAAAAAAACTCCAGGAAGCGCGCGCTGAACAGCAGCGCCTGATCGGTATCCAGGCCCGCGCCGCCTACCAGAGCGGCCAGCAGGAATATGTCAAGCTGCTGCTCAACCAGCAGCACCCCGAGAAGTTCGCCCGCACCCTTACTTACTACGACTACCTGAGCAAGGCGCGCCTGGAGCAGTTGGCCGCATTCAACGAAACCCTTCGCCAGCTGAACAACGTCGAGCAGGAAATTACCGCCCAGCAGAACCAGCTCAACGAGCAGAAGGCAGCGCTCGATGGCCGTCGCGAGCAACTGGCGGCGGCGCGCAAGGAGCGTCAGCAGGCCCTGGCCAAGCTCAACCAGGACGTCAGCGACCGCGACAAGAAGCTCAAGTCCCGCCAGCAGGACCAGGAGCAGCTCGGCAAGGTACTCAAGACCATCGAAGAGACGCTGGCTCGCCAGGAGCGTGAGGCCCGCGAGGCTGAGGAAGCCCGCAAGCGTGTCCTCGCGGAACAGCAGCGCCAGCTCCGCGAGCATCCAGCCGGCAGCCCAGCCAGGCCCACTAGCGGACCGATGGTATCCAGCACCGGTGGCAACTTCGGTGGCCCCTTCGCCCAGGCGCGCGGCAAGTTACCCTGGCCGGTGGATGGCCGACTGGTGGCGCGTTTCGGTTCGGCCCGTGGCGGCGACTCCCGCGCAAAATGGGATGGCGTGCTGATCGGCGCCAGCGAAGGCAGTTCTGTCCGCGCTGTACACGGCGGTCGCGTGGTTTTCGCTGACTGGTTGCGCGGCGCCGGGCTTCTGGTCATTCTCGATCATGGCAATGGCTATCTGAGTCTCTACGGACACAATCAGCGTCTATTGAAAAGTGCCGGCGATATCGTCAAGGCGGGCGAATCCATCGCCACCGTCGGCAACAGCGGCGGGCAGGACACGCCCGCGCTGTACTTCGCCATTCGCCAGCAGGGCCGACCCACCGACCCGGCACAGTGGTGCCGCGCGCAAGGATAGGCGCCATCCCATCTAGCAGGAGTTTCGCATGCCGCATTTGTCCCGCCTCACTTCCCTGGCCATGGCACTGGCGCTGCTCGGTGGCGCCTCGCAGCTGCTGGCCGCCGAGGAGCCGGCAACCCTCCCTGCCACCGCGGTGAACGGCAAGGCGCCGCTGCCACTTGACGAGCTGCGAACCTTCGCCGAGGTGCTGGACCGCATCAAATCCGCATACGTCGAGCCAGTTGACGACAAGACCCTGCTGGAAAACGCCATCAAGGGCATGCTCAGCAACCTCGACCCGCATTCCGCCTACCTGGAGCCAGAAGACTTCCAGGAGCTGCAGGAAAGCACCAGTGGTGAATTCGGCGGCCTCGGCATCGAGGTCGGCACCGAGGACGGCTTCGTCAAGGTGGTTTCCCCCATCGATGACACGCCGGCATCCAAGGCCGGCATCCAGCCTGGCGACCTGATCGTGAAGATCGACGGCCAGCCGACCAAGGGCATCTCGCTGATGGAAGCGGTCGACAAGATGCGCGGCAAGGCCGGCAGCAAGATCACCCTGACCCTGGTACGCGATGGCGGGCAGCCCTTCGACGTTGAACTTGTGCGCGCCGCGATCAAGGTCAAGAGCGTGAAGAGCCAGCTGCTCGAGAAAGGCTATGGCTACTTGCGCATCACCCAGTTCCAGGTCAACACCGGCGAAGAAGTCGGCAAGGCCCTGGCCAAGCTGCGCAAGGACAACGGCAGCCGGCTTTCCGGCCTGGTCCTGGACCTGCGCAACAACCCGGGCGGCGTGTTGCAGTCAGCAGTGGAAGTCTCCGACCACTTCCTGCGTAAGGGTCTGATCGTTTACACCAAGGGCCGCATCGCCAACTCCGAGCTTCGCTTCTCCGCCGACCCGGCCGACGCCAGTGAAGGCGTACCACTGGTGGTGCTGATCAATGGCGGCAGTGCCTCGGCAGCCGAGATCGTTGCCGGCGCGCTGCAGGACCACAAGCGTGGTGTTCTGATGGGCACCGACAGTTTCGGCAAGGGTTCGGTGCAGACCGTTCTGCCGCTGAACAACGACCGCGCCCTGAAGCTGACCACTGCGCTCTACTACACCCCGAACGGCCGCTCGATCCAGGCCCAGGGCATCGTCCCGGATATCGAGGTAGCACGTGCCAAGGTAACCCGCGAGCAGGACGGCGAAACCTTCAAGGAAGCCGACCTCGCAGGCCACCTCGGCAATGGCAATGGCGGCGCCGACCGCCCGAGTTCGAGCAAGAAATCCGCGGAACCACGCCCGCAGGACGACGACTTCCAACTCAGTCAGGCCCTCAACCTGTTGAAAGGCCTGAACGTCACTCGCAAGAACTGACATGAAATGGGGCATCTGGCTGCTGGCGCTGTGGTTGAGCGCGACGGCAGCTGGTGCCTGGGCCGCCCCTGTCGCGCGGCTGGCCCTGGTGATCGATGACCTGGGCCAGACCCCCGTCCGAGACCGTCGCGTCCTTGCCCTACCCGGCCCGGTGGCGCTTTCCATCCTGCCGGATGCCCGCCACTCCCGCGAACTGGCCGAGGCCGCTCACGCAGCAGGCAAGACCGTGATGCTGCACCTACCCATGGACCCGGCCACCGGTCCTTACGCCTGGCGCCCTGAGTTATCCACAGCCGAGCTTGAGAAGCGCCTCGACTCCGCACTGCGCCAGGTGCCTTACGCACGCGGCCTGAACAACCACATGGGCAGCCGCATGACCGTCCAGCGCCCAGCCATGTCCTGGCTGATGCATCGCCTGCAGCAGGAGCACCGCTTCTTCATCGACAGCCGCACCAGCGCCGCCACGGTGGCCGCCGCCGAAGCCCAGAAAGTCGGGCTGCCCAGCCTCTCGCGGGACATTTTCCTCGATGACGACCAGAGCCCGGCCGCCATAGCCGCGCAGTTCGATGCCGCCCTCAAGCTCGCGCGAAAGCAAGGCTCGGCACTGATGATCGGCCATCCGCATCCGGCGACCCTGGAGCTGCTCGAGCGCGAGTTGCCGCGCCTGAAGGAAAGGGGCTTCGAACTGATCGATGTGGAAATGCTGATCGCCCTGCGCGGCAATCGAGCCATGGCGGCCCATGGCAAGGCGGGGGTTTACCGGTAGGCGGTCGGGACACCTTGTAGGGGCGAATTCATTCGCCAAGCAGGCCGCAGGTCTGCCCTGCAAGCCCTCACGGGGCGGCTTCGCCGCCCTTGGCGATTGAAATCGCCCCTACAGAAAAGCATCGCGAATAAACCGGCGATTACAGATAGTTCTGGGTGATCTCGTCGACGTAACCGTCGCTGCGCATCTGGTCGAGAGCCTTCTGCAGGCGCTCGATGACCTCGTCCGGCGTGTCCTTGTTGAAGGCCAGATAGAGCTCGGCGCTGTTGAAGCGCAGCACGGTCTGCAGACCGGTGACGCCTTCCTGCTTGGCCAGGTAACGGCCCACCGGATCGGTGGTGGCCCAGAGGTCGATCTGGCCCTTGAGCAGCTTCTTCACGTTTTCCTGGTCGCGCAGGGCGTTCTGCGGTGCCATGCCCTGGCTCTCCAGGTGCTGGCTGACCGCATCGTTCTTGTAGGCGCCGATTCGATACTGGGAGGCGCTTTTCAGGTCCTTGACGCTGAGGTTGTTGCCCGGTGCGGCAAGCAGCACCCACTCGGTCTTGGCAATGGGGCCGACCCACTTGAACAGTGGCTGGCGCTCAGGGGTGAAGGTGGTGGAGAACAGGCCGTAGCTGGGCTTGTCCAGGGTCAGGCGATAGAGGCGGTCCCAGGGGAAGCGCAGGGTCAAGCTGTAGTTGATGCCGGCGCGCTTGAACATCTCGCGCACGATATCGGTGCTGATACCGTCGATGCCGTCGTCACGGGCAAAGTTCTTGTCATCCACCGCCATGTTGAACGGCGGGAAGTTCTCGGTGAGCAACACCACCTTGTAATCCGCCGGCACTTCGGCGCGCGCTGTGAAGGCGAGGAACATCAGGCCCAGGGTCAGGGCACGTTGGATCAACTTCTGCATTGTCATACCGCTCGCTTGATTTGTGGTTGTGGCTAAGCGGCTTCCTTGCGTGGGCTCCCCACCCACGGACGTACGGCTCGACCCGTCCTGCCTTCCATGGCAAGCGACCGGCTTTTGGCCGGTCGCTGAGGTCTTGTAACTACTTTCGAAGCGCTACCCGTTACAGGTAGCTGTTGAGAATCTCGTCGACGAAACCTTCGGCGCGCATCTGGTCCAGCGCGCCCTGCAGCTTCTTCACCACTTCGTCGGGGACCTCCTTGTTCAGCGCCAGGAACAGCTCGGCCTGGTTGAAACGCAGCACGGTCTTCAGGCCGCCCACGCCTTCCTGCTTGGCCAGGTAACGGCCAGCCGGATCGCCGGTTGCCCAGAGATCGATCTGCCCCTTCTCCAGTTTCTTCGCGTTTTCCTGGTCGCGCAGGGCGGTGATGGGCTCGAGCTTCTGCTGGCCCAGGTATTCGGCGATAGCGTCGCCCTTGTAGGCACCCACCTTGTACTTGCGCGCATCTTCCAGGCTGCCGAGTGCGATCTGGCTGTCGGCACGGGCCAGCATGATCCAGTCATCCGGACCGATCGGGCCGACCCACTTGAAGGACTGCTCACGCTCAGGCAGTCGAGCAGTCACGAAGACGCCGTAGTCCGGCTTCTCCAGCGCCAGCTTGTAGATACGATCCCAGGGGAAGCGCAGGGTCAGGCTGTACTTGACCCCGGCGCGCTTGAACATCTCACGCACGATGTCGACGGCGATACCGTCGATGTTGTCTTCCTGGGCGAAGTTCTTCCCGTTGATCGACATGTTGTAGGGCGGGAAGTTTTCGGTCAGGAGAACGACGCTGTAGTTCTCATCCACTTCGGCGCGGGCGGCGCCGACAAACACCATCAGGGTGCCAGCCAGCGCCAGCAGCAGGCGTTTCGACATATGCGACTACCTTCCAGGAGAGATGGGAAATGCGCTGAGCTTAACCTTGCGGGAGCAAGGCTCGGGCATCAGCAACCCAGGCTGCGAAGTCCGTCACGCAGACAGCCTGGGCGAATGCTAGGCAAGAATCGTGCTCAGCGCACGAGGATTCCACGGCTGGCGAGATACGCCTTGGCCTCGGGCACGGTGTACTCACCGAAGTGGAAGATACTGGCTGCCAACACGGCGTCAGCCTTGCCTTCGAGAATACCGGCCGCCAAGTGCTCAAGATTGCCGACGCCGCCGGAGGCGATCACCGGAATCCCGACGGTTTCGCTGATGGCACGGGTCACGCCAAGGTCATAGCCGCTCTTCACGCCGTCCTGGTCCATGCTGGTGAGAAGAATCTCGCCGGCCCCCAGGTCTTCCATCTTCTTCGCCCAGGCCACGGCGTCGAGGCCAGTGGGTTTGCGCCCGCCATGGGTGAAAATTTCCCAGCGCGGTGTTTCCCCAGGTGCGGAAACCTTCTTGGCGTCGATCGCGACCACGATGCACTGCGAGCCGAAACGCGCGGCGGCCTCGCCAACGAACTCGGGCGTGAAGACCGCGGCCGTGTTGATCGATACCTTGTCGGCGCCGGCATTGAGCAGATTGCGGATGTCCTGCACGGTGCGCACGCCACCGCCAACGGTCAGCGGGATGAACACCTGGCTGGCCATGCGTTCGACGGTGTGCAGGGTGGTATCACGACCGTCGACGCTGGCAGTGATGTCGAGGAAGGTGATCTCGTCGGCGCCCTGCTCGTCGTAGCGGCGGGCGATTTCCACCGGGTCACCGGCGTCGCGGATGTTCTCGAACTTGACGCCCTTGACCACGCGGCCGTTGTCCACGTCGAGGCAGGGGATGATGCGTTTTGCCAAAGCCATACTGAAACCCTCTGTTACCGGCTGCGCCGCACATCCACGTCGTTGCGTGGTGCTCGCTCCTCGCCGTCCTGAAGTACTGTCTCGTCGCTGCGCGCCAGGCGCCTGGTGGCTGAGCGGCTCGCTCGGCCAGAGAGGGCTTCAGCTATCGCAGGGTGCGCCGCGCGCACCGTTAGCCGTCGATTAACCCTTGTAGCTGTCGCAGAAGGCCTGGGCCTCGGCGACGTCCAGGGTGCCTTCGTAGATGGCGCGGCCGGTAATGGCACCGATGATGCCGGGGGCCTTGGCGGCGAGCAGCTTCTCGATGTCACCGAGGTTGTGGATACCACCGGAAGCGATCACCGGGATGCGGCTGGCAGCGGCCAGGGCTGCAGTAGCCTCGACGTTGCACCCCTGCATCATCCCGTCCTTGGCGATGTCGGTGTAGACGATGGCGGAGACGCCATCAGCCTCGAAACGCCTGGCCAGGTCGACGGCCTGCACGCTGCTGACTTCAGCCCAGCCGTCAGTGGCGACGAATCCATCCTTGGCATCCAGGCCGACGATGACCTTGCCCGGGAAAGCCTTGCAGGCCTCGGTGACGAACTCAGGCTCTTTCACCGCCTTGGTGCCGATGATCACGTAGCTGACACCGGCCTTGACGTAGTGCTCGATGGTTTCCAGGGAGCGGATACCGCCGCCAATCTGGATCGGCAGGTTCGGATAGCGCTTGGCGATTGCAGTGACCACCTCACCGTTCACCGGCTTGCCCTCGAAGGCACCGTTGAGGTCCACCAGGTGCAGGCGACGGCAGCCACCTTCCACCCATTTGGCAGCCATGCTCACCGGGTCGTCGGAGAATACGGTGGAGTCTTCCATGCGGCCCTGGCGCAAACGCACGCAGGCGCCGTCCTTCAGATCGATAGCGGGGATAATCAGCATCGGTTCAACCTGTTCGAAGTCAGTGGTATCGGCTTGACGCTCAGTCTTTCTCGAGCGCCCACAAGTCGCTTTCGATGCTCTCGAACCTGTCTTTCAGGTGCGCCTGCACATCGAAGATCGCCTTGTTGTAGAAATGCGGCGCGAATTCCCGGGCGAAGAAGTCGAGCACTTCCTCAGCCTCGAAGGACCCCAGCTCCAGCTCGAAGCGATCAGCCATGAAACGCTTGATCGCCAGCACCGCAGTGTCGGTCTGGGCGGCGTCGAGTTGCAGGCCCGGGGCCTTCTTCGCGCGGCTCATGCTTACCAGCGGCCGTCCCAGGCGGCGAAGTTCTGCAACAACTGCAGGCCGTGGGTGTGGCTCTTTTCCGGGTGGAACTGCACGGCGAAGCGCGAACCCTCGGCCAGCGCCGCGGCGAAGTCCTTGCCGTAATGGCCGCGACCGGCCACCTGCTTGGGATTGCCCGCCTCGATGTAATAACTGTGCACGAAGTAGAAACGCGCGCGGTCGGGAATGTTGTGCCAGAGCGGGTGGGCGACGCTCTGCTCCACCTCGTTCCAGCCCATGTGCGGCACCTTCAGGTGCTCGCCATCCTCCACCAGGCCCTTGCCGAAGAAGCGTACCTGGCCAGGGAACAGGCCGATGCAATCGACGCCGTCGTTCTCTTCGCTGCGCTCCAGCAGCGCCTGCATGCCGACGCAGATACCGAGGAACGGGCGATCCTTGCTGACTTCGCGTACCAGCTCGTCGAAGCCCAGGCGACGGATCTCGGCCATGCAATCGCGGATGGCGCCAACACCGGGGAAAACCACCCGGTCGGCTTCGCGGATCACGTTGGCGTCACTGCTGACCAGGACGCGGCCTGCACCGACGTGTTCCAGAGCCTTTGCGACCGAGTGCAGGTTGCCCATGCCGTAGTCGATGACTGCAACCGTCTGCATCAGAGCACGCCCTTGGTGGAGGGCATCTGGCCAGCCATGCGCGGATCACGCTCGACGGCCATGCGCAGGGCACGACCGAATGCCTTGAACACGGTCTCGATCTGGTGGTGGGTGTTATGGCCACGCAGGTTGTCGATGTGCAGGCTCACCAGAGCGTGGTTGACGAAGCCCTGGAAGAATTCCTGGAACAGGTCGACGTCGAAGCCACCAACCACGGCACGGGTGAAGGGCACGTGCATCTGCAGGCCGGGACGGCCGGAGAAGTCGATGACCACGCGAGACAGGGCTTCATCCAGGGGCACATAGGAATGGCCATAGCGGACGATGCCCTTCTTGTCGCCGATCGCCTGGGTGAAGGCCTGGCCAAGGGTGATACCGACGTCTTCCACGGTATGGTGGTCGTCGATATGCAGATCGCCCTTGCACTCGATATCCAGGTCGATCAGGCCATGACGGGCGATCTGGTCGAGCATGTGCTCGAGGAAAGGTACGCCGATATCGAAGCGTGCCTTGCCGGTGCCATCCAGGTTGATCGAAACCTTGATCTGGGTTTCCAGGGTATTGCGTTCGACGGACGCCGTGCGTTCGGCCATCACCAGCTCCACAAAAAGGCTCACGAAAAAGAGCGCCATTATAGGCCGCAGGCCATTGGCGCCGCTACCGACGACGGTCGGCGGCGTTTACACTGCCGGGCCGCGCCCGCAATGCCCTCCAGGAGCCACCATGCCCGTGATCGTCGAGACCCCGAACAGCCCCTCCGAACAGGACCGTGGCGACCTGGCGAAAATCTACGCCGACGCCCCTGACTGGTTGCTTGCGCCCTACGCCAGCGCGGCGGAACTGGTGACATGCGGCGAGGCCGATGGCCTGCTTTTTACGGGGCGTTTCAACGACCGCCTGCTGGGCGCAGCCCTTCTGGAGCGCGGCGAAACTCATTGGCGACTGTCCCATCTGTGCGTGCGCAAAGTAACCCGCCATCGCGGCGTCGGCCGTCGAATTGTGGAAGAAGCCGTACGCCTGGCACGGGAATCAGGCAAATCTCTGCACCTGGCCGCTCCACTGGACCACCTGGAATGCCAGGCACTGGCCGCGCATCTGCACCTGCCGCTGGAAAGCCTCTAAGCCAACGCCCGGCCGCTGCGCTGAACCGACGGCGAAAATCACCATCCAAAGTCCCTGACCAGGGCACCGAGCCTCGTGCCGCCACGCGCCATCGCTAATGGCCCGGCGCTATACTCGGCACCTTCAATTCACACACGATCCACCACAAGGACTGGCCAATGAAAGCCTTCGGCAAAATTCTGGGCCTTATCTTCGTCGGGCTGTTGCTGATCATAGTGGCCCTGGGCTTCGCCCTGACCCACCTGTTCGACCCGAACGACTACAAGGATGAAATCCAGCAACTGGCCCGGGACAAGGCCAACCTGGAACTTACCCTGAACGGCGATATCGGCTGGAGCCTGTTCCCCTGGCTTGGCCTCGAACTGCACCAGGCGACCCTGGCCAGCGCCGTCACCCCGGAAAAACCTTTCGCCAATCTCGACATGATTGGCCTGTCGGTGCGCGTACTGCCACTGCTGCGCCGTGAAGTGCAGATGAGCGACATCCGTGTAGAAGGTCTCAACCTTGACCTGCAGCGCGACGAAAAAGGCCGCGGTAATTGGGAAGATATCGGCCGCCCGGCCAAGGCGCCGGAAACCGCCCAGACAGGCACCCCAACGCCCAGCACCCCTGCGGAAGAGACCAAACCGGCGCCCAGTGACGAAGAGCCCGCACGCCCGATCAAACTGGATATCGACAGCCTCACCGTGCACAACGCCCGCATCGACTACACCGATGCCAAGAGCGGCAAGCAATTCAGCGCTGAAGGCATCGAGCTGACCACAGGCGCCATCCGCGAAGGCACCAGTATTCCACTCAAGCTCAGCGCCTTCTTTGGCACCAACCAACCGGTACTGCGCGCCAAGACCGAACTCGTTGCCAACCTGCGCTTCGAACGCGCACTCAAGCGCTACCAGCTGGAAGACCTGAAGCTGAACGGCGAAGCCTCGGGCGAACCGTTCAAGGGCAAGACCCTTGCCTTCAATGCCCAGGGCCAACTGCTGGCCGACCTGGCAGCGAACGTCGCCGAGTGGAACGGACTCAAGCTGTCAGGCAACCAGCTGCGCGCCCTCGGCGAACTGAAAGTGCATGACCTGGACAAGGACGCGCGGCTGGAAGGCGGCCTGTCCATCGCCCCACTCAATCTGCGCGAATTCCTCACCGGCATCGGCGTGGAGTTGCCGCCGATGAGCGACGCCACGACCCTGCAGAAACTCGAGCTGGTCGCCAAGCTCAACGGCAGCGCCAACAGCCTCGCTCTTGAAGGCCTGAACCTGAAGCTCGACGACAGTACCCTCAGTGGCCGCCTGGCCGTGGCTGACTTCGCCAGGAAAGCCGTACGCATTCAGCTCAAGGGCGACAAGCTGGACCTCGATCGCTACCTGCCGCCCAAGTCCAAGGCCAAACAGGAAGCCCAGACCGCCCGCCAGGCCGAGGTGAAGCCCGCCGTGGCCGCAGCCAGCCAGGGCAACACGCCTCTGCCCAATGCGCCTACCCAGGCTGCCTGGAGCGAAAACCCGGTACTGCCTGTGGATCAGCTGCGCAAGGTCGACCTTGAGGCCACCCTTAACTTCGGCCAGCTCACCGTCGACAAGCTGCCCATGGATGACGTCAGCCTCAAGGCCAACGGCAAAGGCGGCCTGCTGACACTGGAAGACCTGCGCGGTGGCCTGTTCGGCGGCAGCTTCGTGGCCAACGCGCAGATCGACGCGCGTCCGGCCGTGCCGCTGCTCAAGGCGCAGAAACGCATCAACAACGTGCCGGTGGAGAAACTCCTCCAGGCCCAGGACCAGAAACCCCCGGTGCGCGGCCTGCTCGACCTCAACACCAACATCACCAGCAGCGGCAATAGCCAGAAGGCGTGGATCGATGGCCTTAACGGCACGGCCAGCTTTGCCTTGAACGACGGGGCATTGCTCGACGCCAACCTCGAACAGCAGCTTTGCCAGGGCATCGCCACCCTTAATCGCAAGAGCCTGAGTGAAACCCGCGGTGGCAGCGAGACCCCCTTCCGCGAACTCAAGGGCTCCCTCGCCTTCAACAACGGCGTAGCCACCAACCCCGACCTGCTCGCCAGCATTCCCGGCCTGAGCGTCAAGGGCGACGGAGCCGTGGACCTGCGCGTGCTTGGCCTGGACTACCGCGTCGGCGTGATCATCGAAGGTGACAAGAGCGCAATGCCGGACCCGGCCTGCCAGGTCAACGAGCGCTATGTCGGCATCGAGTGGCCACTGCGCTGCCGCGGCCCGCTGGAACTGGGCGCCAAGGCCTGTCGTCTGGACAAGGACGGCATGGGCAAGGTCGCCGCCAAGCTGGCCGGAGACAAGCTCAACGAAAAACTCGAAGAAAAGCTCGGCGACAAGGTCAGCCCGGAACTCAAGGACGCGCTCAAGGGGCTGTTCAAACGATGACCCCCGAGCAGTTCTCCGGCGCCGTACTCGACTGGTACGACGGCCACGGCCGCAAGGATCTGCCCTGGCAGCAGGGCATTACTCCCTATCGCGTCTGGGTATCCGAAATCATGCTGCAGCAGACCCAGGTCAGCACGGTCCTGGGTTACTTCGACCGGTTCATGGAAGCCCTGCCCAGCGTGCAGGACCTGGCCGCAGCGCCGGAAGACGAAGTGCTGCACCTCTGGACCGGCCTTGGCTACTACACTCGCGCCCGCAACCTGCAGAAGACCGCGAAGCAGGTCGTGGCCGAGTACGGCGGCGAATTCCCGCGCGATGTAGACCAACTCGCGGAGCTGCCGGGCATTGGCCGCTCCACCGCCGGCGCCATCGCCAGCCTGTCCATGGGATTGCGCGCACCGATTCTCGACGGCAACGTCAAGCGCGTACTGGCCCGCTACGTCGCGCAGGACGGTTACCCGGGCGAGCCGAAAGTGGCAAAGCAGCTCTGGGAAGTAGCCGAGCGCTTCACCCCTCACGCGCGGGTCAACAACTACACCCAGGCGATGATGGACCTGGGCGCCACCCTTTGTACCCGCAGCAAGCCCAGCTGCCTGCTGTGCCCGCTACAGAAAGGCTGCCGCGCGCACCAGCTTGGCCGGGAGACCCACTACCCCGTCCCGAAGCCGCGCAAGTCCCTGCCGCAGAAGCGCACGCTGATGCCCCTGCTGGCCAGCCGAGATGGCTCCATCCTGCTTTACCGCCGGCCATCGAGCGGACTTTGGGGCGGGCTCTGGAGCCTGCCGGAAATGGACGATCTCGACGCGCTCGCCCCGCTGGCGAGCCAGCATGCCTTGCGCCTTGGCGAGCGCCGCGAACTGCCCGGCCTGACGCATACGTTCAGTCACTTCCAGTTGGCCATCGAGCCCTGGCTGGTGGCCGTGGAAGGCAGCGCCCCCGCCGTGGCCGAGGGCGACTGGCTCTGGTATAACCTCGCCACCCCGCCGCGCCTGGGGCTAGCAGCCCCGGTGAAGAAGCTGCTCAAGCGCGCGGCCGACGTTTTGAATGCAGGAGAACCGCGATGACCCGCACCATCATGTGCCGCAAATACAAAGAGGAACTGCCGGGCCTCGAGCGTCCGCCGTATCCGGGCGCCAAGGGCGAGGACATCTTCAACAACGTCTCGAAGAAGGCCTGGGATGAGTGGCAGGCCCACCAGACCATGCTGATCAACGAGCGCCGCCTGAACATGATGAACGCCGAGGACCGCAAGTTCCTACAGGCTGAAATGGACAAGTTCCTTTCCGGCGAGGACTACGCCCAGGCAGAGGGTTACGTCCCCCCAAGCGCGTAAGCGCCCGTAATAACTAAAAAAATTTTCAAAAGGGTGTTGACGAGGGGCCGGCAAATCCGTTTAATAGCGCCCCGTTGCCCAGGTAGCTCAGTTGGTAGAGCAGGGGATTGAAAATCCCCGTGTCGGCGGTTCGATTCCGTCCCTGGGCACCACTAATACCATCCAAAGAGCCCCGGCCATGTGCTGGGGCTTTTTGTTTTCAGCACCCCTCAAAGCCGCCGGGCACGATATGAACGGCGCTGCTAACCTCACTGCGAAGCGCCTCGAAGCAGCCCCCAACGGGACTCGACCCGAGGGCACCTGGGGGGGGGGGCTGCATGAAGGGAATCGTCTTCAACCTGCTCGAAGAAGTGGTCACCCGGCACCAGGGCGAAGATGCCTGGGACGCCCTTTTGGATGGCAGCGGCCTGGACGGTGTATACACGGCCCTCGGCAGCTACCCCGACGAGCACATCTACCGCCTGGTGGCCGCCGCCGCCGAGGCCCTCGACATGCCCTCCTTCGAAGTGCTGCGCTGGTTCGGCCGCGAGGCCATGCCGTTATTAGCCAAACGCTACCCGGCCTATTTCGATGCCCACGACTCGACGCACTCCTTCATCCTCAGCGTCAATCAGATCATTCATCCCGAAGTTCGCATGATCTATCCCGGCGCGGACGTTCCCACTTTCGGGTTCCGCGACGACCCCGACGGCACACTGATGATGACCTACCGCTCGCCACGCCGCCTATGTGCTCTGGCCCACGGCTTCATCGAGGGTGCGGCGATGCATTTTGGAGAGTCCCTGGGCATCGACCACCTTGCCTGCATGCACCGCGGCGACAATGAATGCCGCTGCCGAATCACCTTCTACGGCAATTGCCAGGGCTGATCGAGCATGGACGGTGCATCGCGCGATCCGGAAGCCGACAAACTTCGCCGGCGCCTGCAACGCGAACACCAGGCGCGCCTGGAAGCGGAGCAGATAGCCGAGCACGGCCTGCGCGAACTCTACGAAAAACAACTGCAGCTGCAATTGCTCGAATCCATCGCCGATGCCGCCAACGGTGCCGCGACCGTAGCCGACGGACTGAGTTTCACTGTAGCCAGCGTCTGCCAGTACACCGGCTGGCAGATCGGCCACGCCTACCTGACCGACCAAGTCGAAGGCGAAGCGCGGCTGCGCTCGGCTGCAATCTGGCACTACGCCGATGAGCAGCGCTTCCACGAATTCCGCCAGGTAACCGAAACCATGGAGTTTCCTCCGGGCTTCGGCCTACCTGGCCGCGTGCTCTGCAGCGGCACCCCGGCGTGGATCGCCGATATCAGTCAGACCCCCGAATTTTGCCGCGTGGATGCCGCGGGCCAAGCCGGCCTCCGGGCCGCGGCGGCCTTCCCTGTGTTGGCGGGCAGCGAGGTCGTCGGCGTACTGGAGTTCTTCGCCAACTGCGTGCTGGAGCCCGATGAGAAGCTGCTGCACCTGATGGCACAGATCGGCGTCCAGATGGGGCGAGTGGTCGAACGCAAACGCGCCGAAGAGCAACTGGTCGACGCCTTCCATGATCCGCTGACCGGCCTGCCCAACCGCGCGCTCTTCTCTGATCGGCTATCCCGCGCGGTAGCTCGCTGCAACCGGCACCGGGAAGCAGCCTTCGCCGTCCTGTTCATCGACCTCGACCGCTTCAAATTGGTCAACGACAGCCTCGGACACCTCGCCGGCGACTTGTTGATCATCCAGGTCGCCACGCGCCTGGGTGGCTGCCTGCGACAGACCGACACCCTGGCACGCATGGGCGGCGATGAATTCACCATCCTGCTGGACTGCATCGGCAATCCCGACGCCCCGGTACGAGTCGCCGAGCGCCTTCTCGACGCCCTGGAGCCACCTTTCCTGATCAATGGCGAGCAGCTCTATATCAGCGCCAGCATCGGTATCGCGCCAAGCGACCTGGGTTACGAATCGGCCGAGGAAATCCTGCGCCACGCGGACCTCGCCATGTATCGCGCCAAGACGCTGGGCAAGCACCGCTTCGAGATGTTCGACCACAGCCTGCACGAGCTGGCGGTGGGCCGGCTGACCCTGGAAACACGCCTGCGCAACGCCCTGCAAAATGGCGAGTTCGTGCTCCATTACCAGCCCATCGTCTGCCTGGCCAGCGGGGCACTGGTCGGTGTCGAAGCACTGGTGCGCTGGCAGGTTCCAGAAGGAGACCTGGTCTACCCAGGCGAATTCATCCAGGTTGCCGAAGATACTGGACTGATTCTGCCCCTCGGATTGTGGGTGCTGCGCGAAGCCTGCCGCAGTGTGGCTCGCTGGCAACGCGAGCTGCCAACTCAGCCGCCACTGACAGTCAGCATCAACCTCTCCGCCCGGCAGTTCGCGCAACACGACCTGGTACTGCAAGTGGGCGCCATCATCAATGAAACCGGCATCCTTCCAGATTGCGTGCATTTGGAAATCACCGAGAGCGTATCCATGGCCGACTCCGAGCGGACCATCATCGTGCTCCAGCAACTACACGACCTCGGCGTACGCATCAGCATCGACGACTTCGGCACGGGCTACTCCTCCCTGAGCTACCTGCATCGCTTCCGGCTGGACGTCCTGAAGATCGACCGCTCGTTCATGATCCAGCTAGACCAGTGCCCGGAAGGCCTGCAAATCGTGCAAACCATCCTCAGCCTGGCCCGCAACCTGGGACTGGAAGTCGTTGCAGAAGGAGTCGAGACCCAACGGCACCTGACGATTCTCAAATCCCTGGGCTGTGATTTCGGCCAGGGCTACTACTTCGCCAAGCCCCTACCCGAGCCCGCCCTCATCGCGCTGCTTCAGGACAGACCGCAGCCCCTTGGGCAAACAGGGACCGATCCCGGCGCTTTCGTCACGCCAATCCAATAACTGATTGATCCAAAAGGAAAAAGGCAGAAAGCTTGCACCAAGGTGCAATTTCCGGGCATTTCAGCCTGCAGCCGAGGCTTTTTTGCTACCGCGACAAGCAACTGCAGCGATGCGACAAACACGCCCATAGAGCCATCCAAGGGGCCTTCGTCGGCTTTCGCGTGGCAAAGCGCTATGCTAGCTTGCCCTCGCCAGGAAGGCCGCCCCACCGCCAGAGTGCCCACGAAAAACAAGAGGACCCCCCATGGCCCAAGCCACGCCAGCGCTTGAAATCCGCAACCTGCACAAACGCTACGGCGATCTCGAAGTGCTCAAGGGCATATCCCTCACCGCCAATGACGGTGATGTGATCTCCATCCTCGGCTCCTCCGGCTCCGGCAAGTCCACCTTCCTGCGCTGCATCAACCTCCTGGAAAACCCTCACCAGGGCCAGATCCTCGTAGCTGGCGAAGAGCTCAAGCTCAAGCAGAGCCGCACAGGCGAATTGGTCGCCGCCGACAACAAGCAGATCAATCGCATGCGCAGCGAGATCGGCTTCGTCTTCCAGAATTTCAACCTCTGGCCGCACATGACGGTGCTCGACAACATCATCGAAGCACCGCGCCGCGTGCTTGGCCAGAGCAAGGCCGAGGCCACCGAAATCGCCGAAGCCCTGCTGGCCAAGGTCGGTATCGCCGACAAGCGCCATGTCTATCCGACCCAGCTTTCCGGCGGCCAGCAGCAGCGTGCGGCCATCGCCCGCACCCTGGCCATGCAACCGAAGGTCATCCTGTTCGATGAACCCACCTCGGCGCTGGACCCGGAAATGGTACAAGAAGTGCTTAACGTGATCCGCGCGCTGGCCGAGGAAGGCCGGACCATGCTGCTGGTCACCCATGAAATGAACTTCGCCCGGAACGTCTCCAGCGAAGTGGTTTTTCTTCACCAGGGACTGGTAGAAGAGCAGGGTCCGCCAGAGAAGGTATTTGACAACCCGCAATCGGCGCGCTGTAAACAATTCATGTCCAGCAATCGCTAAAACACGGAGCAAAGAGCGTAATGAAGAACTACAAGAAGATTCTGCTGGCCGCGGCCGCTACCCTCGCCTTCGGCACCAGCGCCGTCGCCGCCGACAAGCTCAAGATCGGCACCGAAGGCGCCTATCCTCCCTTCAACCTGATCGATGCCAGCGGCCAGGCCGGCGGCTTCGACGTCGAGATCGCCCAGGCTCTCTGCGCCAAGATGAAGGCCGAGTGCGAAGTGGTCACCTCCGACTGGGACGGCATCATCCCCGCCCTGAACGCCAAGAAATTCGACTTCCTCGCCGCCTCCATGTCCATCACTGAAGAGCGCAAGCAGGCCGTCGACTTCACCGACCCCTATTACACCAACAAGCTGCAGTTCATTGCCCCGAAAGGCACTGACTTCAAGACTGACAAGGCAAGCCTGAAAGGCAAGGTGATCGGCGCCCAGCGCGCGACCATCGCCGGCACCTGGCTGGAAGACAACATGAAGGACGTTGTCGACATCAAGCTGTACGACACCCAGGAAAACGCCTACCTCGACCTGTCCTCCGGTCGCGTCGACGGCGTGTTGGCCGACAAGTTCGTGAACTGGGAATGGCTCAAGAGCGACGCGGGCAAGGACTTCGAGTTCAAGGGCGACCCGGTATTCGACAACGACAAGATCGCCATTGCCGTGCGCAAGGGTGACCCGCTGCGCGAGAAGCTGAACGCCGCGCTGAAGGAAATCGTTGCCGACGGCACCTACAAGAAGATCAACGACAAGTACTTCCCCTTCAGCATCTACTGACCTGCCCGTCCGGTGCCGCCCTCGCGCGGCACCGGCGCTTGAGCTCTCATGACCCTCGACCTTTACGGATTCGGCCCAGCCCTGGCCGCGGGCACCCTCATGACCATCAAGTTGGCGCTTTCCGCGCTGGCGGTGGGACTGGTGCTCGGCCTGCTCGGTGCATTGGCCAGGACTTCCTCCATCAAGCCACTGCAGTGGCTGGGTGGCACCTATTCCACCATCGTGCGCGGGGTCCCCGAGCTGCTCTGGGTCCTGCTGATCTACTTCGGCACGGTCAACCTGATGCGCACCCTTGGCGAATGGCTGGGCCTTCCAGAACTGGAACTCAACGCCTTCGCCGCCGGCACCATTGCCCTGGGCCTGTGCTTCGGCTCCTACGCCACCGAAGTCTTCCGCGGCGCCATCCTGGCCATACCGAAAGGACACAGAGAAGCCGGCATGGCCCTCGGACTGTCCAAGGCGCGCATCCTCTGGCGGGTCATCCTGCCGCAGATGTGGCGCATCGCTCTGCCGGGTCTGGGCAACCTGTTCATGATCCTGATGAAAGACACCGCACTGGTCTCCGTGATCGGCCTCGAGGAAATCATGCGTCGTTCGCAGATCGCCGTGACCGCCAGCAAGCAGCCGTTCACCTTCTACATGGTGGCCGCCTTCATCTACCTGGGCCTGACCATACTTGCGATGATCGGCATGCATTGGCTTGAGAAGCGCGCAGGCCGTGGCTTCAAGCGGAGCGCAGCATGAACTGGGAAGTCATCCTCAAATACCTGCCGCAACTGGCCCAAGGCGCAGTCCTGACCCTGGAGCTGGTGACCATTGCGGTGGTCGCCGGCCTGATCCTCGCGCTGCCAATGGGCATCGCCCGCGCATCGCGCCACTGGTACGTTCGCGCCCTGCCCTACGGCTACATTTTCTTCTTCCGTGGCACGCCGCTGCTGGTGCAACTCTTCCTGGTCTACTACGGCCTGGCGCAGTTTGAATCGGTGCGCAAAGGCCCGCTCTGGCCCTACCTGCGCGACCCGTTCTGGTGCGCCGTGATCACCATGACCATGCACACGGCGGCCTACATCGCCGAAATCCTGCGTGGTGCCATCCAGGCCGTTCCGCCAGGCGAGATCGAGGCAGCACGGGCGCTCGGCATGTCACGCTTCCAGGCACTGGTCTACATCATCCTGCCGCGCGCCGCGCGCATCGGCCTGCCCGCCTACAGCAACGAAGTGATCCTGATGATCAAGGCCAGCGCCCTGGCCAGTACCGTCACCTTGCTGGAACTCACCGGCATGGCGCGGACGATCATCGCCCGCACCTACCTGCCGGTGGAGATATTCTTTGCCGCCGGCCTCTTCTACCTGCTGATCGCCTACGTGTTGGTTCGGGCCTTCCGCCTGCTCGAGCACAAACTGCGGGTGGATGCCCTCCAGGGCCGCTGAGCCTCGACCGCTCCTCGTCCCCGGATGAGGAGCGGCCTTGGCGGCGCTATAATCGCCGCCCCTGACGCCAATCGCTTCGCCAGCATGACCAGCCCCGCGCCCCTCCAAGGCCCGCACCTGCGGGAACGCTTCACCGCCCTCGATGAATTCCTCTGCGCGCATCAGTCGATCTGGCGACCGGCCCCCTTCACCGAACTGACGCTGCCTTGGGAGAGCGAGCATCCTGAGCTGGCCGTATGGCTCCGCGAACGCTCCCTGGCCGATGCCGACGCCATCCACAATCGCCCTGAAGAATTGCAGGCGCCGGCCCCTTATCCACAGCTTGCAGCTCGCTCCGCCGAACTTTGCCGCATTGGCGAACTGCCCGCGGTATGGACAGAAACGCTACCCAATGCCTTCACGGTGGACGTGCCAGGACGCAAATGGCAGCAGATCAATGCCTTCGCCAGCCGACTGGGTTTTCGCCAGTCCTCAGAGCATTGGCTGGACTGGTGCGCCGGCAAGGGGCACCTGGGGCGGCGCCTGGCCCATGACGGCACACCACTGACCTGCATCGAACTCGACCCGCGGCTGGTAGCTGGTGGCCAGCAACTCAGCCAGCGTCTTGGTCTCGCCGCCCAGCACCGCGAGCAAGATGCCCTGGCCGACAACGCCATACGCCACGTTGCGGCCGAGCACACCGCGGTTGCGCTGCACGCCTGTGGCGATCTGCATGTGCGCCTGCTGCAACTGGCCAGCGAGGCCGGTTGCCGCCAACTGGCCGTCGCCCCCTGCTGCTACAACCGCATCCGGACGCCGAGCTATGAGCCGCTTTCCGCAGCAGCCAAGGCGTCCACACTGCATCTCAGCCGAGCCGACCTGCGCCTGCCGATGAGCGAAACCGTCACCGCCGGCGCTCGCGACCGCCGCCAGCGCGACAACTCCATGGCACGAAGGCTGGCGTTCGACCTGCTGCAACGGAAATTGACTGGCGAAGACAGCTACCTAACCGTTCCCTCTCTCGCCACCAACTGGCTGGACAAGCCATTCTCCGCGTACTGCGTGGGCCTCTGCGAGCTAAAGGCACTCCCTCAGCCAGCAGAATGCGACTGGAAGGCACTGGAAATCACCGGCTGGCAACGATTAGCCGTGGTGCGCAACCTGGAACTCCCCCGCAGCCTGTTCCGTCGGCCCCTGGAACTCTGGCTGCTACTGGACCGAGCCTTGTATCTCGAGGAGCAGGGCTACCAGGTGAGGCTCGGCAGCTTCTGCCCTACTCAGCTCACCCCACGGAACATCCTGATTCTGGCCGAACGCTGAGCCTTACCCACAGAACCTGTGGATAACTTTGTTGATGAAATCTGGGCAACCCGCCGAAACGCCTCCGTCTACGCGAACGACGCGGACTGATCACTTTTTAATCGCAAACCAAAAGTCGAATAGAAACAACAACCTGCCGAATTCCGAGACACAGCGCACAAATTTCCAGAACCACCGCACCCAAAAGCATCACCATTGTGCATAAGCCGATCGCCGCTGATGCACAAAACCTCTCCAACCTGCTTCGCAGAGGTTTACTCGCCCCGCCCAATCGCTATAATGGCGGCCCCTTCTAGCCGGTATAGCTCAGCTGGTAGAGCAACTGACTTGTAATCAGTAGGTCCCGGGTTCGATTCCTGGTGCCGGCACCATACACATCAAGGGTTTGGAACGACTCTTCGTTTTTGACCCCGTAATCAGATGTTCCCGAGGTACGCAATCGGTACAGTCCTGTGCCGAGCCACCCTCGGAGAACATATGGCAACCTTCGTAAAGTCCCCCTCAGGCACCTGGAAAGCGGTTATCCGAAAAACCGGCCGGCCGACCACCTCCAAGACCTTCCGCACCAAACGCGACGCTCAGGATTGTGCCCGACGCACCGAAGATGAAATGGTGCGCGGTGCCTACATCGAACGAGGCAGCTCGAAAAAAGCTCTAGCGTTGGCGACCAGTCACGGATGCCACTCCCAGGCGACCGCAGCCGAAACCGGCATTCTCCTGTGAGAATTAGACTCAAACATACAGGCATCATTTCTTTTGGCTTAATCAACCTATGAAGCATTGGGGCAGATCCGGTCGTCATTATCCCCCGCCCAGCCCCCATGCTCCGAATTGCGGAATATATTAGCTGCTGCTCTTTGCAACCTCAGAATCTCGTGCAACCTCTCCCGAGATGGTAATGAGGCAATTATTGGACTTGCAGGAGCCACTCAGTTTCAAGCCACGACCAAGACTCTTGAGGCGGAAAACCTCTCCCTTCAGAGCCGCGTCCACTTCGGCGCCATCGGCACCCGACATGCCCGCCAGCGCGCGCCGCGCGAGCTCCTGACCGGCTTGGGCCTGGCTAGCAGACTCCCCTTCAGCCTTGTGCCAGGAAATATTGGTGCGACCGCAGCTGAACTCCAGCGTCATGCCAACGGTGTCACGAGAAAACTTGTAGCGACTGATGGCGCAAGCCTCTCCCTGCTTGACGATACGCTTCACCACAGGGGCTCCCACCGCGGATACCACGGCGGCTTCGGTCAGAGAAGGCGCGGCAGTGCCGACCTTGTCCGACTTGGACTCATCGCCACACCCTTGCAAACTCAACATGGCGCTTGCAACAAGCACCGCCATTAGTTCTTTTTTCATACCCTTCCTCTGATAGTTGGACCAATAGCAGGCAGATCGTCCTGCCAAGAAATCTGAAAAAAACACGCGCAAATGGGAAGTCCCCACTCGTCAAATATAAACCCGAACACTGCCAGCGGACTCGAAAGCCCCGCTCGCGACTCCGGATGCTGGGGATCTCCCCCTTAAAGAACAAAAGGACACCGCACTCAACTTTCGTGCACGGAATACTCCCAGAGAACCTTTTGATGCCGCGGGGCCCCGTCCATACCGACGACATTTGATGGCGCTAACAAGCCCCTCGCTGTAGTAGTGCGAGCAGCCATGCGCCTCAAATATGGCCGCCCATTAAAGCACAATCGCACTATCCGAATAAACCAAGCATCATCAATGAGCAGCGGCAGACAAGATACATACAGGAACATCGAAAAGCGCCCGCACTAAGCAAGTCGCCAGTCCAAAATAACTCGCCATCCGACGAAAGGATCGGCAGGACATCTCCCCTGTTTTAACGGTGGACCAGAACATACACTGGGCATTGCGCCGCCCCTCGGGTGCGGTAGCCACGCGGACTGGGGGAGGTGTAACATGCTCCGCTTGCTGCGACGGAGAGCTTCAACTTGAAGAAAGAGCACAATTTCAGCGTTATCATTCCGGCACGATATGAGTCCAGCCGACTTCCCGGAAAGCCACTCGTAGAGATATGCGGCATTCCGATGATCATAAGAACCTATGATCAATGTGCAAAGGCCTGCCCTCCGGAAAAGATCTTCGTCGCAACTGACGACGATAGAATCAAGACCGTCTGCGAAGCACATGGCATCCAGGTCCTGATGACCTCGAAAGATTGCCTCACCGGCACGGACCGGGTCGCCGAATGCGCAAGATTGATTGACTCTGAAGTGTTCATCAATGTCCAGGGGGACGAACCCCTGTTCAATCCGCAGGACCTCAGATCGATTATCGAAAAGATCAGTGATTTCCCGGGTGATGTCCTCAACGGCTTCTGCCCCATACTGGAGGAAGAGCACTTCCGCAGTACCAGTACACCGAAAGTTGTAATGCGTCCTGATGGGCGACTGCTCTATATGTCCCGCGCGACAATTCCCGGAACGAAAGACGACAGGTTCATTACTGGCCATCGCCAGGTTTGCGTTTATGCCTTCCCCCGCAAAGCA
Organism: Pseudomonas sp. BN606; assembly: GCF_029873115.1. Taxonomy (NCBI): domain Bacteria; kingdom Pseudomonadati; phylum Pseudomonadota; class Gammaproteobacteria; order Pseudomonadales; family Pseudomonadaceae; genus Pseudomonas; species Pseudomonas sp. BN606. Next base: position 460,868 of record NZ_SSOF01000080.1, on the reverse strand, counting down.
CTCGAGGCTTTCAGCTCGCAAACGAAAAAGACTCCACTGGAAAGCATAGAGGACATCGAAATCCTTCGCTTCCTGGAACTTGGCTGGGAAGTAAGGATGATCGAACTGTCCACCAGTTCAATCGCCGTGGACAATCCCGAGGACGTGTTGCGCGCCGAAGCTGCAATTCAGGAAGGCAAGCTCCCATGAATGCCACTCTGAGCAAGTACGAGTGCCTGGTCTTCGACTGCGACGGGGTTATATTGGACTCCAATCGGATAAAAACCGATGCCTTCTACCGAGCGGCGCTGGACTATGGAAAGGACCCAGCCACCAAGCTTGTGGAATTCCACGTCGCAAATGGTGGTATTTCTCGCTATAAAAAATTCGAGCATTTCTTCCGCGACATCCTGAACAGGACATCGTGGGACAGCGAACTCGAGGTAGTCCTTGAAAACTACGCAAACTTTGTCCGCGATGGACTCCTGACCTGCGCCATCGCGCCCGGCCTCGAAAAGCTGCGCGAGATCACTGCCGACAGCCGCTGGCTGATTGTTTCGGGCGGCGATCAGGCAGAGCTGGGGGACGTATTCATGGCCCGCGGTCTGACGGAATACTTCGACGGCGGCATCTTTGGCAGCCCAACGCCAAAGGACGTCATACTGGAAAGAGAAATCGAGCGGCAAAACATTCAGAAGCCAGCGTTGTTCATTGGCGACAGCCGCTTCGATCATCAGTGCGCCGCGGCGGCTGGGCTGGACTTCGTGTTCCTGAGCGCGTGGAGCGAATTCAAAGAGTGGTCGGCATATTTCAGCGACAAAAAAATTGTCATTCAGGACAGTATCGAGTCGCTTCTCAACACGCAAATTGCCGGCCAGGCATAGAAACCTCGAATCAGGAACTCTTGATAAGTCCGTAAAGCTGCTCGACTGCATCATCAATATGCGCTTCAAGTGTATTGATGATCAGATCGGGCATAGGAGGAGACTCGTAGGGCGAAGATATCCCGGTGAACTCGGCGAGCTCTCCCGCCCTTGCTTTTCCATAGAGCCCTTTCGGATCCCTGGCCTCGCAGGCCTCGAGTGGAGTGCTGACATACACTTCCTTGAAGCACTCCGCACCAATGACCTCTTTTGCCATGAGCCGATCGGCACGCAATGGCGAGATCAACGCAACGACCACTATCAGTCCCGCCTCGTTCATCAACCGGGCAACTTCAGCCACCCTTCTGATATTTTCCGAGCGGTCCTGAATGGAGAACCCCAAATTCCTGTTCAGGCCGTGGCGGACATTATCCCCGTCCAGGGTGAAGCAGGCCCTTCCGGCCGAAAGCAATCGACGCTCCAGAGCGAATGCCAGTGTCGACTTGCCGGATGCGCTCAAGCCGGTCAACCAGATCGTGACGCCGGCCTGCTGCAGTAATCCTTCTCGCTCTTGGCGGGTCACATTACCCTGATGCCACACGATACCTTTCTGAATCATACCTGCCCCTCAGGTTTGTCCATGCATGAGACATGGCAGCAACCCACAGGGACGATGCCTTGGATTACTTTACCCACAGTGTCTCACCCTTTCGACGATGAACTCGCACAGATCCTCCATATCAATCCGGCAAGGAACATCCTGGTCGATTGCAATGAGGTAATTCTCGAATAGAGAGCCAATGTACGCATGCCCGTTGGTAACGCGCTCCGGGAAATTGTCACGACAAAGCGCAGCCCGCAGCATGGCGGGCACTTCCTGCATCGTTTGACACTCATAGGCAACACCTCTCTGGCTCAATTCGGTGAAGCCCAGCGTGACCAGCGGCTTGTCGCTGGCCAATACCCTGGCCAAGGCGGTAGTCGAAAGAGAAACGCAAACGTCCGCATTCTCTATCAGGAAATTGATGTTTACATCTTTGGCAAGATGGACGTTCCCTGTGACAAGGTCAGCGTAATTTCCACGATCGGATGGATGAGGCTTGAAAAGCAGAATGTCATTGGGGGCGACCACGTTCATCGCATCTATGACTGACTTCAATCCCGCACGTGTCGATGAGAAAGGATTGTCACTTTCTTGCCAACTTCCAAAAGAGGAGAGAAGACTGCCAGTCCCAAGATCATTGACCCCGATAAAGAGAATCACTTTTTTCTTCGTACTTTCCAGCATTTCGCGGAATTCTGACAGCGCAGCAACGTTATACGATGCGTAAGGTAGCGCTGTGTTTGACTTAACCCACTCCAAATAGTGGCGATATGCTCCGCCTTGCCCTTGCGACTTACCGAACAATACCCGTTGAGGCTGTAGCCCAAAGCCGCCGAAAGCAAACTGGCCAACCGTATCCAGCATCAGGGTTCCGGAGAAGTGCCCCCTTTCGAGTACGAGCACCGGGATGGATAACTCGCCACACAGTTTCAAATGCAACTGGCTCAGTGGCGCGGTGCTTCCCCAAACCAACATTAGCGCCGGACGGTTTTCCCTCAGCACTTCAAGCCAATAGTGATAACCATCGCTGATCGCCTCGCTATGCCGCTGCAGATCAGGCAACGGCCTGCCGGAAGACATGAGCCAGAACCGTTCGTAGCTCAGTATCCCTGAAAGCCATTGAGCCACATTGTCCGGGACAGGTGAGTCATAGCGCCGTGGAGAGCTGACGAAGAACCCTGAGCGAATGATATCCAGGCGCAAGGAACTCACAAGAACGGGGGCATCTGTAACAAAGGTCAGCCGAATTCCTTTATTCGCGAGACTCCGCTCCAGTTGAACAAGCGCACCATGGACAGACTCAGTCGATTTCAACCAGCAGGATATGAAGACACGTGAATGCTTGTCCTTCCACTGACGCGCTCGCCAGCGCTGAAAGAAGCTCCTGCGCAACCGGCCGGACAGGCTCCTCATCAAAGAGGAAGCCTTGCGCAGGACCCTCATTAAAACGCTAGTCATGCAGCTCGAATCTGTAACACGAATATGGCGCCTTGAGGATCACGTTGAGTATTTGCCTGCACTTCAGCCCTTGCCCCGCTTGAGCATAGGCTTCTCGACGAGCAACCAGGACGCAATCGCGAGGACAAGAGTGAATAACGCCGAAAGCGCCATTTCGGAATAAAGTCCGTAACTGAAATTATTGATAACCAGTTGCTGCACAGGGAAGGCGTAAATATAAACCCCGTACGAAACATCGAACCGTCCGGCAATCAGGCTTTCAGAGAAGGAGGTACAAAATGCGATCACAATGACGCAGATCGCCATATTGCCAAGCACCATCATTTCCGGCCGGCCCTTGAAAACAAAGAGAACAGCCATAGAGGCGACTATCAGATATATCCTACTGGTCTTTGCCATCCAAATAGACTCGGTGAGCGCAAGCACACCACCCAGCGAAAAGACCATGAGGAACATCATGAGTCGCTCGAGGGAAATCGCATAGAACGTATAATTTATGGAGTTTTCCCGAACAACCAGCATACCTACGAAGCTGACCACAAGAAGAGCGAGAGGTGCCTTTACAGTTCTGGAGAAAACCAGTACGACACCAACAATCAGGTAGCACAGAAACTCGATTGGCAAAGTCCAGAGACTGCCATTTATCGTACCGCTATAGATAAAATCAGAAAAAATTCCCGCATACCTTATGCCCAGCAGCATGGACGCCGAAAGGAAGGTCTTCCAGGTCCTTTCTTCGCTGAGATAGTCGAAATAGCCCAGCTCCACATAAAAAGGTATGACAACGAATACGACTACCGCAGAGCAGGCAATCAAGCCAGGAAATATCCTCCTCGCCCGCTTCTCCAGATAATCATAGAAGTTGGCCGAGCGGACGAAGCTCTTGGTGACCAGATAGCCAGATATCGAAAAGAAAATTACAACTGCCAGTCCACCCAGCGAATGCATACCCAAAAAAGAAGGCTCTGTCATTCCCGATAATGCAAAATGATGGCTGAACAACACCATGAACGCCGCAAAATGCCGGACTAGATCAAAGCAGTTCCTGTGGGTTGGCGAGCTGCCGTTCGAAGTTATCATTATTTCAAGTAGGCTCTGAGATAAAAAGGCCCGAGGGCAGTAGCCCCCGAGCCGACCACATAGTGTATTAACTAGATCCGCGGCGCGTACGGAGACGTCTCTGGCAGCGAAAGAGAAGTTGGCGTAATAGCTACCAGCGGTATGGAGTCCTGATAATCCCGGTAGCACTTCAACGCCATTTCCATCTGGCTATGACGGGGATCGCCCAACTCGTAGCCATCGAATCCGGCCAGCAAGACTCTATTGGCACCAGCCAAACTGCATATCCCGAGACCATAAATGGCCGACAGGGCCGCAGGAAGAACGGCAGTCAATTCACCTACTTCGAAATGGCCCTTCTGAACGACCATGCCATAGTCGAGGATATTCCAGTGTTTCCACACGGAAAGCTCTTCCTCGTCGATCAAGCCGACCGGCACGACCAGGGTTCCCTGGTTGTTCGCGTAAAAGTCCCGGTCCAGCAGCAGGCGCTGCCGGTTACAGGCGACCCACGCGTCGACCTTGTCGACAGGGAACCAATCATTGCTGTTGATGCAGATGACGTACGGCTTCTTGGTGCTTATGTAATGCAGCAGCCCCTCAAGGTGCTGTTTTACCCCCGAGCCCGGGCCGATCATGAGGACATCCCGCCCTTGAAGCCATCCTTTCGGGCTCCAGGTACCCAGCACGGAATCCCTTTGCTCTTGCGTAGCGTCCAGCAATCTATCCTGGGAGAAGCCCGTAGCGCCCGACTCGCCCAGCCGGCGCAATGCGGTGATGATTGCCGAGGGCTTGTATCTGTCGTCGCTCAGCATCTCCTGAACATAGGTCGGGTGCACCCCGTACATTGCCGACAGGTGGTAGTAGAGGTTGGGCCCCCAGCCGTACTTCTTCTGCAGTGGCTGGAATTCCTCGACTACCAGGTTGAGCAAGCTGCTGAGGTCGACGTCATGACCTCCATTTTCGGCAAGGGCCAGCAAGAGATTCTCTATCCGGGCGTTACCCGCGCCACGCCCCATCCCCAGCACCGTCGCATCGATCCAGGTCACCCCCAGCTCGATGGCGGCCATGCAGTTGCTCAACGCACACCCCATATTGTCGTGAGCGTGGAAGCCAAGCTCCCTGTCCCACCCATCGCGCAGGGCGGCAACTATGAATGCAACGTCCTTCGCCGACATGTTCCCCATGGAATCGGCGAAATAAAGCACATCGACGGGCCACTCGGAGAGCAGCCTGGCCTTGCTGCTCAGTTCCTCTGCAGAGCGACCATTCGACTGCATGAAGTTGAAGCCGACTCGATACCCCAGCGAATGCAGAGCCAGAACAATTTCAGCGCAATTATCTATCTCTGAAAAATGAGCAGCGATTCGCACCAGCTCGACAGGAGAGTCTTCAGCTTTCGCAAAAAATCGCTCTACTGCACCCGGGCCACCTTTCAAGAGGTCCTTGGCGTTGCACATCACACCGACGCGCACTCCTTCAGGAACGCCAATGTGCCTGATCCATTCATCGACCGTGAATGCGTACGGCCCGGCGAATGAATCCGCAGACTCGGTCCTCAGACCAAGCTCCACGTAGTCGATTCCCGCTCGCTTCATGACCTCCAGATAGCGACGAACCAGGCCGGTCGGGTAATCCCAGTTGTTGTAATAGCCGCCATCGCGGAGTGTGCAATCCAGCACCGTTAACTTTTTACGATCGGGAATCACCAAGTTTCCTCCTTTGGTGGCCGGAGATCAAATAACACGACCAAGAATACTCAACATCAAAAATAGTTCTTTCAAACTAGCTTTCTGTAGCTGGCGAACGGGTCCGCACTCACAAATTTCTTGATCTCGGGGAAATAGTCCGGGAATTTATCCGAGATTATCTTGCGAGCTGCCACTTTCCGCGCATTGGCGGTGTCTGCGAAACTCACCCCACCTACATGGCCGACATACACATCCGTTGCGCAGACGTTCTTGAAGCCGAGACTGCGGGCGCGCAGACAAAAGTCCACTTCCTCGCTGTAGCCCCGCCCAAAGAGAATTTCGTCGAAGAAACCCAGTTCCCGTAACGCGGTGCGCTTCACGTACATGCAGAAGCCGTGGCCCACTGGCACGTCGATCGTATCGCCGCCGGCAGAAGCCAGTACCTCATTCACCCTCGCGACTTCCTCGAGACCGCCATGGAGCTCTGCGCCTCGCGGGAAGTCTGCAAGGCTGAAAATGGACGCATTGTTCGAGAACGGCGTAACGGTGGCAACCTCGTCCGACGAATACGCATGGCGCTGCAGCCTGCTTACCCACCCTGGGGTAACGAGCGTATCGCTATTGAGCAGAATGACATCCCTATCCTGCGAGTAGGCCATCCCCCTGTTGGCTGTAGCGGGATATCCCACATTGACGGGATTGAAAAGCACGACTACGCCTTCCGTCGAACGATAGCCCTCCAGCAGCGCCTTGACGTCGTCATAGGGGCTGGCGTCGAAGATCACGACGATCCGGTAATCATCCTGCCCCCTAGCCAGGAGCACGCTATCTATGCATGTCTTAGTGATGGCGGCGTCGCCGTACACCGGAATGACCACATCCACACCACGGGAGGGCTTCACGCCGGCCGTACTGTAGTCTTCCTTGTAGAAGATGGGATTGGCAGGATTGAAGAGTCGGCGAAGCAAGTTCCGCCCCTGAAGTCGCTCATCAACTTTACCCACGACCAGGTTCGATGCTATCCGGCCACTGATGAATTCACTCAGATCTCTTATGTCGAGTCTCGCAGGAGTGGTTTCATCGATACCAACCAACTGCTCTTCAAATATATATTTAATAAACGCAAAGCCCTTACGGCTACGCTCTTCGAGCCCTTCCCCATGCAACGCAGCCCTGAGCTGTACAGGAATATCGGTCAGACTCGAGCACTCATAGGCAGCACCTTTCATGCTGATATCGGATATCCCGACATTCAATGTCGCCTTGGCTTCGAGCATGCACCGGGCCAGTGCCGTAGTGGACAGGGAAACGCAAACATCAGCCGCCACGATCAGCGAGTTGATGTTATGGGAGTCCACCAGGACATCGCTTTCCGAAAGCAGAGCTGAATAGTTCGTCTTGTCGGACGGATGCGGCTTCAACATGAGCACCGCTTTTGGATCGATAGCGCGCAGCGCATCCCTGACCGCGTGGAACGCCTGCAAGGAGGAACTGAACAAACTCGAGTGCTCCTCCACTCCCACCCGTCCCGCATAAGCCGTGCCCGATCCCAGGTCGTTGACGCCAATGAACAGGACAATTTTCCGGTGCTCGGCACGGAAGGTCGACAGTAGTTCCTCTACGTTCTCCTTGGAGTTCTTGCTCGAATAGGGCGACTCCTGATTCTTGCGCACCCACTCAGCATAGTGACGAATGTCACTCTCCGAACAGTTCACATTGGCGAGCAGGGCGGAGTGAGGCCTGAGATTGATTCCGCCTCGCCCGAACTGAGCAAGCAGGTCAATCGAAATAGTTCCAGGGAAATGCCCGCGCTCAATAATCAGCGAAGGAACGGAAAGATCCTGGCAGAGTCTGTAGTGGAGCTTGCTCAGCGGCGCAGTACTGCCCCAGATAAGCATCATCCGCGGCTTGAACTCTTCAAAAAGTACTTTCCAGAAGGCGTAAGCGGATCTGACTCGCGCTTCAATGCCGACGTCTCCTCCCGCGCCTCCCGACGTCATCATTACCTCTTCCCAACACCTCGTCATCTCCACAATTTCTGTCAACCAATCGGGGAAACTGACGTTGCAGGAAGACAACTTGGGGTACAGGTTGGAAATCAGGAAGTCCGTCGAGAGCGCCTCGACCCCGGGCTCCGAAAGCAAGGTCGCAGCATTGGTGACGAAGGTCGTCCTCACGCCATCGGCCAGTAACCTTTCGGAGAGCTCCAATAGCCCGTCGTGTATCGACTCCTTGTTCTTCAGCCAGCACGACACGAAGACTCGATATCGACCATCACCCCGGGAGCTGGACAAGACGGGAGTAGCCTGGCGGCCCGCTCCATACTTTATGTAGTGAACCAGGGGGTTCACGCCGGCTCGTGCGACATCCGGATAGCGCCAGAGGTACTTCCGGGTGGAAAAACTCTCGCTAGGGTCCAGCCCCAGATGCGCACCGAATCGGAGATAGTGGAGTACCGCATCATAATTTTCGAACTGGGTCTGGTCGCACTGGGTTCGATAGAACTCCTGGTCAACCATGGCGCTCGACAAAAGCCTATCGTAGTCCTGCCCCAGGTTCATTTCTTGAATGATGGTGTTCTTCAAGCTGCTCGTATACGGAACATCGCCAGACTGCGGTATCTCTACCCCATGGGCCCGGGCCGAGCGATCGAGCGCGTGAAGCAGCGCGACCTTCTTCCCTGATAGCAATGGCAGCAGGCTTACCGCGCCAGCGACTTCCAGATCCGAAGCCTCGGACACGCCCTCGAGTAGCTCCGCTAGCGCCTCCAGCAAGCCGATTCGCGCCCAGAACATATGGTTCGCAAAATAACTCCAGTCACCCGCCAGGCTGGAAGAGCATCGATCCAGAATCGGATGAATAGCCGCAGGATCGAAGCCCCTTGCGGCGGCCACGGGGCGATGGAACAGCGCAGAGCCAATGAGCCAGACATCGGGGTTTTGCGCGAAGGCGTCCACGACGTTTGAAAGCACTGCCTCGGAACCGATCAGCCCCTGGAAGCTGAGGGCGATCAGCCGTTCCTGGTGCAAGCGACTGAGGCCCTGATCCTGCCAGGTGCGAAGCTGCTGAGTACTCATGCAGCAGAAGAACTCCATCCGGTCCGCCTTCAGCAGCGGCAGCAGCAAGCTCCACCACTTCCGCCCTTGCGCCAGCTCGGACACCTTGATATCCGTGGATATCCTCTTCGCGCCCTCGACGACTGCCGCGTACTGGGTACTGTCGGCGGAAAGATGGACGCGGTATTGCCCGGTCTGATCGACGAGGAACGGCATCGCCAAGGCCAGGTCATCCGCATTGGCGACATGGATATAAATGGCCATGTTCTTGCCAGCGACCGGAAGAGCCTGGACGCCGCCTGACAGCTCATTTCGCTTGGCGACGGGTGGTAGCGCCGCAACAGCAGCGCTGTCCACATGAAAACGTCGCTGAGCGGCGGGTTTATGGGCGGCCAACTCTTCCGCGTTAGGCGCTTTTCGCCCGGTGAATTCGCCAGATGGGTATCGCCCTTCTTTTATCCCATACTTTGCATAGTGATAAAGCGGGTTCACTCCGGTGCGCACCACATCCGGATACTTTGCCAAATACCAGTTCGTGTCGAAATAGTGGTTCGGCCTACGCCCTTCCTTCCAACCTATGTAGTAATAATGGGAGAGGGGATCAAGGTCACTTTCAACGACATCAGTGTATGTCGATACATAGAAATGCTGATCAAACAGACCGCTTTTCTCTATTCGTTTCTTACGTATATATTCGCGCATTTGGCCCACACCGTAGCTCATTCCTTCACCCCTTTTTCCCTAATATTTTTCTCAGGATGCGGGTATATCTCCAACTTCTGCTCAAGCCGACTCGTGCCAATCGGCTACGCAGCTTATCCGCCTCTTCTGTCATTTCATGCAAGGAAGCACGAGTACGCTGTATTTCGAGCGAAGCGTCCTGCAACATTCGCTCGCGCGTATCAATCTCCTTCTGCAAGAGCGTCAGCTCGTCCTTGCATTGAATCAGCTGCTGCGCACGGCCCTCGGATTCGCGACGCGAGTCCTGCAGCAGAGCCTCGGTTCCCTTAGCTTCTCCTTGCGCGGCGGCCAGCGCCTGCTTGAGCCGTGCATTGGCATCGAGCCCCTGCTGATGCGTACCTTGCAACTCCTCAAGCGAAGTGCTCAAACGGACGCGCGCCTCGTTCAAAGCACTCAGCTCTTCACGTTGCACCGTGTTGGCGTTGATCAGATTCTGGTTGGCCTCGGTGACCTGCTGATGCAGCTGATGAGCGGCCTCAAGCTCGCCACCCAGACGGAGATTCTCCATCCTCTGCTGCTCGTTGGCCTCCGTGCTCTCACGCAATGCCTGCATGGATTGCGCTATGCGATCGTTTGCCGCAGCCAACTCAAGCTGGCTGTTCGCCTTCACCTGCTCGGCCTCCGCGCCCTTCGCCGCAGCAGCAGCGCGTGCTTCGGTGGCGGCCAGATCGAGTTCTTTCGCCAGATCCACCGCCAGCTGCAGGGAGCGATCCTTTTCCTGCACGAGCTCATTCAGCCGCTGACTGGCCGCGCGCTCATTCGCGTTCTGCTCTTGCGCCTGCTCGAGCTTGGTCTTGAACAACTCGATGCGCCCCTTCAGCGCAGTCGTCTCGCCGGAGAGCCTGGAGATTTCAACGTCCGCGCGGGCTTTGTCGCTGACCGCAACGTCCCGTTCAGACTTCAGCTGCTCTTGCCCAACCCGTACTTCTTCGAGTTCCTTCTGGTGCTTTCTGACTTCCGAAAACAGGTGATGAACCGGAGAGATTATTCTCTCGGAACGGTCGCCGCTCTGCAGAACATCAAAACTCACGCGAACCTTGCAAGCACCATCGAAGTGCTCCTGTGCCAGCCCCTTGAATCTGATCTGCGGGTCCCCTCCAGCAAAGAAATATACATCCCCCCAACGATACACTGCGTTCGTTCTTATATACTTCTTTATACTTTCCGCAGGGCGTTCGTCATACAGCAGCTCAACATCGCACAACTCGGCAATTACACTTTCCGAGCAGGGATCGAGCCTGACGTCGACGACTCCGTCGCGGGGAAGGTCGAACTCGAGCGACACCCTCTCGCTTGAGTCCACTGAAAAGTATCGGCTATCTCGCCGCGACTGGCTGAACCCTTCTCCTTCATCAAAGAAGAGCTCCGCCTCACGCAGGCCGGCCAACAAGGCAGCGTCACTGAAGAACTTCTGTGATCCTTCATAGGCGAGGTTCAACTCGTCGAAGGTGCCTAGAACACTGTCTTCGTTGCAACCTTGAGAAATCGCCAGCATGTGCGCGGAGTAGATCCTGGAAACTATCTCCGGCAACTCGCTGATGCTCTGCTCACCCACGTTCAACTGGTGACGCAGGTTTTTTTCGAGAAACTTGTCCAGCTTTTCCGCAGTTTCGTCAGCCGGACTCGGCCATTCGATATCGAGACCCTTGGCGATCCGTTGCAGCATGGCAGCAGGATCATCAAGCAGATCCTGATAGTGGGTAAATACCCTGGGAACATTGCGGGTAAATCTCTCCGCATTGATGACATGTTCCAGCCAGAGAGCCACTCCCTGTTCGATAGTCGTTTTGTTCCTGCTCAGCAGGGACCCCGCAACTTCGATGGGGTGACGATACTGGATAACTACACAAACGCTGATCCCAAGTTCATTAAAAACTTTCATCCAGAAGGGAACGAGCAGAGAAATCCGGGGATCCTTTATGCCGAAAAGAGCCGAGTCGCCAAATTCGTCCAGGATGATTTCCTTGGCTTCGGCCACCAGATCGGCCACAGCTTCGCTGGATTCCCATCCCGCTGCGGGGAGTGGTGACACGGACTTCCAATCACGGCCAATTCGAGGCAGAAGACGCCTGTCGTGGAATACCTGAATCGCTTTACTTTCAAAGTATCCCTTCTTGTTATCGGCAGCGGCACCTAGCAACTCTCGCCCCATGGAGACGCCTGCGCAGTTCAGCGCCCCGCCCATGGCGGAGGTTCCGCTTCGGTGCATCCCCAGGACAAGCAAGCACTTCCTCATGTCACTACCTTCTCATCATATCTCGCGGTCAGACCGAGATTCACCCAAGCCGTTGTGATCCGATCTGCACGGGGTGCCACTTGAAACATATAGGCGTCGAGTATCCGATGGAGGTAGCTCCGCTCCCCTTCCCGATCGGCCATTACCCCACAGTTCGTAAAGTAGGTTCCTTCCTCTAGCAGGCAGTCGAACTCCCAAGTAACCGCCCTGACTTCTCCAGCTGCAACTTCTCGAATCCAGGTATCTTTCTGCGGATAACTCCCTCCGCACAAGGCAGTCCCCTGAGTCGTTTTGATCATCATCCCAAACGACACATTCTGGGATAAGCAGTGGAATTCAATCTCGTATACGTATCGGTAACGCTTGCCATGCACCAGTCGATTGACCCTGCGTCCCTCCAGGGTTTCAATCCTGACATTGAGCAATCGTGCACCTTCTGCAGGGTACTCAACCGTGCTCTTAGGGCGGAGCCCCTCCAGAAAGAGCTCCTCCGAGTCAGCCGCTCGTTGCTGCTGAGCTGCATCGGGGGTGCTGCCCTTGGCCTGGTCTACGGCTGGGGAGAGAAGCTGGCCGGCAACGATCCCCTCGCGGATTTCCTTTCTCTTCTCGCCTTTTGCGTTCATCAGTTTGAGATAACTGGTGATCGTTTCCTTCACCGGACCATCCGCCAGCACTTCCCCGCGATCGATCAGCACAGCCCTGTTGCACATCTCGGTGATCGCTGCCTCGGAGTGAGACACGAGCAGGATGGTTTTTCCTGCCTTGCGAAAATCTTCCAACTTGGCAAAACACTTTCTCTTGAAAGCGGCATCGCCCACACTTAGTGCCTCATCGATAATCAGGATGTCCGGGTCCACATGAATGGATACGGCAAAGGCGAGCCTGGCGAACATACCGCTGGAGTAGAATTTGGTTTTCTGGTGAATGAACTCGCCAATGTCGGCAAACTCTACGATCTCATCGAGCTTTTTCCTCATTACCTTGCGCGGCACACCACGCAAGACACCCGCGAGATAGATGTTCTCCAGCCCGCTCTGCTCCGGATTGAAGCCCGCGCCCAACTCCAGCAGTGCCGAAACGGAACCATTCACCTTGACCTTTCCTTCCGACTGTCGAAGCACGCCGGCCACGATCTTGAGCAGGGTACTTTTGCCACTCCCGTTGCTTCCAAGTATCCCGACAATCTCTCCTCGCCGTATGGAAAGACCAACCCCTTTCAGCGCGTCAAACTCCTTGTGATAAGTACGACGGCGCGGATCGAGGGCCTCCTTGAGGCGATCGATGTTCTTGCGATAAACCTTATACGATTTGCGCAGACCGCAAATCGATATAACAACATCATCAGTGTTCGTCATATTACATCTGCAAAATGTGGTCGAAGCCGACGAAAGACAGTGGCACCAACAATCGCGACAATAACCGCCCATGCCCAGAAGGCCAGGGTATGGGTCCAACCGGAAGAGAAGAACCACTCTTGTCCGAACAGCGACTTTCTGTAGCCATCGACTATATAAGCCGCGGGGTTTACAAAGGCGATGACCTGATATTTCTCAGGTAGCCTGTCCAGCCCCCAGACGATAGGAGTGCACCAGAAGCCAAACTGGATACATATGGCAACGAGGTACTTTATGTCGCTAATGAAAACCACCAGCGCGGAAATCAACCACCCGCCTCCGAGCACAAGCACAAGCGCACAGAGCATGAAGTACGGAATCTGAATCCAATAGATACTCGGCCCAATCCCCATCAGCGCGAGGACACTCAGAAGCAGGGAAACCAGCACCAGGTGGACAATAAGCGCCACGAGCACGCTGATTATTGGCAATAAACTTATGCGGAAAGACACTCGACGCACGAGAAACCTTTTCCCGACGATGGAGTTGCAACAGCCGTTTATCGACTCGACCAGGAAAAGCCAGGGCAGCAAGCCAGTGGCGAGCCATAGTGGAAAGGGAGGGCCGTTCTCATTCGTTTGGCGAAGGCCCAACTCGAAAACCAGCCATATCACGACAATCAGGGAGACAGGCTGCGCGAACGCCCAGAACAATCCAAGGTAGGACGCCAGGTACTTGTTATTGAACTCATTCCAGACCATTTCAAGTATCGATCTGGAATTAGATGCAAGATATGAAATATAACCAGTCGCCACTTTCAATTTAACCAGCCCGCCAACGCGCACATTTGTTTTTCACCAGGAATCTCGTGACATTCCACACATTCGCCAAGCGATGGAGCATGGCGGAATAACAAACGCATATCCCATGAAATAAATTCCACTACAAAAACAACAGTACCTGCAGGAGCGATGACAGCGCTTGCCTCAGGTATCCGAATCATATTTTTCCAAACACGGCAGCAAGTATCAGACCCAGGTTACCCATAAAGGTCTGACGGTGTACTCCGGACTTGATGAGCCCTTTGACTCTCGGCAAGAAACTTCCGGCCCTTGCCTCTAGAAACAAATCAAGTACCCTCTTACTTTCCGGGGTCAATTCATCGCGCACTTTTTCCAGAGCACGCACATTTCTGTCATTCCATTCACGGAAGACACCCGCAAGCATCATCTGGACTCGCGCAGCACGGGCGCAGATACCCATGTTACTTCCGATCAGATTCCGACCATGCTGCCTATAGCGGAGCGAAGGACTGGAGTCGTAATAAACCCTACCGCCACACCCGCTGACGACCAGATAAACCCACCAATCGTGAGAAACCACATCGATATCGCCGGCACGACGAAGGATATTGCGGGCCGCTTCATTGAACACCATGGTGTTGCCCGCACCTATGTTCTGGACCAAGGCATTGGCAAAACAAGGAGGCTTGCCAAAGAAGGGAGAGAATCCGATTTCACGGTTCTCTTCATCCACCAGGGTTGTTCTCGCGCAATACAACGCCGGAATATGGCTTGGAATGCTGCGCAACCAGTCGACCGCGCGCTCTACCTTGACTGGCTCCCAGATATCATCCTGATCGGCAAACGAATAATAGTCGGCAGAGACTTCGGTATTCGATACCAACGACAGGAAGTTCGCGGCAAACCCACCGGCCGGCCCCGACTGAATCGACACCCGGCTTTTGCCCCATCGCTCCTGGAAACACTCGAGTATTGCCCGGGTATCGTCACGCGAGCCATCATCCGAAGCCCAGACGATCCAGTTCGCGTGATTCTGCCGCTCAATCGAACTCAATTGCTCCGACAGGTATCGCTGGCCTTGGTACGTGCACAGCAGGATCGCCACCCTGCTCTCCAAAAGCGGATAGGCCACGGTAGCATTTTTTCCATCAATTCCCGTATTCCATGCCAACTGCTTCAGTTGAAAACTCATCCGCAGATCCTTCCTATTAGTGCACAGCCGTGAACCCCAGCACGATCCATGCCGGACGCGTCAGGAAAGAGTGGGACGATCCACCGCCCATGGGTTGTCACAGCCCCCCAGACAAAAAACGTAATCATAACCAAACCTGAATCTGCCTCGAGACTCTCAATCAGAGCCAGATACGTGCACCCGCGGGAGCTTTCGAACGAATCTTGTGCACACAATGGGACGATTGCCACGGTCGAACAAGAACGCGCCACACATTCCCTTAGCGCTTCTCTGCTCTTGTATTTCGCTGAATAAAACACATAAAAGCTGCTGCAAGATCAGGAACTATCAGTGTAAAACCAAAACCTTCAGCAGCGCTCTGGACTCACATTACAAAATAAGTTTGCACTGCGTGGAT
The DNA here is from genome assembly GCF_029873115.1 of Pseudomonas sp. BN606. Lineage (NCBI taxonomy): Bacteria > Pseudomonadati > Pseudomonadota > Gammaproteobacteria > Pseudomonadales > Pseudomonadaceae > Pseudomonas > Pseudomonas sp. BN606. The sequence continues at coordinate 445,455 of NZ_SSOF01000080.1, read as the reverse complement.
TTATGTTTCGACACATAAGCCATGAATTCTCTCGATTGACGCAGGGCGTAAATTCCTTTAGATATTCGCAGGCAAAAAAGACGAATCAGTACTTTTCAATTTCCCAACTGCTACTTGTAAATGCTCGCACAGCGTCGCTGCGAAGCCCTGTCGAATGGCACATTTCCGACCACGTAATAACCACCAGAAAGCCTTTTATGGCGGTTTGCTGTCAACCTGTCCCGACAGAACGTCTTCAAGGCGGCCGTTATGCTACCATCTTCGCCCGCCGGACCTGTCCCAGGATTAGAGCGATTTCTCTTGCCGGTGCGTCAGCGCCTGCCCAACAGCAATATGAAACTGGCTGCCGCCATCGGCTTCCCAGTCTCCGTATCAGTACGAGTCAGGTTATAAATGCGAATCATTATTACTGGAGGAGCCGGATTTATCGGCTCAGCACTAATCCGCCATCTGATCGCTGGCACTGAGCACGAAGTGCTCAACATCGATAAGCTCACCTACGCGGGCAATCTGGAATCCATCGAGTCGGTTGCCAGCAATCCCCGCTATGGTTTCCTGCAGGCCGACATCGCAGACAGTGCGGCCGTGGGCGCTGCCTTGGCGAGCTTCCAGCCTGATGCGGTGATGCACCTTGCCGCCGAATCCCACGTGGACCGCTCCATCGACGGCCCCGCGGCATTCATTCAGACCAACATCGTCGGCACCTACAGCTTGCTGGAGAGCGTAAGGGCCTACTGGCTGGGACTGGATGAGCAACGCAAGGCGGCCTTCCGCTTCCACCACATCTCCACCGACGAGGTCTACGGTGACCTTCACGGCGTCGACGATCTGTTCACGGAAACGACGCCCTATGCCCCCAGCTCGCCCTACTCCGCCAGCAAGGCCGCGTCCGACCACCTGGTTCGCGCCTGGAATCGCACCTATGGCCTGCCCGTGCTGCTGACCAATTGCTCGAACAACTATGGTCCCTACCATTTCCCTGAAAAGCTCATCCCGCTGATCATCCTCAACGCGCTCGAAGGGAAGCCGCTGCCTGTCTATGGCGACGGCCAGCAGGTGCGTGACTGGCTGTTCGTCGAAGACCATGCCCGCGCATTGGTGGAAGTGGTCACGCGCGGCACGGTGGGGGAGACCTACAACATCGGTGGCCACAATGAGCAGAAGAACCTCGATGTGGTGCGCACCATCTGCGGCCTCCTGGACGAACTCGCGCCGCAGAAGCCGTCTGGCATCTCCCGCTTCGAAGAGCTGATCACCTTCGTCAAGGACCGCCCGGGCCACGACCTGCGCTATGCCATCGACGCCAGCAAGATCGAGCGGGAGCTGGGCTGGGTGCCGGCCGAGACCTTCGAGACAGGCCTGCACAAGACCGTTGAGTGGTATCTGGACAATCTGCAATGGTGCCGACGCGTTCAGGACGGCAGCTATCAACGAGAAAGACTGGGAGCAACAGCATGAAAGGGATAATTCTCGCCGGTGGTTCCGGTACCCGACTGCATCCGATCACCTTGGGGGTGTCCAAGCAGTTGCTGCCGATCTACGACAAACCGATGGTCTACTATCCGCTTTCGGTCCTCATGCTCGCCGGAATTCGCGAGATCCTGCTGATATCCACACCCCACGACCTGCCGCAGTATCGCAATCTGCTGGGAGACGGGAGTCAGTTCGGCGTCGCCATCAGCTATGCCGTCCAGCCCTCCCCCGATGGCCTGGCACAGGCCTTCCTCATTGGCGAAGAATTCATCGGCGACGACTCGGTTTGCCTGATCCTTGGCGACAACATCTTCCACGGCCAGCATTTCTCCGACCAGCTCAAGCGCGCCGCCAGCAATTCGTCTGGTGCAACGGTCTTCGGCTACTGGGTGAATGACCCCGAGCGCTTTGGTGTCGTTGAGTTCGACAACAGCAATCGCGTGATCTCCATCGAGGAGAAGCCGCTGAAGCCTCGCTCCAGCTACGCCGTCACTGGCCTGTACTTCTACGACAATGACGTGATTGAAATCGCCAAGGCGGTGAAGCCTTCCGCTCGCGGCGAACTCGAGATCACCGATGTCAACAATGCCTATCTTCACCGTGGCGACCTGCGCGTCGAGCGCCTGGGTCGTGGCTTCGCCTGGCTCGATACCGGCACCCATGACAGCCTGCTGGAAGCAGCCCAGTACGTGCAAACCATCGAGCACCGCCAGGGCCTGAAGGTCGCGTGCCTGGAAGAGATCGCCTTCCAGAATGGCTGGATCGACAAGACCCAGTTGATAAGCCAGGCCAAGGCATTCGGAAAAACGGGCTACGGCCAGTATCTGTACAAGCTGGCAGGTGAAGTCGAATGAAAGTGGTAGCCACTGCACTCCCTGGCGTATTGATCCTCGAACCCACGGTGTTCGGAGACGAGCGCGGGTTCTTCTACGAAAGCTTCAACGCCCGCAATTTCGCGGAAGCCGCCGGTGTCGAGCGCGAGTTCGTCCAGGACAACCACTCGCGCTCCCAGCGCGGTGTCCTGCGTGGCCTGCACTATCAACTGCAGCAGGCGCAGGGCAAGTTGGTGCGGGTGGTCCACGGCGAGGTATTCGACGTGGCGGTGGACATTCGCCGCAACTCGCCTACCTTCGGCCGCTGGGTGGGTGTCCACCTCTCCGCCGAGAACAAGCGCCAGCTCTGGGTACCCGAAGGTTTCGCCCACGGCTTCCTGGTACTGAGCGAGTACGCCGAGTTCCTCTACAAGACCACCGACTACTACGCGCCCGAGCACGAGCGCTGCATTCGCTGGGATGATCCGGACCTCGCCATCGACTGGCCGTTTGCGGAGGCCCCGCAGCTCTCCGCCAAGGACCAGGCCGGTGCCAGCTTCAAGGACGCGGACGTTTTCGAATGAAGATCCTCGTCAATGGCAGCAGCGGCCAGGTCGCTCGCGAGCTGAAACGCGTCCTGGCCGGCAAGGCCGAGGTCACTGCCCTCGGTCGTGACCAACTCGACCTTGCCGATCCAGAGCAGATCCGTCAGCGGGTGCGTGGCGAAGCGCCCGACCTGCTGATCAATGCCGCCGCCCATACAGCCGTGGACCTGGCCGAGAGCGAGCCGGAAGCCGCCTTCGCCCTCAATGCCACCGCGCCGCGCGTGCTGGCAGAGGAAGCTGCGGCGCTCGGTATCCCGCTGTTCCACTACTCCACCGACTACGTGTTCAATGGCAGCGGCACCGCGGCCTATACCGAAGCGGACGCCCCCCATCCGCTGGGCGTCTACGGCCAGAGCAAGCTCGCTGGCGAGCAGGCGATCCAGGCTGTCGGCGGGCAATACCTGATTCTCCGTACCAGCTGGGTGTATTCACTGCATGGGCGCAACTTCCTGCTCACCATGCAGCGCCTGCTGCAGGAGCGCGAAGAGCTGCGAGTCGTGGATGATCAGGTGGGGGCGCCGACCTGGGCTGGCAGCATTGCGCAAGCCACTAGCCAGTTGATTGACAAGTGGCAGGCGGGCAACCGCAATTGGGGCATCTACCACCTGACCAATCAGGGCGAGACATCCTGGTTCGGCTTCGCCAGCGCGATTGCTGACCAGTTGAAAGCTGCCGGCAAACCCTGCGCGCGCCTGGTGCCCATTCCTTCCAGCGAGTACCCGACGCCCGCCAAGCGCCCCCTGAACTCGCGTCTGGACGGCCGCAAGCTGGCGCAGGACTGGCAGGTCAGCCTGCCGGACTGGCGCACTGCCTTGGCAGAGTGCCTGCGCCAGCCACGCTGACTCCTTGGGGAGGACTGAGCCTGGAGTTCGCTCCTCCCCTCGCTTTACCACCTCTCGTATCTGCCACATCACCGGCACCGGGCGTCGATGCCATAATGCGCCTCATCGACCGGCGCACAGTGACCGCATGACTGCCACCCCAATCCCCCACCGCCCACGCTGGCGCAGCCTGGTGCTGTTGGCGCTGCTGCTGGCGCCACTGTTCTGGCCGCTGCAGCATTTCAGCGAGCGCTACTACAGTGATTCTCTGGCTGAGCAGAATCGCCAGACCCTCGATTTGTACGTCGCCAACCTGTTGGGCACCCTGCACCGATACGAGGTGCTGCCGCCCATCCTGGCCGACCTGCCGCCGCTGCGTGACCTTCTGGCCGCTCCGGACAGCGCAACCCTGCAGGCCGAAGCCAACCGAGTGCTGGCGGAGGTCCGTAAGGACACAGGGGCCGATGTGATCTACCTGATGAGCCCCGCCGGCCTCACACTGAGCTCCTCAAACTGGGATCAGTCAGACAGTTTCGTCGGCCGCAGCTTCACCTTCCGCCCCTATTTCCGCGAAGCACTCGCAGGCAAGCAGGGGCGCTTCTTCGGCCTCGGTACCACCTCGCGTAAGCGCGGTTACTTCTTCGCCAGCCCGGTGCGCAATGGCTCGCGGATCATCGGCATTCTCGTGGTGAAGGTGGATCTGGACGACGCCGAAACCCTCTGGGGCAAGACCCCGGAGCAGCTCATGGTGACTGATGCCAACGGCGTGGTGATCATCTCCTCGCGCAGCGACTGGCGCTTCCATGCCACCCGCCCGCTGGATAACGCCGAACGTGCAGCCATAGTCGCCAACCAGCCCTACCCGACCCAGGCGCCGCCACCACTGAAGCTGGACGACAACGCCTGGCTCACCCAGAGCCGCGAGCTCCGCGAAACCGGGCTGACCGCCAGCATCCTGGCCCCACGCCAGCTCGTCGACCGCCAGGTGACCATCACGGTCGCCATCGGTGGCGCCTCCCTGCTGACCCTGCTGCTGCTGCTCGGCCTGATGATGCAACGCCGCCGCCACTACCTCGATCGAATAGCCCTCGACGCCAGTGCCCGCCGCGAGCTGGAAATGCGCGTGCTGGAACGCACCCAGGACCTCGAGGCGCTGAACAGCCGCCTGAAGGACGAGGTACTGGAGCGCGAGCAGGCCCAGCAGGAGCTGGTCAGCGCCCAGGACGAGCTGGTGCAGGCGAGCAAGCTGTCCGCCCTGGGCACCATGTCGGCGAGCATCAGTCACGAGCTGAACCAGCCCCTGGCGGCGATCCGTAGCTACGCCGACAACGCTGGGGTGCTACTGGACCACCAACGCATCGATGATGCTCGCGGCAACCTGCGCCAGATCAGCGAGCTGACCGGCCGCATGGCCTCGATTATCGCGCACCTGCGCGCCTTCGCCCGCCGCGATCGCCACGCCCCGGAAAGCGTCGCTCTGCAGCCCGCCCTGGACGATGCCCTGGCCCTAGTCGCTCAGCGCCGCCGAGCCATGGATGTGGAATTGATCCGCGATCTGCCAGACGCACCGCTGTGGGTCCAGGCCGGTGAAACCCGTCTGCGCCAGGTGCTCGGCAATCTGCTCGCCAATGCCCTCGATGCGCTCAAGGAAAAGCCCCAGCCTCGCCGCATCTGGCTGAGCGCCGAAACCACCGCCGACGGCGTGGAGCTGCACCTGCGCGACAACGGCCCCGGCTTTTCCGAAGAGGCCCTGCGCCATGCCCGCGAGCCCTTCTTCACCACCAAGACCAGCGCTCAGGGCCTTGGCCTGGGGCTGGCCATCTGCGATAGCCTGATGCGCGCCCTCGGTGGCGAGTTGCTGTTCGCCAACCACCCCGACGGTGGCGCCCTGCTCACACTGCGCATGCGCAACGCCGCCCCCGGCGTCATCCCACAGCCTCCTGAGGACCTCTCTGCATGACCACCGCCCTTGATGCCCGAACCCAGGTGCTGCTGATCGACGACGACCCGCACCTGCGCCAGGCCCTCAGCCAGACCCTCGACCTGGCCGGTCTCAAGGTGCAAACCCTCGGCGACGCCCAGGGCGTGGCAGAGAAGATCGACAAGGATTGGCCGGGCGTGGTGGTCACCGATATCCGCATGCCCGGCATCGACGGCCTCGAGCTGCTGAAGCAACTGCGTGAGCGAGATCCTGACCTGCCGGTACTGCTGATCACTGGCCATGGCGATGTTCCGCTCGCCGTCCAGGCCATGCGAGCAGGTGCCTATGACTTCCTGGAAAAGCCTTTCCCCAGCGACCAGTTGCTGGACAGCGTGCACCGCGCCCTGGACCTGCGCCGCCTGGTGCTGGAAAACCGCAGCCTGCGCATGGCCCTGTCCGATCGCCAGCAACTGAGCGGCCGACTGGTGGGGCAATCACCCGCCATGCAGCGTTTGCGCGAGCAGATCGGCGCCCTCGCCGCCACCAATGCCGACGTGCTCATCCTGGGTGAGACCGGAGCCGGCAAGGAAGTGGTGGCGCGTGCCCTGCACGATTTGTCGGCGCGCCGCGACGGCCCCTTCGTCGCCATCAATGCCGGAGCCTTGGCCGAATCGGTGGTGGAGAGCGAGCTGTTCGGCCACGAGCAAGGCGCATTCACCGGTGCGCAAAAGCGCCGCATCGGCAAGTTCGAATTCGCCAACGGCGGCACGGTGTTCCTCGATGAGATCGAAAGCATGAGCCTGGACGTCCAGGTCAAGCTTCTGCGCCTGCTGCAGGAGCGCGTGGTGGAGCGCCTTGGCGCCAACCAGTTGATCCCTCTGGATATCCGCGTGATCGCTGCCACCAAGGAAGACCTGCGCCACGCCGCCGACCAGGGTCGCTTCCGCGCAGACCTCTACTACCGCCTCAACGTTGCCAGCTTGCGTATTCCGCCCCTGCGCGAGCGCGGTGAGGACGCCCTGACACTGTTCCAGCATTTCGCCGACGCTGCCCGCAACCGCCACGGCATGGCCCAGCGCAGCCTCGACAGCAGCCAGCGCGCCCTGCTGCTGACCCACGGCTGGCCGGGCAACGTGCGTGAGCTGCAGAACGCCGCGGAGCGCTTCGCACTGGGTCTGGACCTGAATCTGGACAACACGCCCGCCGACCTGCCGAAAGTGGAAGGTGGCCTCAGTGAACAGGTCGAGGCCTTCGAGCGCGCCTTGATCGCTGCGGAACTGACCCGCCCCCATGGCTCGCTGCGCAGCGTGGCCGAAGCACTCGGCCTGCCACGCAAGACGCTCTCGGACAAACTGCGCAAGCACAGCCTCAGCTTCAGTGGCGGGAATCCCGCAGAGGAGCAGGATTGATCGGCAAGATTCCGCTCACAAATCGCTCGCCTTAGCCACGAAGGAACCCGGAATAGAGCGGCCGCCACACAGTGGCACAAGGCTTGCCGCAAGAATGGCAATCCCTGCGTTGCGCAGGGTCAGGAGGATGGGCCCGCCAGGGTCTGGCCTCTCCCCAAGCCGGCCACAAGCCAGCCAAGGGGTTCTCCTCTCGACGCCCACGGGCCAAGCCCAAGGGCACCACCCAGCTACCCGCAGGGTGATCGAAGCCCGGCCATGTGCCGGGCTTCTTCATTTCCGGGTGCCCATGGGCGCTCGAGCATGACGCGCTCCAGGTCCACCGACTGGCCGGGCACAACGCCCAGCCGCTCGCGCAGGTCGGCATAGGCCTTTTCGAAGTCGGCACGCAGTTCGGGCATCGCGGCAAGCCCTGGCCGGAGGCCGTATTTGCGCAGGCGCAGTCCAGCACTGTGAAGAAAGTTGTAGGCGACATCGCCGTGTAAGGAAAAGTGCTCCCGCACCGGCTTTCCGGCGATTTGCCCATGCAGTTCGAAGCTCACGAACTGGCCTTTTTCACGTTTTTCGAGTTGATAATCCAGCGCTAGTTCATAGGCCGGGATTCGTCCAACAGAGTCTTGCCTAATGGCAATAGGCCCTACTTTGAACGTGCTCCCTCCTGTCGAAATTTCAACCACTTCCTAATTAAAAAATCGCCCCTTATAGCGAAATAACCATGCACAAATATGTAATTTCCTACATGAAATATGGTGGTTAGCTGTAGGAATCCACTTCGTGCAAGTTGCAACTTGAAGGCCCGGCAAAACCGGCTAGTTTGTATTAGGCATCGCTCAGGATGGCATGCCAAACCCTCTAGATTGCTCGTTTCTGGGCAGCGATTCGCAGTACCTCCCTCCCATCTACGACAGTAAGGAAATTGTCCGCATGACTCATTAGCTAGCTATTGATCTGGATCAGAACGCAGTCAACAGACCACGCGCTCAATAGGCACAGTTCCTACTCCGGATGGAGGTGCAAAATGTCAGAATCGTCCGACAAACTTAAACTAGGTGCCTTAGTGGCCCTGGTTGTCGGTTCAATGGTGGGCGGGGGTATTTTCTCGTTACCGCAGAACATGGCAGCCAGTGCCGACGTCGGCGCCATTCTCATCGGCTGGGGCATCACCGCGGTGGGCATGCTCACCCTGGCATTCGTCTTCCAGACCCTGGCCAATCGCAAGCCGAACCTCGACGGCGGGGTTTATGCCTACGCCAAGGCGGGCTTCGGCGACTACATGGGCTTTTCTTCGGCCTGGGGTTACTGGATCAGCGCCTGGCTGGGCAACGTCGGCTACTTCGTGCTGCTGTTCAGCACCCTGGGCTACTTCTTCCCGATCTTCGGGGAAGGCAACACGCTCGCGGCCATCATCGGTGCCTCCATCGTCCTTTGGGCCGTGCACTTCCTGGTACTCCGCGGGATCAAGGAAGCAGCCTTCATCAACATGGTGACTACCGTCGCCAAAGTGGTGCCGCTGTTCCTGTTCATCCTCATCTGCCTGTTCGCCTTCAAGCTGGACATTTTCACCGCTGACATCTGGGGCTCGAAGAACATCGAGCTGGGCAGCGTGATGAATCAGGTTCGCAACATGATGCTGGTCACCGTCTGGGTGTTCATCGGCATTGAAGGCGCGAGCATTTTCTCCGCACGCGCCGAGAAGCGCAGCGACGTGGGCAAGGCCACCGTGCTGGGCTTCATCATCGTGCTGCTGCTCCTGGTACTGGTGAACGTACTGTCGCTCGGCATCATGACTCAGCCGGAACTGGCCAAGCTACAGAACCCGTCCATGGCGGCGGTGCTCGAGCACGTGGTCGGCCACTGGGGCGCTGTGCTGATCAGCGTCGGCCTCGTCATCTCCCTGGTCGGTGCCCTGCTTTCCTGGGTGCTGCTCTGCGCCGAGATCCTTTTCGCCGCGGCCAAGGACCACACCATGCCGGCCTTCATCCGCAAGGAGAACGCCAACCAGGTGCCGGCCAACGCGCTGTGGCTGACCAACGCCATGGTGCAGCTGTTCCTGATCATCACGCTGTTCAGCGCCAGCACCTACCTGTCGCTGATCTACCTGGCGACTTCCATGATCCTGGTGCCCTACCTCTGGTCCGCTGCCTATGCGGTGCTGTTGCCCCTGCGCGGCGAAACCTACGAGCAGGATGCCAAGGACCGGAGCAAGGACCTAATCATCGGCGCCATCGCCCTGGTCTACGCCGTCTGGTTGCTTTATGCCGGTGGCGTGAAGTACCTGCTGCTCTCCGCCCTGCTCTATGCACCGGGCGTGATCCTCTTTGCCAAGGCCAAACGGGAAGTTGGCCAACCGGTATTCACCAATGTCGAGAAGCTGATCTTCGCCGCCGTGGTAATCGGCGCGCTCGTAGCGGCCTACGGGCTCTACGACGGCTTCCTGACCCTGTAACTCGTAAGGAGACCTGCCATGTCCAAAGTCAAACTCGGCGTTCATTCGGAAGCCGGCAAATTGCATAAGGTAATGGTCTGCTCGCCGGGGCTCGCGCACATGCGTCTGACCCCCAACAACTGCGACGAGCTGCTGTTCGATGACGTGATCTGGGTAAACCAGGCCAAGCGCGACCACTTCGACTTCGTCACCAAGATGCGTGAGCGCGGCATCGATGTACTGGAAATGCACAACCTGCTCACCGACATCGTGCAGAACAAGGAAGCCCTGAAGTGGATTCTCGATCGCAAGCTCACCAACGATCAGGTCGGCGTCGGCCTGGTCAATGAAGTGCGCTCCTGGATCGAAGGCCTGGAGCCGCGCAAGATCGCCGAATTCCTCATCGGCGGCGTCGCCGGCTCTGACCTGCCGGAAAGCGAAGGCGTCAGCGCCATCAAGATGTATCGCGACTACCTGGGCCACTCGAGCTTCATCCTGCCACCGCTGCCCAACACCCAGTTCACCCGTGACACCACCTGCTGGATCTACGGCGGTGTGACGCTCAACCCGATGTACTGGCCGGCCCGTCGCCAGGAAACCCTGCTGACCACCGCCATCTACAAGTTCCACCCGACCTTCACCGAGGCCGAGTTCGAGGTCTGGTACGGCGACCCCGACAAGGACCACGGGATGTCCACCCTCGAGGGCGGTGACGTAATGCCCATCGGTAACGGCGTTGTACTGATCGGCATGGGCGAGCGCACTTCCCGCCAAGCCATCGGCCAACTGGCCCAATCGCTGTTCAGCAAGGGCGCGGCGCAGAAAGTCGTCGTTGCCGGCCTGCCCAAATCCCGCGCCGCCATGCACCTGGACACCGTGTTCACCTTCTGCAACCGCGACCTGGTCACCGTCTTCCCCGAAGTGGTCAAGGAAATCGTGCCCTTCGTCCTGCGTCCGGATGAAAGCCGTCCGTACGGCATCGACATCCGACGCGAAGACAAGGACTTCATCTCCGTGGTGGCCGAGTCCCTCAACCTGAAGAAACTGCGTGTGGTGCAAACCGGCGGCGACGCCTTCGAAGCCGAGCGCGAGCAGTGGGACGACGGCAACAACGTTGTCTGCCTGGAGCCCGGCGTGGTGGTCGGCTACGACCGCAACACCTACACCAACACCCTGCTGCGCAAGGCCGGTGTCGAAGTGGTCACCATCAGTGCCAGTGAACTGGGCCGTGGCCGTGGCGGCGGCCACTGCATGACCTGCCCGATCCTGCGCGACCCGATCGACTACTGAGTTCCCGCCCCCCGGCGGCTCCCAATCCGGAGCCGCCCGCCCCGCCAGCCAAAAGCTGTTCTGACGGAGCCTGGTTTCAAGTTACCCACAAGGAGAAAGAATCATGGCTTTCAACATGCACAACCGTAACCTGCTCAGCCTCATGCACCACAGCACCCGCGAGCTGCGTTACCTGCTTGATCTGTCCCGCGACCTGAAACGCGCCAAGTACACCGGTACCGAGCAACAGCACCTCAAGGGCAACAACATCGCGTTGATCTTCGAGAAGACCTCGACCCGCACCCGTTGCGCCTTCGAAGTTGCCGCCTATGACCAGGGCGCCAATGTCACCTACATCGACCCGAATTCCTCGCAGATCGGCCACAAGGAAAGCATGAAGGACACCGCCCGCGTGCTTGGCCGCATGTACGACGCCATCGAGTACCGGGGCTTCAAGCAGGAAATCGTCGAAGAACTCGCCAAGTACGCCGGCGTGCCGGTGTTCAACGGCCTGACGGACGAATACCACCCGACCCAAATGCTCGCCGACGTACTGACCATGCGTGAGCACAGCGACAAGCCCCTGCACGAAATCAGCTACGCCTACCTGGGCGACGCCCGCAACAACATGGGCAACTCCCTGTTGCTGATCGGCGCCAAGCTCGGCATGGATGTGCGCATCGCCGCGCCGAAGGAACTGTGGCCGACCGACGAGCACGTCGCCGCCTGCAAGAAATTCGCTGAAGAAAGCGGCGCCCGCCTCACCATTACCGAAGACCCGAAAGCAGCGGTCAAGGGCGTGGACTTCATCCACACCGACGTGTGGGTTTCCATGGGCGAGCCGGTGGAAGCCTGGGGTGAACGCATCCAGGAACTGCTGCCCTACCAGGTCAACATGGACATGATGAAAGCGGCCGGTAATCCGCGCGTGAAGTTCATGCACTGTCTGCCGGCGTTCCACAACAGCGAAACCAAGGTCGGCAAGGAAATCGCTGCGAAGTACCCGAACCTGAAGAACGGCATTGAAGTCACCGAAGACGTCTTCGAGTCGCCGTACAACATCGCCTTCGAGCAAGCGGAAAACCGCATGCACACCATCAAGGCGATCCTCGTTTCGACCCTCGCCGACATGTAAGTCCCGATACGCCCCGGACCGCGGCGCGTTCGCCGGTCCGGGACGCATTCCATCCCCAGGAGGAAATCAATATGCGTATCGTCGTCGCATTGGGCGGTAACGCCCTGCTGCGTCGTGGCGAACCCATGACTGCCGACAACCAGCGCGCCAACGTGAAGATCGCCGCCGAGCAGATCGCCAAGGTCGCGCCAGGCAATGAACTGGTGATCGCCCACGGCAACGGCCCGCAGGTAGGCCTGCTGGCACTGCAGGGCGCTTCTTACGACAAGGTCGCGCCCTACCCGCTGGATGTTCTCGGCGCAGAGACAGAGGGCATGATCGGCTACATGATCGAACAGGAAATGGGCAACCTGCTGCCGTTCGAAGTGCCGTTCGCCACCATCCTCACCCAGGTCGAAGTCGACGCCAAAGACCCGGCTTTCCAGAACCCGACCAAGCCGATCGGCCCGGTCTACTCCAAGGAAGAGGCGGAAGCCCTGGCCAAGGAGAAAGGCTGGAGCATCGCGCCCGACGGTGACAAGTTCCGCCGCGTAGTCGCCAGCCCGCGTCCGAAGCGCATCTTCGAGATTCGTCCGGTCAAATGGCTGCTGGAGAAAGGCACCATCGTCATCTGCGCAGGTGGTGGCGGCATTCCGACCATGTACGACGAGTCGGGCAAGAAGCTCTCCGGTGTAGAAGCGGTGATCGACAAGGACCTCTGCTCCTCGCTGCTGGCCCAGGAGCTCAATGCCGACGTGCTGATCATCGCCACGGACGTGGACGCGGCCTACATCGACTGGGGCAAACCCACCCAGAAGGCCATCGCCCAGGCCCACCCGGATGAACTGGAGCGCCTCGGCTTCGCTGCCGGCTCGATGGGTCCGAAAGTCCAGGCCGCCATGGAATTCGCCCGTATTACCGGCAAGGATGCGGTGATCGGCTCCCTGGAAAACATCGTCGCGATCACCGAAGGCAAATCCGGTACCCGCGTCAGCACCAGCAAGGCCGGTATCGAGTACCGCTGATCCGCAAGCGTCACCCTCCTTGTGGGAGCGAGTTCATTCGCCAATGAATTCGCTCCCACAAACGATCTCCCCCCGTTCATCCACCACTCTCAATCTCCCGCCGAATGACCAAAGGAGTGACTTGATAGTCACACCCCGCGTCAGGTAGACATCCCGTTCATTCGAGCTGCCACCTGGCTCATGCCACCTGGCCCGTGACGCTTGACCCCGCAAATTGCCGCCACGACGCGCGGCGCCCCGCGGCCAAGCCCGCCCGCCGGCATGAGATGGTCTTTTTGAGGAGTTTCCGAGAGATGTCCCGACTTCCAGTGATTGTGGGTTTTGGCGGCTACAACGCAGCTGGGCGAAGCTCGTTCCACCACGGTTTCCGCCGCATCGTGATCGAAACCCTGGAGGCCAAGGCCCGCCAGGAAACCCTGGCCGGCCTTGCCGTGATGATGAAGCTGGTAGCGGTGACCGATGGCCAGTATCACGATGCCGACGGCAAGGTCCTGACCCTGGCCGAAATCGAGAGCCGTTACTCCGCCGAAATTCTCGATGCCACCCTGGTGCGCCGCATTGGCAAGCAGCATCTGGACGTGGACGCCGCCCATTGGCAGAAGAACCTCACCGCGTCGGCCTGCGATGGCCAGGCGATCAGCTTCATCAGCTCGCGCAAGCAGCTGCCCGAGCCGTTGCCGGCCAACTGGGAAGTGGAAACCCTGGATGGCGGTGAAGTCCGCGTGACCCTCCAGGGCACCTGCGACTTCAAGGTGGACAGCTACCGCGAGCTGCCGGTGAAGTCCGCTGGCCAACTGCCCACTGGTTTCGAACCAGGTGAGCTGTACAACTCCCGCTTCCATCCGCGCGGCCTGCAGATGTCCGTGGTCGCCGCGACCGATGCCATCCGCTCCATCGGCCTGCCGTGGAAGAGCATCGTCGACCGCGTGCAACCCGACGAAATCGCGGTGTTCTCCGGCAGCATCATGAGCCAGCTGGACGAGAACGGCTTCGGGGGCCTGATGCAGTCTCGCCTCAAGGGCAGCCGCGTCAGTGCCAAGCAACTGCCGCTGGGCCTGAACACCATGCCCGCCGACTTCATCAACGCCTATGTACTGGGCAGCGTCGGCACCACCGGCAGCGTCACCGGTGCCTGCGCCACGTTCCTCTACAACCTGCAGAAGGGCATCGAGCTCATCACCAGCGGTCGTGCCCGTGTGGCGCTGGTAGGCAACGCCGAGGCCCCGATCAACCAGGAATGCATCGACGGCTACGGCGCCATGGGTGCCCTGGCGACCGAAGAGGGCCTGCGCCAGGTCGGCGGCCGCGAGGACGTGGATTTCCGCCGTGCCAGCCGCCCGTTCGGCGAGAACTGCGGCTTCACCCTGGCCGAATCCAGCCAGTACGTGGTGCTGATGGACGACGAATTGGCCCTGGAGCTGGGTGCCGATATCCATGGCGCGGTGACCGATGTGTTCATCAACGCCGATGGCTTCAAGAAATCCATTTCTGCCCCCGGCCCGGGCAACTACCTGACCCTGGCCAAGGCCGTTGCCGCCGCTACCCAGCTGATCGGCCCGGACGGCGTGCGCGAGCGCAGCTTCGTCCATGCCCACGGTTCCAGCACCCCGGCCAACCGCGTGACTGAGTCTGAATTGCTGGACCGCGTCGCCGGTGCCTTCGGCATCGAGCAATGGCCGGTCGCCGCGGTGAAGGCCTACGTCGGTCACTCCCTGGCCACCGCCAGCGGCGACCAGGTGATCGCCGCCCTGGGCACCTTCAAGTACGGCATCCTGCCGGGCATCAAGACCATCGACCGCGTGGCCGACGACGTGCACCGCCAACACCTGTCCATCGAGACCCGCGATCGGGTCCTGGGCGATCGCCAGCTGGACGTCTGCTTCATCAACTCCAAGGGCTTTGGCGGCAACAACGCCACCGGCGTGATCATCTCGCCGCGTCTGGCCGAGAAGATGCTGAAGAAGCGCCACGGCGAAGCCGCCTTCTCCGCCTACAGCGCCAAGCGCGAGCAGACCCGCGCCAACGCTGAGGAATACGATCGCCGCGCACGCCTGGGCGAGCTCGACATCATCTACAACTTCGGCAACGACCTGATCGACGAACAGCAGATCGAACTGAGCCCCGAAGGCATTCAGGTGCCCGGCTTCGCCCAGGCCCTGCGCTACAAGAAGGACGAGCGCTTCGCCGATATGCTCGACTGATCCAAAGGCAGGGCCCCGGCCTGCTTGGCGAATTCATTCGCTATGTCTGCGTTAGCTGTTGCTAGAGATTGACCATCGGGCCAAGAGCCTTGTAGGAGCTGGCTTGCCAGCGAAACGGGGCCATTCGCTGACAAGCCAGCTCCTACGGGCGATGCAGGTGCTTGCAATGCGTCATGCAGACATAACCGCGCAGCGGTCCCCCCAAAAAAGCCGAGCATGAAAAAGGGCCCCTCGGGGCCCTTTGTCGTTCTCGGCGTTTTCAGTCCAGCGCGCGCGCCAGTTGAATCAGCTCCGCCCGCCATTCGGCGGCAACCGGCAGCGCCAGGAAGGATGGATTGAGGAAACCCTCGCGAGCCTCATAGGTAAGAGGCTCGCCAGCGAGATCCAGCACCTCACCGCCCGCGCCTTCGAGCACACCCTGCGCGGCTGCAGTGTCCCACTGGGAAGTGGGCGCCAGACGCGGATAGCAGTCCGCCGACCCTTCGGCCAGCAGGCAGAACTTCAGCGAACTGCCGATACTGGCCAATTGCAAATCACCGAAGCGCTCGCACAGCCAAGCCAGCAGACGCTCCTGCGCCGGGCTCGAATGACGCTTGCTGGCGACTACAGTGAAGGCTTCGTCCGGTGCGATGCGTACAGCGATTTCGTCGGCTTCGAACTCCTCATCCTGGCTCCAGGCACCGAGGCCGGCACCACCGTAATAGCAGCGTCCGGTGACCGGCATGCCGACCACACCGAATACCACCCGGCCGCCTTCAATCAGCGCCACGTTGACGGTGAACTCTTCGCTGCCGGCGATGAACTCCTTGGTGCCATCCAGCGGGTCCACCAGCCACCAGCGCTTCCAGCTGGCGCGCTCGGCCAGAGGGATGTTCGCCGCCTCTTCCGAGAGCACCGGAATACTCGCATCCAGTGCCGCGAGACCGGCATCCAGTACTTTGTGAGCGGCGAGATCGGCGGCGGTAACGGGAGAAGCGTCGTCCTTCTCGGTAACGGCCAGTTCGCCGCGCCAGAACGGCAGGATGGCGTCGCCAGCCTGGCGTACCAGTTCGATCACGGCGGGAAGCAAAGGATGGCTCAAGGTTGGTACTCCCCACGTTGGGTCAGGATGTCTCGGGTCAGGTAGAGCGCAGCCAGGGCGCGACCCTCGCTGAATTGCTGGTGCTGGGCGAGGCTGGAAAGCTCGCGCAGGCTGATGCGATCGACCCGCAGCGGTTCCGGCTCGTCGCCGGGCAGGCTTTCCTCATAGAGGTCGCGGGCCAGGACTACCTGGATCTTCTGGCTCATGTAGCCGGGTGACAGGGACAACTCGGTAAGGTGTTCCAGCTTGCGCGCGCCGAACCCGGCTTCTTCCTTGAGTTCACGGTTGGCCGCGGCGAGTACCTCCTCGCCCGGTTCGATCAATCCTTTGGGCAGGGACAACTGATAGTCGTCGGTGCCGGCGCAGTATTCCTCCACCAGCAGCACGTGCTCGGCATCAGCCATGGCCACCACCATCACGGCGCCATAACCGGAGCCCTTGCCCACCAGGCGTTCGTAGGTGCGCTCGACGCCATTGGCGAAGCGCAACTGCAGCTCCTCGACACGGAATAGGCGGCTGCTGGCGACAATCTCGCGAGCGAGCACCGTGGGCTTCTGACGCATAACGGACTCCTTGGCATGACCGGCGGGTTATCATACTCCGCCTTTGCCGATTGTCCCCGCCGGAGATTGCGTGCCCGCGACGGCCAGTGATGCACGGGCGACAGACATCCAACGACCGATACCGCCCATGCCGCAATTGCCCTGGAATGCGATCGACACCGTCCTGCTCGACATGGACGGCACCCTGCTCGACCTGCACTTCGACAACCACTTCTGGATGGAATACCTGCCGCAGCGCTATGCCGAGCACCACGGCATCAGCCGTGAGCTGGCCGACGCCGAGTTGCTGCCACTGTTCCGCGACAACGCCGGACAGCTGAATTGGTATTGCACGGACTTCTGGAGTCGCGAGCTGCGTCTGTCGATCCGCGACCTCAAACGAGAAGTCGCACACTTGATCGCCCTGCGCCCGGACGCCGACCTCTTCCTCGCCGCACTGCGCCGCGCCGGCAAGCGCGTAGCGTTGATCACCAACGCCCACCGCGATTCGCTGTCGCTGAAGCTGGAGCGAGTGGAGCTGGCGCCCTGGTTCGATCGCCTGATCAGCTCCCATGATTACGGCTACCCCAAGGAAGACCAGCAGTTCTGGCACGCCCTGCAGCACGACTTCGGCTTCGATGCGACGCGCAGCCTGTTCATCGACGACAGCCTGCCGATCCTGCGTAGCGCACGTCAGTACGGCATCGCCCAACTGCTGGCAGTGCGCGCTCCGGACAGTCGCAAGGGTCCGAAAGACACCGAGGAATTCGCTGCGGTGGAGAGCTATCGGACGCTCGTGGAAGGTCTCTGACCATCGTCTATCCACGTTCTTGCGAGCTAGAGAAGAACTAGGCGGGAATGGCTGAGGGAGCGAAGTCTACAAGTTGTAAATGAGCAGCCCGAAGCCATTCTCAAGGCAGTTATTCCGACGCGCAGCAGATCGTCATTCGGGAATGCGCAGCACCTGCCCCGGATAGATCTTGTCCGGGTGCGAGAGCATCGGCTTGTTAGCCTCGAAGATCTTCATGTAGGCATTTGCGTTGCCGTACTCGGCCTTGGCAATGGCGCTGAGGGTGTCGCCCTTCTTCACGGTGACGAAACGTGCCGGTGCCACAGGAGGTGCGGTGACGCTGATCTGGTCCTCGACCTGGGCTACGCCCTCGACATTGCCCAGGGCCAGGAGGATTTTCTCCTTCTCTTCCTGGGTCGCCACTTCACCACGGGCAATGACCTTGTCACCTTCTACCGTCAGCTCGATGGCGGGATTGCCCAAGCCCACCTTGGCCACATGCTCCTTCAGCGACTCGGCAGCCTGGGCCTCCTGGCCCACCAGGGTTTCCCACAGCTTCACACCCGCTTCTTTGACAAAGTCGAAGATGCCCATGACAGATCCTCTCGTTCCGCTAAGAAGGCGCCCGGCGCCTGGGAAGTGGAAGTCTAGACGCCCGTCCCAGCAACACCGCCGTGCGGCGACGACAGGCTAGAATCGCCAGACACCCCAAGGAGCCGGCATGGACATCAAGCAACTGAAGTTCCTCATCGCGCTGGAGGAAACCCGTCACTTCGGCCAGGCCGCCGCGCGCTGCCATGTCACCCAGCCGACGCTGTCCATGCGCCTGCGCAGCCTGGAAGAAGAGCTCGGCCTGGAGCTGGTGGTCCGGGGCCAGCGCTTCGAAGGGTTCACCGACGCGGGCCTGCGCGTACTGGCCTGGGCGCGCACCCTGCTCGCGGCCCATGACGGCCTCTACGCCGAAGCGGCGGCCTGTCGCGGCCAGCTCGTCGGTACCTTGCGTCTCGGTGTAGTGCCGCTGGCCGGTTTCGACCCCATGCGTCTGGTAGAAGCCTTCTCCGTGCCGCACCCGAGCCTGCGCTTCCAGCTGTTCTCCATGAGCTCCGAGCAGATTCTCGAAGGCCTGGCGCGCAACCAGCTGGACCTCGGTCTGTCCTACCTCGACCGCCTGGACCGCGAGCACTTCGAAAGCCTGGAGCTTGCGCAGGCCCGCATGGGCCTTTTGCATGACCGTCGCCACTTCAGCTTCGACACGCCGGCTCTGCCTTGGGAGAGCCTGGTGGACCTGCCACTGGGATTGCTATCAGGTGGTATGCACTTTCGCCAGTCCATTGACCATGGCTTCCGCAGTCGAGGCCTGTCGCCCCAGCCGAGACTGGAAACAGACGCCGTGCATCAGCTCCTACAGGCCGTCAGCGCCGGCCTGTGCTGCGCGATCATGCCGCTCGATAGCGGCCTCGACGACTTCACCGAGCACCTGACGCTGACCCCCATTGAGGATGCCCGCACCCTGGCGTCGCTGGGCCTCATCCTGCGGCGTGGTGCCCCGCGCTCGGCGCTGGCTGACGCCTGTTTCTCCGAAGCCAAGGCCCTATTGGCGCTGGATTCAACCATCCGATAGACGCACTCGATCAATGAATCGGGAATAGCGATTAGACGCCCGTGCCAGGCGGGCCTAGGATGGCTGAGTCAATCCGTCGCAGGGGGCATTTCCATGCCAGACCCAGACGCCAAGCGCCATCTCACTGCTGTGGAAAACCCGCCCGAACCAGCCGGCTACCAATATGCCGAACTGGACGGTGATGCGCGCGTGGAAGATGCCGCCCTGGCCGAAGAGTGCGCCCTGGCGATTTCGTATAACGGCATCAGCTATGCCGTCATGATGGTTTCCCCCAGTGCCCTGGAAGACTTCGTCGCCGGTTTCAGCCTGAGCAGCGCGGTGGTGCAGTCAATCGACGATATCTATGACATCCAGCTCGAGGGCGAAGGCATTGCCTTGCACGCCGAGGTGGATATTGGCAATCGCGCCTTCTGGTCGCTCAAGGAACAGCGCCGCAACCTGGCCGGCACGACCGGCTGCGGACTCTGTGGTGTGGAAGCGCTGGAACAGGCGCTGCCGGAGCTCCGCTCCCTGACGCCGGCCCCATTGCCGCCGACGGAACACTTCGTCGACCTTCGTCAACGCATCAACGACGCCCAGGAACTGGCCCGACGCAGTGGTGCACTGCACGCTGCGCTATTCGTCGATGCCGATGGCCAATTGCGCCTGTGCCGCGAAGACATTGGCCGCCACAACGCCCTCGACAAACTGATCGGCGCCCTGTTGCGCCAGGGGCTCGACCCTCGCAGCGGTTTCGCCGTGGTCACCAGCCGCTGCAGCCTGGAACTTATCCACAAGGCGGTGCGCGCGGGCCTGTCCACGCTGGTCAGCCTCTCCGCCCCCACCACCCTGACAGTGGAATGGGCACGTCGGCATCACCTCAACCTCATCCATCTGCCCCATCACAGCGCACCACGGGTCTACAGCCCGGCGCCAGACGCGAAAGCCCCGAAAGAATGAGCCTCCAACCCGTACAACCTCGCTACAAACCCTACAAAGGCGCCGCGGCTGGCTGGGGTGCGCTGAAAAGCGTCACTCGCTTCTGGCTGGACAGCAAACAGCCGTTCAAGAACCTTCGCGCACTGCTCAAGACCAACCAGAACGGCGGCTTCGATTGTCCCGGCTGCGCCTGGGGAGACTCCCCCGAAGACGGCCGCATCAAGTTCTGCGAGAACGGCGCCAAGGCGGTCAACTGGGAAGCCACCAAGCGTCGGGTCGATGCCGCCTTCTTCGCCCGCTATAGCGTCAGCCAGTTGCGCGAACAGAGCGATTACTGGCTCGAATACCAGGGCCGCCTGACCCAGCCCATGCGCTACGACAGGCAGACCGACCACTACGTACCGGTCAGCTGGGAACACGCCTTCGCCCAGGTGGCACGCCACCTGCGCAACCTGGAAAGCCCCAACCAGGCGGAGTTCTACACCTCCGGCCGCGCCAGCAACGAGGCGGCCTACCTGTATCAGTTGTTCGTCCGCGCCTTCGGCACCAACAACTTCCCCGATTGCTCGAACATGTGCCACGAAGCCAGCGGTGTCGCGCTGAGCCAGAGCATCGGGGTCGGCAAGGGCAGCGTGACCTTCCACGACTTCGAACACGCCGACGCCATCTTCGTGTTCGGCCAGAACCCCGGCACCAATCACCCGCGCATGCTCGAGCCGCTACGCGAAGCCGTGCAAAGGGGCGCCCAGGTGGTCTGCTTCAATCCGCTCAAGGAACGCGGCCTTGAGCGCTTCCAGCATCCGCAACATGCACTGGAAATGCTCAGTAACGGGTCCCGGCCGCTGAACACCGCATTCTTCCGCCCGGCGCTGGGCGGCGACATGGCCGCCATTCGCGGCATCGCAAAGTTCCTGCTGCAATGGGAACGGGAAGCCCAGGCAAAGGGCGAGACACCGGTGTTCGACCATGCCTTCATCGCAGAGCACACCCTCGGCGTTGACGCCTACCTGGCCGAGGTGGATGCCACGCCCTGGGCGCACATCGAGGCGCAATCGGGCCTGACGCTGGAAGAAATCGAGATATCCGCGCGCATCTATCGTAATGCCCGCAACGTGATTGTCTGCTGGGCAATGGGCATCACCCAGCACCGCCATTCGGTGCCGACCATCCATGAAATCGTCAACCTGCAGCTATTGCGCGGCAACGTCGGCCGCCCCGGCGCCGGCCTTTGCCCGGTTCGTGGCCACAGCAACGTGCAGGGCGACCGCACCATGGGTATCAATGATCGGCCTCCAGTGGCGCTGCTCGATGCCCTGGAAACGCGCTTCGGCTTTAAGGTTCCTCGGGAGAGCGGCCACAACACCGTGGAAGCGATCAACGCGATGCTCGATGGCGACGCCAGGGTCTTCATCGGCCTGGGCGGCAACTTCGCCCAGGCCACGCCGGACAGCCAACGCACCCATGCCGCCTTGCAGCGCTGCGATCTGACGGTACAGATCAGCACCAAGCTCAACCGCAGCCACCTGACCGTCGGCCAGGAAGCACTGATCCTGCCCTGCCTCGGCCGTACCGATATCGACCGCCAACTGGAAGGCCCGCAAGCCGTGACGGTGGAAGACTCCTTTAGCATGATTCACGCGTCCTACGGCCAATTGGAGCCGTCGTCCCGCGAGATGCGATCGGAGCCGGCCATCATCGCCGGCATCGCCAAGGCCACCCTGGGCAACCATCCGGTGGACTGGGACGCCCTGCTCGCCAACTACGACCGCATACGTGATCTCATCGCCGATACCATTCCCGGCTTCAAGGACTTCAACCAACGCGTGCAGCACCCGGGCGGGTTCTACCTGGGCAATACCGCAAACGACCGGCAGTGGAGCACTGCCAGCGGCCGCGCCAACTTCAAGTCGAACCCACTACCGGCCGACCTGCTCCACGAGAAAGTCCGCAGCACGGGCGAGACGCCGCATCTGATCCTCCAGACCCTGCGCTCCCACGACCAGTACAACACCACCATCTACGGCCTGGACGACCGCTATCGCGGCGTACGCGGCCAGCGCGAGGTGGTCTTCGCCAACGAGGCGGACATCCGCCGCCTAGGCTTCGAGCCCGGCCAGAAAGTCGACATGGTGACGCTGTGGGATGACGGCGTGGAACGTCGCGTTTCCGGTTTCTTCCTGCTGGCATTCGACATTCCCGCCGGCCAGGCCGCCGCCTATTACCCGGAAACCAACCCGCTGGTACCGTTGGAAAGCTACGGCGACGGCAGCTACACCCCCACCTCCAAGTTCGTGGCTATCCGCCTCGAAGCCTCCCGCGACAACAACCGCATCCTCTAGGGATGCGGCTTCGCCTACCGAATAGCGCCCCTGCGCGCGTACGAATTCGCCGCAGTCCGAATGCCGGACTGCGGCGAATACCAATTTGAAACTTAAGTAGGGGAAGTTTGTTTCTCTAACTTAACTTTCAAGAAACAATTTGAAATACGGAATCAATGCCTATATAAAGGCTCGACGGAACTTTAAGTTCATGGGCACTTCGCCAGCATCTGAAAAGACCTGAAAGACGCGGAAAATGCGGGCGGGAATAGGTCTCAGACAGCCCGAATCAGAAAAAGTTCTGCTGCAAAATCAGACAATTAAAAAAATATGAAAAGTTGATACTTTTCGTCGTCTGGCACTTGCGTAAGTAATTTCCCACAGTAAATATCGCCTCACCAAAACCACTGAGGCGATCCTCACCATGAAGTACACCTCGATCCTTCTTCTGTCTCTTGGCCTCGCCAGCGGCAGCGTCTTCGCAGGCGGTAATACCGATGCCGGTATTGGCGGTGCGCTGGGCGGGGTCCTGGGGTCCGTTGTCGGCAACGCTGTTGGCGGCAGCACTGGCGCAGCCATTGGCGCCGGCGTAGGTGGTGCCGCGGGCGGTGCAGTAGCAGCCCCGAAACGTAACCGTACCGAAGCTGCCATCGGCGGCGGCTTGGGCGCAGCGGGTGGTCAGGTTGTCGGCCGGCAAATGGGCGGCACCACTGGCGGCCTGATCGGTGCAGCGCTCGGCGGTGGCGCCGGTGGCGCCCTCGGCAACGAGTTCGGTGACCGGAACCGCTACGACGATGACGACTACGATGATGACCATCGCCACTATCGTCGCGCCTACCGCGATCACCCTGGCAGAGGCCACGCCTGGGGTCATCGCAAGCACAAGCACCGTCACCACGGCGACTGGGATGATTGATCAACCCCGCTAACCGAAAAAGCCCGCTTGAAGCGGGCTTTTTCTAGACCTGCGGCCTGGTCGAGAGACAGCCGCCCCCCTCCCGAATTCATAATCTGACTTGTGTCATGGGCACTGCGGCAGGCCCGCGGAGCCATGGACCCTCTTTTTGAAATGGAGACTCTGCAACATGCGTAAAGCAGTAACCGCCCTCGCCCTCAGCCTGCTGGCAACCCAAGCCGTCGTGGCCGGCGAAACCACCAACAACGCCATCGGTGGCGGCCTCGGCGGCGTCCTGGGTAACGTCGTCGGCAATGCCGTGGGCGGCAGCACTGGCGCTGCCATCGGCGCCGGTCTGGGTGGCGCTGCGGGTGGCGCAATGACCGCCAGGAGCGGCAAGAAGACCGAAGCCGCAATCGGCGGCGGTCTGGGCGCTGCGGGTGGCTCGGTAGCCGGCCGCGCACTGGGCGGCTCCACCGGTTCTGCCATCGGCGCAGGCCTGGGCGGTGCAGCGGGCGGCGCCATCGCCACCGAGCTGACCAAGGACGATCACGACGGCCATCACAAGCACCGCAAGCATCGCCACTGATTGCTGCCCCCATGAAAAAGCCCGGCCTATGCCGGGCTTTTTCATTTCAGGCCGAAATCAGCCGAGCTGCTCGGCACGCACTTCGTCCACATCGCCGCTGGCCATGCAGGCAGCTGCGGTGAAGAGCACGTCGGTGGAGGAGTTCAGCGCGGTCTCGGCGGCATCCTGGAGGATGCCGATGATGAAGCCAACGGCCACGACTTGCATCGCCACTTCACTGGGGATGCCAAACAGGCTGCAGGCCAGCGGGATCAGCAGCAGCGAGCCCCCCGCCACACCGGAAGCGCCACAGGCGCAGATCGAGGCTACGACGCTGAGCAGGATCGCGGTGGGAATGTCGACGACGATCCCCAGCGTCTTCACTGCCGCCAGGGTCAGCACGGTGATGGTGATGGCTGCGCCGGCCATGTTGATGGTGGCGCCCAGCGGAATGGAGACCGAGTAGGTGTCCTCATGCAGGCCAAGCTTCTCCGCCAGCTGCAGGTTGACCGGAATGTTGGCTGCCGAACTGCGGGTGAAGAACGCGGTGATGCCGCTTTCACGCAGGCAGGTCAGCACCAGCGGATAGGGGTTGCGGCGAATCTTCGAGAATACGATCAGCGGGTTCACGACGAAGGCCACGAACAACATGCAGCCCAGCAGCACCGCCAGCAGGTGGGCGTAGTCGGCCAGCACGCCAATGCCGTTCTCGGCGAGGGTCGAGGCAACCAGGCCGAAGATGCCCAGCGGGGCGAAGCTGATCACCACGCGTACGATCAGCGACACACCATGGGACAGGTCACTGAACACGTTGCGGGTGGTTTCGCTGCCCTGGCGAATGGCAATACCCAGGCCCACGGCCCAGACCAGGATGCCGATGAAGTTGGCCTCCGTCAGGGCAGTCACCGGGTTGGCCACGGCACTGCCCAGCAGGCTCAGCAACACCTCGGAGATGTTGCTGGGCGGCGCCAGGTCGGCAGCGCCAGTGGCCAGGGTGAGGGTCGAGGGAAAGAGACTGGAAGCCATCACCGCCACCACGGCGGCGGAGAAGGTACCGATCAGGTAGAGCACGAGAATCGGGCGGATATGCGTACGCTCGCCCGGCTTGTGATTGGCGATGGCAGCGATCACCAGGACGAACACCAGCACGGGTGCCACGGCCTTCAGCGCCATGACGAAGAGTTTGCCGAGCAGGCCGACGGCGCTGGCGTACTGGGGAGTGATCAGGGCGAGGGCGATGCCGGCGATCAGGCCGACGATGATCCGAGTCACCAGGCTGGTGCGTTTCAAGCGTTGCAGGATGGAGCCGTTTGCATGAGTCATGGCAGGTACCGCTGAACATCGGGCCGCACTACGAGCCGGCCCCGGAATGGAGATTGGACCCCGATCGCGTCCCGCCCTCCATGCTGCAGATCAAGCGAAAAGAAAGAACCCTGCCGCGTGGTGTTTCACCTCGCAGCCGGTCAGGACGATTCGGGTTTGGCGCGCATTGTGCGGATTCACGCAAACGATGGGTAGAGCGGATGGACGGTCGGGCTGACAGATGTCGCTATTTCAGCCGTTTCGGGTCGACTGGGTGAAAGTTGTCTGTAGGGGCGAATTCATTTGCCATGCAGACCGCCGGTCTGCCCCTGACGCTATCAAGGGGACAGCTACGCTGCCCTTCGCGAATGAATTCGCCCCTACGAAAGAAATGCGTCAGCCCTCCACCACCAACTCCGCCAACGCTGCACGCAGCGTCTCGGGAATCGGCACCGGCCGGTTGTTCTCACGATCGACGAAGACATGGACGAAACGTCCGGCCGCGCAGGCGTCGATCTCGCCCTGCTTGAAGATCGCCAGCTCGTACTGCACCGAGCTGTTGCCCAGCTTGCCCACCCGCAGTCCGACCTCGATGCGGTCGGGGAAAGCGATGGAGGCGAAGTAGTCGCAGGAGGAGCTCACCACGAAACCCACCACGTTACCTTCGTGGATATCCAGCCCGCCTTGCTCGATCAGGTAGGTGTTCACGGCACTGTCGAAGAATCCGTAATAGACCACGTTGTTCACATGGCCGTAGATATCGTTGTCATGCCAGCGCGTGGTGATGGGCTGGAAGTGGCGGTAGTCAACGCGCATGTGTTGGGGTTGGCTCATGGGGTTCCCTGGGTTCGGTTGGATCGACTCATGCAGGAGCGAGCTTGCTCGCGAACAGCTGCATTCGCCATCAAGCTGGCTCCTACAGGAGGGTCAGAAGGCCGACTGGTAGATAGCCAGGGCCTGCTCTTCGCTGACCTCGCGCGGATTATTCACCAACAGCCGTTGTTGCAACATGGCATCGCTCGCCAGGCGCGGCAGCATCGCCTCGGGTACTCCGGCATCACGCAAGCGCGTGGGCAACCCGCTGCGTTCACTGTAGGCGGCGAGTTCGCGGATCAACTGCTCGGTGAGCTGCGCCTCGCTGCCCGGCCTGAGATTGCTGCCAAGCACCAGCGGCGCCAGCTCTGCGTAGAGCGGGGCAGCTGCCGAGGCGTTGAAACTCAGCACGTGGGGCAGCACCAGGGCGTTGGAGAGACCATGGGGAATATGGAAGTGCCCACCCAGCGGGTAGGCCAGTGCATGCACAGCTGCCACCGGCGCATTGGCGAATGCCTGGCCGGCGAGGCACGCACCCAGCAACATGGCCTGCCGTGCTTCGCGGTTGCGGCCGTCCTGGACTACCGCGTCGAGGTTGCCGGCCAGGAGGCGTAACGCTTCGCGGCCCAGCAGGTCGGACAGCGGGTTCTTCTTCAGCTTGCTGGTGTAAGACTCGATGGCGTGAACCATGGCGTCGATCCCGGTTGCCGCGGTGACCGCTGGCGGCAGGCCGAGGGTCAGGTCTGCATCCAGCAACGCGAGGTCCGGCAGCAGCAGCGGTGAGACAACACCCATCTTGGTGGTCTCGCCAGTAGTGACGATGGCGATCGGCGTCACCTCGGAGCCGGTGCCAGCGGTAGTTGGTACCTGCAGCAGCGGCAGGCGCCGACCGCGCGCGTTGCCCACTCCATAGATGTCCGCCAGGTCCTGGCGGCAGTCAGGGTGGGCCAGCAACGCCACCAGCTTGGCCACGTCCATCGAGCTACCACCGCCAAAGCCCACCACCAGCTCGGCGCCAAGGACCTTCGCCAGTTCCACGGCCTCCAGCACCACTGCCTCGGGCGGATCAGCCTGGACCTGGTCGTAGACCGCAACGCTGAGGCCCTCGAGAGCGAATCCGAGGAGGATATCGTCCAGCAGGCCGAGCCGGGTGATGCCGGGATCGGTCACCAGCACAACGCGCTGGGCACCGCGCTCGCGGCAGAGTTCGGCCAGGCGTGCGGCCGAGCCGGATTCGCAAAGAATCTGCGCGGTGGTGGCAAAGCTGAAGGGCTGCATCCGGGCGTCCTCCCTTGTTGTTGTCCAGGCGTACCGCGACGGTAAACGCCGTCAAAACGCGAAATGAGCCTCGGGCAATGCCATCAGGCAGTCTGCTCCGCCCAACAGGGCTTCACGATGACTGCTGGCGCGCGGCAGCACGCGACGCAGATAGAAACGCGCGCTGTGCAACTTGGCCTGGTAGAAGTCCGCCTCCGACGTGCCGGAATCCAGGATGTCCTGGGCCCGCGCTGCGGCCTGCAACCAGAAGCCCGCCAATAGCACATAGGCCGAGTACTGCAGGAAGTCCACTGAGGCGGCTCCAATTTCTTCAGGGTTCTCCCGCACCCGATCCAGCAGGGTCGCGCTCAGCCCACGCCACTCCTGCAGACGCGCCAGCACGGCGCCAGCCAGTTCGGCCAACTCGGCACGCTGCAACTGGGCATCGGCCAGCGCGGCGATTTCGTCCTGCAAGGCGGCCAGCTCGGCCCCGCCATCACCCATCAGCTTGCGACGGATCAGGTCGAGCGCCTGGATGCCGTTGGTGCCTTCGTAAAGCTGCGTGATGCGGCTGTCGCGCATCAGCTGTTCCATGCCCCACTCGCGGATGAAGCCGTGGCCACCGTAGACCTGTACCCCGAGGCTGGCCACTTCCTGGCCCATGTCGGTGAAGAAGGCCTTGACGATGGGAATCAGCAGCGCCGCACGCCGACCGGCGGCCTTGCGCTGGGTGGCATCCGGGTGGCCGTGCTCCAGGTCCAGCTGGCGAGCGCAGTAGACAGCCAGCATGCGACTACCTTCCACCAGGGTCTTCTGGGTCAGCAGCATGCGCCGGACATCGGGGTGGTGGATGATCGGGTCCGCCGGTTTGTCCGGCGCCGCCGGCCCGCTCAAGGCGCGCGACTGCAGCCGCTCGCGGGCATAGGCAAGGGCACCCTGGAAGGCCTGCTCACCGATGCCGAGCCCTTGCAGGCCGACCTGAAAGCGCGCGTCGTTCATCATGGTGAACATGCAGGCCAGGCCCTGGTTGGCTTCGCCGATCAGCCAGCCAGTGGCGCCGTCGAAGTTCATGACGCAGGTGGCAGCGCCCTTGATGCCCATCTTGTGTTCGATGGCGCCGCAGCCCAGGGCATTCTTCGCCCCCGGCGTACCATCCGGATTGGCGATGAACTTGGGAACCAGCAGCAGGCTGATGCCCTTCACTCCAACCGGGGCATCCGGCAGGCGCGCCAGCACCAGGTGGACGATGTTCTCGGAGAGATCCTGCTCGCCACCGCTGATGAAGATCTTGCTGCCACTGACCTTGTAGCTGCCATCGGCCTGGGGCTCGGCGCGGGTGCGCAGCAGAGCCAGATCGGTGCCGGCCTGGGGTTCGGTGAGGCACATGGTGCCGGCCCATTGACCGCTCACCAGCTTTTCCAGGTAAGCCTGCTTGAGCGTGTCGCTGCCGTGCTTGTACAGCGCCAGCACGGCACCTTCGGTGAGTCCGGAGTACACGCGGAACGACAGGCTGGCGCCCATCAGCATTTCGTGGAAACTGCAGGCGACCATCTGCGGGAAACCCTGGCCGCCGAACTCCTGCGGACCGGTCATGCTGGCCCAGCCATTGTCGCAGTACTGCCGATAGGCCTCGCGGAAGCCCTTGGGCGTAGTCACCGCGCCCTGTTCCAGGATCACGCCTTCTTCGTCGCTGTTGCGGTTCAGTGGCGAAACCACTTCGCTCGCGTAACGCGCACCTTCCTCCAGTACACCGTCGATCAGTTCACGGTCCAACCCGTTGGCCAGCAGCTCGCAGTGGCCGGCGACGTCGAAAAGTTCGTGGAGCACGAAGCGCATGTCGCGCAGGGGTGCCTTGTAAGCCATGGTCAGGCCTCCTGTTGGTAGTCGGCGAAGTGACGGTCAGATGCGGCCAGGCGACGGATCAGCGTGGTCGGCTGCCAATGGGGGCCAAAGCGTTCGGCCAGTGCCTGCAGGCGCTTGCGGATGGCCGGCAGGCCCTGGCTGTCGGCCCAGGCCATTGGCCCGCCCTTGTCCACCGGGAAGCCGTAGCCATTGAGATAAACGGTGTCGATATCGGCGCTGGAGTTAGCGATACCTTCTTCGAGGATCTTCGCCCCTTCGTTGACCAGGGCCAGCAGGCTGCGCTCGAGGATTTCCTCGGGGCCGATCTCCCGACGGTCGAAGCCAAGCTGCTCGGATACTTGCAGCACCAGTGCGTCCACTTCCGGGTCGGGTTCGGCCTGGCGGCTACCTTCGGCGTAGCGGTAGTAGCCCATGCGCGCCTTCTGGCCGAAACGGCCCATCGCGCAGAGGCGGTTATCCACCTGTACCGCGGGGTCGTCATTACCCTTTCCGGACAACTCGCGGGCGCGCCATTCCAGGTCGATGCCCACCACGTCGTACATGCGGAACGGTCCCATGGCGAAGCCGAAACCCTGTAGCGCACTGTCCACCTGATGCGGATAGGCGCCTTCCAGCAGCATCATCCGCGCCTCGCGCACATAGGTATGGAGCATGCGGTTACCAATGAAGCCCTTGCAGTTGCCTGCCACCACGCTGACCTTACCCATGCGTTGGCCCAACGCTAGTGCAGCGTCCAGTACAGCGGGCGCGGTGCGTGCGCCACGGACGATTTCCAGCAACTTCATGATGTGCGCCGGGCTGAAGAAGTGCAGACCCAAGACCTGCTCCGGGCGCCCGGTAACGGCGGCGATGGCATCGATATCCAGGGCCGAGGTGTTGCTGGCCAGGATCGCCGCCGGCTTCAGACGGGCGTCCAGCTCGCGGAAGATGGTTTGCTTGAGTTCGAGGTTCTCATATACCGCTTCGATCACCAGATCGACCTCGGCGAGATCGTCATAGCTGCCCACCGCCCGAATGTGCGCAATGCGCTCGGTGGCCTGGGCCTCACTGATGCGGCCCTGGCGCACGTTGTGGGCGTAAGTGTCCGCCACCACGCCAAGAGCCTGCTCCAGCATCTGCGGATTGTTGTCCAGCCACAGGACTTCGAGGCCGGCGCTGGCCAGGCTCATGACGATACCTCGGCCCATGGTGCCGGCACCGATCACGGCGGCCCGCTGGATGTTGAATGCGTTCTGGGTCATCGCTGGCCCTCTTGTTGTTCTGATGGGGAGACGAAATCGCCAATCACCTTAAGGAAGACGGTACTATTTTTGAAATTTAGTCTTGTGATAGATGGCATTTCCCTGGTGAATATTTCGAACTTCGACCTCAACCTCCTACGGGTACTGGACGCCCTGCTGCGCGAACGCAACGTCTCGCGCGCAGCGGAACGCCTCTCCCTCAGCCAGCCGGCGGTGAGCAATGCGCTCAATCGGCTGCGCGAGCTGCTCGGCGACCCTTTGCTCGTGCGCGTGGGCCGGGCGATGCAGCCGACGCCACGAGCATTGGCCCTGGAATCCCCGATTCGTGCCGCGCTCAAGCAGATCGAACAAAGCCTGGTCATCGGCGAAGGTTTCGACCCGGCGCGTAGCCGCCAGCGCTTCACCATCGCAGTGACGGACTACGTGGAGCTGATCTGCATGCCGCGCCTGCTGCAGCAACTGGCGGAAGAAGCACCGGGAGTGAAGATCGCCATTCGCCATCTCTCGCCGAGCCTGCCCGCCGCCGCGTTGGACCAGGGCGAACTGGACCTGGTACTGGGCCGCTTCGAAAGCATTCCCTCGCGTTTCGCCAGCCGCCGATGGATGAGCGAATCCCTGCGTCTGGTGGCCCGCCGCGACCATCCGCAAATGCAGGAAGCGCCCGACCTGTCCGGCTTTCTCAGGCTACGCCACCTCTGGGTACACGGTGGCCAGACCAAAGGCATGGTCGATCAATGGCTGGGGGAGCAAGGGCTGGCACGGGACATCGTCTACACGACACCCAACTACCTGCAGGCGGCGCATATCGTCGCCAGCACCGATCTCACCGTGGTGTTGCCAGCGCGCTTGGCCCAGCACTTCGCCAGTCTGCTCCCGCTGCAGGTACATCCCCTGCCCTTCGCCCTTGGCCCTTTCCACCTCGACCTGTTGAGCGTGGCCCAGCGCGAGGAGGATGAGGCCCTGCAATGGCTGATCGAGCGTTTGATGAGCATCGGCAGAATATGAGGGGCTTGAGCAGGGTGCGTTGCGCGCACCGAAAGACCGGCTCGGGAACCGCAGTGCGCACAACGCACCCTACGCATTGATCTCGAGGAAATGAAAACGCCGCCACTGCAAAGGCAGAGGCGGCGTTTCGTAGGTTGGTGCAGAGCGAAGCGAAGCCCAACGCTCCAAAGCAAGTCAGAACTGGTTGCGGATCACCGCTTCGTCGAAGGCCAGTTTGCCGATGCGCGGCCTGGCGGCGACCGCCTGCTTGCCGACGGCGACCATCAGGCCAATGGCATGGTTCTCCGGCAGGCGAATCAGATCGGCCACGGCGTCGAAGTCGAAGCCGTCCATGGGGCAGGTATCCAGGCCCTTGCCGCGGGCAGCGAGCATCAGGGTCTGGGCAACCAGGCCGCAGCTGCGCATCACTTCATCGCGTTGCACCCGGGGCTTGTCACGGTAGTAGTTGTCGATGGCGCCGGCCATGAACTCCTGCACCGGCTGCGGCGCTTCTGCCCAGACGCGGGCGGCGTCCTTCTCCCAGGCATCGAGGCGGGCGCAGACGATCACCAGCATCGAGGCTTCGGTGACCTGGGACTGATCCCAGGCCACATCGCGAATGCGCTGGCGCAGGGCTGGGTCACTGACTTCCACCAGCCGCACGTGCTGCAGGTTGAAGGCGGTGGGTGCGAGCAGGGCCAGTTGCAGCAACTCGTCCTTGTCTTCGCGGCTGATGCTGTGGTCTGTGTCGTAGGCCTTGATGGCGCGGCGGCTGCGGATGGCCTCATCGATATGCATGGTGTACTCCAGGGAGTGGGCTGATTAGAAAGTGGCGCTATCCTAAGCAGCCGCCTCACCCGCTTCCAACACTGATTAACGAAGCTATCGATCGAATAATCCGAATGCTTGCCAGATCTCACCCCGCGTGCCGGCCCACCCAATCGCGCACTTCGGCGTAGGGGTAGGCTTCCAACGCGGCAAAGCCTGGCAGGTTGCGAGCCTTGAGGCGGGTGAATAGCGGCGCGGTGATACCACAAAGCATGCGCGTGAGGCACTCGACACCCGGCCGCTCCCCCTTCAGCTCTTCGAAGCGCTGGATGAAGCCGCCACACAGGGCGCTGAAGTTGCGCTCCGCCAGTGGCGACAGTGCTGGCGGTGCCGGGAGGTATGCCACGCGTCCCTGGCAGACCGAGCAGTGGCCGCAGCGCTCCGGGACGTCATGGTCACCGAAATAGTTGGCCAGCCGCGCACTGAGGCAGGTCTCGCTGGCGAACAGCGCCAGCATCGACTGGATGCGGGTTATCTCGCTGCGTTCCTGCTGGTGGAAGTAATCGTGCAGCTCCACGGCCAACGCCTCAGGCTCGAAGTCGGGTGTGCTCAGTGCGTAGACCTCGGTCATCTGCTTGCTTTCCAGCTCGATCCAGCCGCGCTCCTGGAAGTAGTCCAGGGCCTTCACCACGCGGCTCCGTTCAGCACTGTGTTCGCGGTTGAGGCGATCGAAGTCCACGGTGCACCAGGTACGCGCGCGAGTAGAGGTGCGCAGCAAGGCGTCGACGAACTGGCGGCGCTCGCCCTCGAATTGCGCCAGCAGGGCCTCGGGTTCCAGAAGGTGCTTGAAACGGTACTCGGCGAAGTAGGCGTAGAGCGGCGCGATGATGCCGCGCAGCTCCAATTGCACCAGCAAGGTCTTGAGCGGCAACTGGCGAATGTTGCTCTGGTCGGAGAGCGCACCCAGCATCAGCTCCCAGCGATCGCCACCCTGCCCAGCCGCCTTGAGCTCAGCCAGTACCTGGCGGATGCCGGAAAGCTCCGGCGTGTCGCCATAGACGAAGTTCTCCAGCACGTTGAGGCTGTCGCGGTTGGCCAGCACCAGGCAGTCCGACGGCTCGCCGTCGCGCCCGGCGCGGCCGATCTCCTGGCTGTAGTTTTCCACCGACTTGGGCAGGTCGTAGTGCACCACCTGGCGGATGTCGCTCTTGTCGATGCCCATGCCGAACGCGATGGTGGCCACCATCACATTGACCTGCCCGGCCATGAACCGGCGCTGCAGCGCCTCGCGCTCCTCATGGGGCATGCCCGCGTGATAGGCGCTGGCGGCGACGTCACGTTCGCTCAGGCGCGCGGCGACCTCTTCGGCGGTCTTCTGCAAGGTCACGTAGACGATCGCCGGCTGCCCTATGCGTTCTCCCAGCCACTCCACCAGCCGCTCCAGCTTGCGCTCGCGAGCCACCGGCTCGACCAGCAGGTTCAGGTTGGGGCGGTAAAAGCCGGTGGTGATGACAT
The DNA here is from genome assembly GCF_029873115.1 of Pseudomonas sp. BN606. NCBI lineage: Bacteria > Pseudomonadati > Pseudomonadota > Gammaproteobacteria > Pseudomonadales > Pseudomonadaceae > Pseudomonas > Pseudomonas sp. BN606. The sequence continues at coordinate 411,907 of NZ_SSOF01000080.1, read as the reverse complement.
CGGCATCGGCGATGGCGAACTTGCGCTGCATATCGGCGATCACCGTCGGCGTCGCCGTGGCGGTGAGCAGTAGCACCTGGGGGATGCCGAACTGGCGCTGGTACTCGGGCAGCTTGAGGTAGTCGGGGCGGAAGTTGTGGCCCCACTCGGAAATGCAGTGGGCCTCGTCCACCACCAGCAGGGAAATCGGTACCTGCTGAATGAAGCCACGGAAGCGCTCGTTCTTCAGTCGCTCCACGGAAATCATCAGGATTTTCAGCTCACCGGAACGGGCCCGCGCCATGACCTCGGCAGCCTCCTCACGGCTCTGTGCCGAGTCGATGCTGGCAGCGGCGATACCGTGGCGGGCGAGGAACGCCAGTTGATCCTGCATCAGCGCCAGCAATGGCGATACCACAAGGGTCAGGTGCGGTAGATGCAACGCCGGCAACTGGTAGCACAGCGACTTGCCGGAACCGGTGGGGAAGATGGCAGCGGCCGATCGCCCCGCCAGCACGGCAGAGATAGCGGATTCCTGGCCAGGGCGGAAATGATCGTAGCCAAAGACACGGGCAAGGGTCGCGGCGGGCATGGCATCACTCCTTGAAGTGGAAGCCTGGTGGCCCCCGGGACTTTGCAGGCTGGGTCGGGCGGCGTTCCGCTCAACCCATCCTACGGGGCGGCACAAGGCCACAAATGAAAAAGCCGCCCGGAGGCGGCTTCTTCGACAAGGACGCGGTGCAGCTTAGAGCTGCGGGCCGGCGTTCTTGATGGCGTCGGAGACGTCGAACTTCTTGAAGTTCTCGACGAACTGCTTGGCCAGGGCCTTGGCAGCTTCGTCATAGGCAGCCTTGTCAGCCCAGGTGTTGCGCGGGTTGAGCAGGTTGGTCTCGACGCCCGGAACGGCCTTCGGCACGTCCAGGTTGATGGTGTCCAGGTGTTCGGTCTCGGCACCGATCAGAGCGCCGCTCTGGATAGCTGCGATCACGCCACGGGTGGTCGGGATGTTGAAGCGCTTGCCAACGCCGTAGCCACCACCGGTCCAGCCGGTGTTGACCAGATACACCTTGGAGCCGAAGCCCTGGATGCGCTTGATCAGCAGCTCAGCGTACTCGCCAGCCGGACGCGGGAAGAAAGGCGCGCCGAAGCAGGTGGAGAAGGTGGACTTGATGCCACCGCCGGAACCCATTTCGGTGGAGCCGACCAGCGCGGTGTAGCCGGACAGGAAGTGGTAGGCAGCCTGCTCGTTGTTCAGGATCGAAACAGGCGGCAGCACGCCGGTCAGGTCGCAGGTCAGGAAGATCACTGCGTTCGGCTCGCCGGCGCGGTTGGCCTCGACGCGCTTCTCGACCAGCTGCAGCGGGTAGGCCGCACGGGTGTTCTGGGTCAGGCTGTCATCGCTGTAGTCGGGCAGGCGGGTTTCCGGGTTCAGCACCACGTTTTCCAGCACCGCGCCGAACTGGATGGCTTTCCAGATTACCGGCTCGTTCTTCTCGGAAAGGTCGATGCACTTGGCGTAGCAGCCGCCTTCGATGTTGAACACAGTGCCCACGCCCCAACCGTGCTCGTCGTCACCGATCAGGTAACGGCTTTCGTCGGCGGACAGGGTGGTCTTGCCGGTGCCGGACAGACCGAAGAACAGGGTGGTGTCGCCTTCTTCGCCAACGTTGGCGGCGCAGTGCATCGGCAGCACGTCTTTTTCCGGCAGCAGGAAGTTCTGCACGGAGAACATGGCCTTCTTCATTTCACCGGCGTAGCGCATGCCGGCGATCAGCACTTTCTTGGCGGCGAAGTTGAGGATCACGCAACCATCGGAGTTGGTGCCATCACGCTCAGGCTCGCAAACGAAGTTCGGCGCGTTGAGGATCTGCCACTCCTGGCGGGACTGCGGGTTGTACTGTTCCGGGTTGATGAACAGGCAACGGCCGAACAGGTTGTGCCAGGCGGTCTCGGTGGTCATCTTGACGGCCAGGTAGTGCTCAGGATCGGCCCCGACGTGCACGTGGGAGACGAAACGCTCACCTTCGGTCACATAAGCTTCAACACGGCTCCACAGCGCATCGAATTTGTCCGCCGGGAAGGGACGGTTAATGTTGCCCCAGGCGATTTTGGCGTCGGTGCTCGGCTCTTGAACGATGAAACGATCTGCCGGAGAACGACCGGTGCGGTGACCGGTTTTCACTACCAACGAACCGTTGGCGGCCAGTTCACCCTCACCACGGCGAATGGCCTCTTCGACCAGTTGCGCGGCGCTGATATCGGTGTACACGGCGTTATTGGCTTGCGTCATGTGGTTCCCCGTCGGCGAAAAGCCGAGTCCTCCAAACGTTTTGTAGTGGGTAATGCGACCCCCTACAGCGAAAAAAGTGCGCGCGATTATGCCAGAAAAGCCCGCTTTGGGTAGAAACCTCCTGTCAGACGGGCATATTCATGACCGATAATCGCACCCCGGTCACGCAGCGACCTTGCGGGCACGCTACATCTTTTCAGTGGCGCGTTTCCGACGGCGCGGCGCTGCCGCCACCGGCAAACAGCTGGGCGATATCCGCCGCGTCGAAGCTGTAGCGCTGATTGCAGAACTGGCAGTCGATCACCACGGTGCCACCGCTTTCCTGCAGCAGGGCTTCGGCGTCGTCCTTGCCCAGGCTCACCAGTGCATTGGCCGAACGCTGGCGCGAACAGCTGCAGCGGAAGTGAATGGCCTGGGGATCGAACAAGCGCACCGCTTCTTCATGATAGAGCCGATGCAGCACGGTTTCGTTGTCCAGACCGAGCAGTTCCTCGGCGGTCAGCGTGTCGGCCAGGGTGGTCAGGTGCTGCCAGTTGGCCTCACGAGCCTCGGGATCCTTCAGGCGATCGGCCGGCAGAGCCTGGAGCAGCATGCCCCGGGCATTGCGGCCGTCGGCGTAGAGCCAGAACCGGGTAGGCAACTGCTGCGAATTGTCGAAATAGCTGGAAAGACATTCGGCCAGGCTGGCGCCTTCGAGGGCGACGATGCCCTGGTAGCGCTGGCCCTGCTTCGGGTCGACGGTCAGGGTCAACGAACCTTCGGGCATCAGGTCGGACAGGCTGGCGGCCGGGTTTACCTGGCTGGCGTGATAACGGGCAATGCCACGCACTTCCCGGTCGCTGGAGCATTCGACCATCAGCAGCGGAACCGCGCCGGAGGAACGCGCCTGCAGCACCAGCAGACCATCGAACTTGAGGGTGCCGACCAGCAGGGAAGCGGCGGCGAGCATTTCACCGAGCAGTTGGGCAACCGGCTCCGGGTAGGGATGCTTGGCCAGGACGTGGGCGTAGCTCTCGCCGAGGGAAACCAGTTCGCCGCGCACATCGGTGTCGTCGAACAGAAAACGTTGGGTGAAATCGGACATGCCGGACTCGCTGCATTTGGGCCAATTTGGCCGAAAGGCTGGCGATTTTATGCGCAAATCCGTCGGCGGACCAAGGGCCGGTTGTCTATCGCCCGCGCGGGTGTTTTCTATCGATGATCAGCGGCCGCTCGGGAGCCCGGCGGCCAGGTCGATTTTCACCGCCCCTATTCGCTGCCGCCACGCAGGAAGTGGATTTGCCTACGCTGTTTCTTGGTCGGCCGGCCATCGGTCTGGATGCCAAGGGCACCCGCCTTGCGCATGGCGGCGGCCTCTTCCCGCTTGGCCAGGCTCTCGGCAGTTTCCTCGTAAAGGGCCTGGGCCTCTGGGGCGCCACGACGCACCGCGGATAGTGCGCGGACAACGACTGTGCGCTCATCGAAGCCGGCGCGGATCACATATTCGTCACCGATGCGGGGTTCCTTGGACGGCTTGCAGCGATCGCCATGATGGTGGACCTTGCCACCCTCGATGGCTTCCTTGGCCAGGGCGCGGGTCTTGAAGAAACGCGCGGCCCAGAGCCATTTGTCGAGGCGCACCTTGTCGTCTTTGTCGTCTTTTTCACGCATGACTCGATTCCATCCTGCCCGGGCTGACCCATTCGTCAGCCCGGTCTAAGCTCAGCCAGGGCCAGATGCAGTTGTCACATCGGCCCACTAGAATGCGCCAACTTTACCGGAAAGCCTGCATTGAAGACTTTCGACCATCTCTCCGTAATCGGACTCCGCGAATGGATCGCCCTGCCAGAACTCGGCATGGTTGGCCTTCGCGCGAAGATCGATACCGGGGCCAGCACCTCCACGCTGCATGCCAGCGACATCGTCCCCTTCGAGAAGAGCGGCGAGCGCTGGGTCAGGTTCACCGCGCACCTCGGCACCCTGGTGCAACGGCGTCACCGCTGCGAGGCGCAGGTCGTCACGGTAAAGACCATAAAAAGCTCCAACGGCCAGGCACAGACCCGCTACGTCATCCGCACCCTGCTCGCCCTGGGTGACCGGGTCTGGCCCATCGAGTTCACCCTGGCCTGCCGCAAGACCATGCGTTATCGCGTACTGCTGGGCTCCAAGGCCTTGGTGCAGGCGCAATTGGTGGTCAATCCGGCGCTCACCTACGTACAGGAAAAACCGACTCTTTCCCTTCCGGGTGCCCAATGAAAATCGCCGTGTTATCGCGCAATCCGCGCCTGTATTCGACTCGCCGCCTTGTTGAGGCCGGCCAGCAGCGCGGCCATGAAATGGTGGTGATAGACACCCTGCGCGCCTATATGAACATCGCCAGCCACAAGCCGCAGATCCACTATCGCGGCCAGCCGCTGGAAGGCTTCGACGCGGTGATCCCGCGTATCGGCGCCTCGGTCACCTTCTATGGCTGCGCCGTATTGCGCCAGTTCGAAATGATGGGGGTATTCCCCCTCAATGAATCGGTCGCCATTACCCGCTCGCGGGACAAGCTGCGTTCGCTGCAACTGCTGTCACGCAAGGGTATCGGCTTGCCGGTGACCGGCTTTGCCCATTCCCCCGACGACATCCCCGACCTGATCCGCATGGTCAACGGCGCTCCGCTGGTGATCAAGGTACTGGAAGGCACCCAGGGCATAGGCGTCGTCCTGTGCGAAACGGAGAAGGCCGCCGAATCGGTGATCGAGGCGTTCATGGGCCTGAAGCAGAACATCATGGTGCAGGAGTACATCCGCGAAGCCGGTGGCGCAGACATCCGCTGCTTCGTGGTGGGCGACAAGGTGATCGCTTCGATGAAGCGCCAGGCCAAACCCGGCGAGTTCCGCTCCAACCTGCATCGCGGGGGCAGCGCCAGCCTGATCAAGATCACCCCGGAAGAGCGCATGACCGCGATCAGGGCCGCCAAGGTCATGGGACTATCGGTGGCGGGGGTGGATATCCTGCGTTCCAATCACGGACCACTGGTGATGGAGGTGAATTCCTCGCCCGGGCTGGAAGGAATCGAGACCACCACCGAACAGGACGTGGCCGGCATCATCATTCAGTACCTCGAGAAGAACGCCTGCCCCAACTCGACGAGAACAAAAGGCAAGGGGTAAGCCGGATAAAGCAACGCATGCGTTGCCCCGGCGAACGACCGGCCACGGATGGCCGGGCCGGGGTTGACCGTGGGCAGCGGAGTTGCGACAGGGATGCCTGCTACTAGATCGAACCTTGCCACGCCGGAGTATCTGTCCCGTCAGGGTGAGCGCGAATTCAATCGCAATTGAAATCGCCCCCACAGAGAATCCGCGACTCCTTACAAGCTGCTTTCCATCAGCTGCTGCCCTTCCCGATCACGCATCCAGCTGCGGAAACCTTCCTCGTCCAGCGGCCGGCTGAAGTGATAGCCCTGGCCGAGCTCGCAGCCACGCTGGCGCAGCATGGACAACTGCTCTTCCCCTTCGATGCCTTCGGCGATGCATTCCAGCCCGAGGTTGCGGCCAATGGCCAGGATGGTTTCCACCAGGGCCAGGTCGCTCGCGTCATTGGCCAGTCCATCGACAAAGCTGCGGTCGATCTTCAGCCGGTCGAGGGGCAGACGCTTGAGGTAGGCCAGAGATGAATAGCCCGTACCGAAATCGTCGATGGCGAAGCGCACGCCAAGGACCTTGAGTGCCTGCATGGCGGAAATGCACTGCTCCACTTCTTCCAGCAGGCTGCCTTCGGTGATTTCCAGCTCCAGCCGAGTGCCGGACACACCATGGCGCTTGAGCGCGCTATTGATGCGCTCGACGAAGCCCGGTTTGCGCAACTCGCGGGGACTGACGTTGATGGCCAGCACCAGCCACGGCATCTCTGCCTGCCAGTTGGCCAGGCATGAACAGGCTCGTTCGAGCATCCAGTCCGACAATTCGATGATCAGGCCGGTCTCTTCCGCCAGCGGGATGAACTGCGCCGGTGGCACCTCGCCACGCGTGGGATGGTGCCAGCGCATCAAGGCTTCGGCGCCCAGCACCCGGCCATCGGAGAGCGCCAGTTGCGGCTGGAACTCCAGGCTCAGCTGGCCCCGGTCGATGGCCTGGCGCAGCTCGCTTTGCAGTTGCAGGCGCTGGTCGATGGCGGCCTGCATTTCGGGGGCGAAGAAGTGCAGCGCGTTGCGCCCGGACTGTTTGGCCCGGTACATGGCGGTATCCGCCTGCTTGAGGACGTCTGCGGCGATCTGTTCAAGGAAGGGGTGCAGGGCGATACCAATACTGGCGCTGACCACCAGTTCGTACTCACCGATCATGTAGCTGCCGTGCAGGCTTTGCAGCAGCTTGTCGCCCACTTCGGCGGCCAGCTTGCCGGCCTGCTCCGGGCTGTCGGCCAAGGCTTCCAGCAGCACCACGAACTCGTCACCGCCTAGGCGCGCCAGGGTGTCTTCATTGCGCAGGCAACCCGCCAGGCGTGAAGTGACTTCCCTCAGCAGGGCGTCGCCCACGGGGTGGCCGAGGCTGTCGTTGACCGTCTTGAAGTGGTCCAGGTCGATGAACAACAGCGCGCCGTAGCGGCCCTCGCGCTGCTCGCGGGCCATGGCGTGCTGCAGGCGATCAAGCAGCAGCCGCCGGTTGGGCAGACCGGTGAGTTCGTCGCTGTAGGCCAGGCGCTCGATCTCGCGTTGATAGCGCTGGCGTTCGGAGATATCGGTGATGCTCAGGCGAATCAGCGGCCGGCCTTCGCCGGGCAGACGCACCAGGCGGACCTCGCAGGGACGCACGCGACCGTTCACATCGCGCATCAGCCAGTCAAAGGTCGGTGTGTCACCCTTGAGCGCGGCACGGGTGTACGCATTGCCCAGTTCCCGCGACGAGCGTCCATCGGCCTGCAACTGCGGACTGAAACTGGTGGGCATCTGGCCGTTCAACTGCTCGCGGGACAGGCCGAACAGGCGCGCTGCGTTCTCGTTGGCTTCAACGATGCCCAGCTGTGGATCGAACACCAGGATGGCTTCCGGCGCGTGTTCCACCAAGGTCCGGTAGCGCGCCTCGGCCTCGTGGCGGGCACTGATGTCTTCCACCAGCGCCAGCAGGGCATAGAGCTGGCCGTCGAGATCGCGCACCCCACGCACATTGACCCGCGTGTGCACGGTACCGCCGGAGCCTCTCATGAAGCGCTTGTCCAACTCGTAGCCGTCGCGCTCACCTTTGCGCACGTCTTCCAGCAGTGCCTCTTCGGCGGCCCGATCCTCGGCCACCGTCATACTCATCCAGTCGACACCCCGCAATTGCTCACGGGAGCGGCCGAGAATGCTGCAGAGTTTGTAGTTGACTTCTTCCCAGCGCTGGTCCGGGGTACACAGTGCCATGCCGATCAGCGGCGCTTCGAAGAACAGGTGCAGGTGCTTGTCGCGCTCATGTTGCAGGCGCTCCGAGCGTTTCTGGGTGGTCAGGTCGAGCATGGCTCCGTAGATGCGGATCACCTGGTCGCCATCGTGTTCGGCCAGTCCCTTGATCCGCAGCCAGCGCGGTGTGCCACGGGCGCCCTGGATGCGCAACTCGACGTCGAAGGGTTCGGCACTGCGCAGGCACTGTTCCAGGGTGTCTTCCAACAGTGCCCGGCTGGCCGGGTCGAAGAAGCTGAGCATCTGACCGAGGCTGGGAGCGCCTGCAGCAGGGTCCAGTTCGTAGATCCGGAAACTGCCCTCGCTCCACGCCATTTTCAGGGTGGCGATTTCCAGCACCCAGCTGCCGATGTCGGCGATGGCTTCGGTCTGGTTCAGCAGGTGGGTCTGGCGCAGCAGTTCGTCGCGGCGGGTATCGAGCTCTTCGGAAATCATCTCGCGACTGCTGACGTCGTGCTGCAGGGCGACGAAATGACTGATGCCCAGGTCATCCCGCATGGGCGCGACGGTGATCTCGTTCCAGAACAGGCTGCCGTCCTTGCGGTAGTTGCGCAGCACCAGATGGCACTGCTCGCCACGTTGCAGCGCGTCCTGGAGACGTGGCAGCTCGGACTGGTTGCGGTCATGGTGGAGCAGGAAACGCCAATGGTTTCCCAGCGCCTCTTCCCGCGAATAGCCACTCATCTGTTCGAAGGCGGGGTTGCAGTAGATCAACGGCTGGTCAGGCTGGCGCGCGTCGACGATGGTCACTCCCAGGGGACTGGCCTGAAGCGCCAGGTTGGTCAGGGCCAGCTCCTTCTGCATCGCATCGCGCCGGCCGAGGGCCAGGCGCAGGTCGCTGAGGCTGCGTCCCACCAGCAGCGCCGACATCATCAGCAGCAGCACGCTGAAGTACAGCTCGACGCCCCACTGCGGATCGGCCAGGCCTGTCCCGCCATCCAGCTTCCGCAGCGCCGGCAGGGCAAGCACAGTCAGGGCGGTGAGTCCCGCTCCGCAGAGAGCACCGGGAAACCCCCAGACCAGCGCCAGGCCGAGCATCATCATGCCGATGGGCGGCAAGGTGAGGATCAGCGGCACCACCGTAATCAGCCACGGGATGAGCAACGCCAACGCCAACAACAGCGGCCATGGCGGCAGATGGTGCAGGGTTTCGGGCAGTGCTTCCACCGGCTCGGGCACCCAGCCGCGGCGGCTGAACAGCGGCGTCAGGTAAGTCAGCAGCGGCAGGCTCACGGCCAGGGTCGTCAGGCAGGCGCCAGGCCAGACCAACAGCGTGGCGTTGCCCCAGCTGTCGCGGGCAAGGTTGCCGCTCAGTATCAGGGCCAGTTGCTCGCCGTAGACCAGCAGGCTGACCGGCAGGAGCACGCCGTAGAGCATGAAGCGCAGCAGTTCAGGGAAGTCGCGCAGGTCCGCGTGGCATCCCGAGCGCCTGAGCGCCCACCAGCCGGCGGCCACGCTGAGGGTTTCCGGCAAGGCGTACAGCGGTGCCCAGTAGAAGTTCAGGTCCCACAACGGCACGCTGAGCAGTGCGTTGAGGTAAATGGCGGGCAGCACCCGCGCGCCCCACCAGAGGCAGAACACCAGGCCAAGCGCGAAGGGCAGATACCACACGGCGAGACCGCTGGACGCTTGAGTCAGCAGGGACACCCAGGTAGCCAGATGCAGCAGCGGCAGCGGCAACCACCAGGTCCATTGGGGAAGTCGGAACGGAGCAGCTTGCATACTGACCTCATGTCGGTGCGCAAGCTGAAGATAGCCCAGCGCCGGGCAAGCGTACGCCTAAAACATGGCCGCGTGGCATCACCGCCGATGGCAGGCAGGAATCCGGGGCCGAAGGGATTTCAGCGAGATAGTGGGCGCGGAACGCAGCGGAACGTCGCTCCGTACGAAAAGGAGCCGAGCGACGGTCAGACTAGGAAGGAATCGATGAGAAAGCGCAGTTGACGCCTGCCAATGAGCATTTCTCATCGATTCCTGACAACGCATGACCGAAGCGCAGGCCGTTTTCGTAAGAACCTAGACAGCGTCGCGGGGGAGCATTAGTCCCAGGGGCAGGCAGACGCGTGCTTCCAGGCCACCACCAGAGCGGTTGCGCAGTTCGACGCTGCCGCCGTGCTGCGCGGCGATGCGCTTGACGATGGCCAGGCCCAGGCCGGTGCCCTTGCCGCCACGTGCTCGGTCACCCCGGATGAAGGGGTTGAAGATGTCCTGCAGCTCAGCGGGATCGATGCCCTGACCGCGATCCAGCACACTCAGCACGACGTAGGGCGCGGCATTGTCACCCGCCACAAAAGCTGCAACTTCGACACCGTTACCGCCGTATCGCAGCGCATTCTCGATCAGATTCACCAACAGCCGCTTGATCGAAACCCGCCGCAACGGGAACGGCGGCAGTGGTTCCAGGCACAGGCGTACCTGCTCCTCCTGCTGGTTGTAGGGCGCCACCACCTCACTCACCAGCTCGCCAAGGTCCAGCTCTTCCACGCGCTCATCACGGCCGTCGCGGATAAAGGCGAGGAACTGGTCGAGGATGGCGTCCATGTCCTCGATGTCGCGGACCATGTCGTCGGTCAGCTCGGAGTCGTTGCTCATCAGCTCCAGCGACAGGCGCAGGCGCGTGAGCGGCGTGCGCAGGTCGTGGGAGACGCCGGCGAGCATCAGCTCGCGCTCGCGGGCACCGCGCTCGACGTCTTCAGCCATCTGGTTGAAGGCGCGATACACCTCGGCCATCTCGCTCGGCGTGTCGCTTACCGGCAGGCGCACACTGCGACCCTGGCCAACCTGGCGGGCGGCGAAGACGAGGCGCTTTAGCGGCGCGTTGAGCTGGCGCACGAAAATCCACGCGGCAGCGGTGGACAGCAGGCCGATGCCGAGGAACCAGCCGAGCACACTCCAGATACGCTGGCCACGCAGGGGGTGTGGATAAAGCGGAATGCGCACCCAGTCCGGCCCCAGCTCCGGCGCGTGGACCCAGAGCGCCGGCGGGCTTTGCGCACGCAGGCGCACTTCGGTACCCGGACCGAGCTCGGACTGCATCTGGCGCTGGAAGATTTCGCTGTAGGGCCAGTGCTGCTCGCTGGCCGGCACGGCGTCGCGGGTGACCCGCTTGAGGCCAGCTGCCTTGGCCAGGTCGTGACGCTCTTCTTCACTCGCCGCCCAGTAGGCGCGCAGGGTCAGCGCCGCACCGTGGCTGTACTGACGATCCACCAGCACGTCCTCGTTCATCATCAGGTAAACCAGGGTCAGCGCCTTGGAGAACAGGACGACGATGAGCACCAGCCAGAGGGTGCGTGAGAAGAAGCTCTGCGGGAACCAATAGGGGGTGCGCATCACCCCCCTGGGTTGCCCGGCGGCGGGAACCCCCGCCGCGCGTTCACTTGTTGCCATCGGGCACGAACACGTAGCCGACGCCCCAGACGGTCTGGATATAGCGCGGCTTGGAAGGGTCTGGCTCGATCAGCCGGCGCAGGCGGGAAATCTGCACGTCGATGGAGCGCTCCAGGGCGTCCCACTCGCGACCACGGGCCAGATTCATCAGCTTGTCGCGGGTCAGTGGCTCGCGGGCATGCTGGACCAGCGCCTTGAGTACGGCGAACTCACCGGTGGTGAGCATCTGCACGTCGTCGCCCTTCTTCAACTCGCGGGTAGCCAGGGACAGCTCGTACTCGCCGAAGCTGACGCTTTCGTCCTCGCTGGCCGGGGCACCCGGCACCTGCGGTGCCTGGCGACGCAGCACGGCCTTGATCCGCGCCAGCAACTCGCGGGGGTTGAACGGCTTGGCCAGATAGTCGTCGGCGCCCAGTTCCAGGCCCTGGATACGGCTGGTCTCGTCGCCCTTGGCGGTGAGCATGATGATCGGCACCTGATTGTTCGATGCGCGCAGCCGGCGGCAGGCCGACAGGCCATCCTCGCCGGGCAGCATCAGGTCGAGCACCACCAGATTGAAGAGTTCGCGAGCCAGCAGGCGATCCATCTGCTCGACGTTCTCCACGGCGCGCACGCGAAAGCCCTGCTCGTCGAGGAAACGCTCGAGAAGGCGCCGCAGACGGGCGTCGTCATCGACAATAAGGATCTTTTCGCCTTCAGCGGTCGGGTTGCTGCTCATGTTTTCTCCTGTTCGGCAAGCCGCACATTATCGCTTGCCAGCGGCTCGCGGCGGCTTGCCCATTGTTAGCAGATTTTTCCCCGAACGGTTTCCTACCCTTTGAAACTCGGTGTTTATAATGCGGCGCCTTTCATCACCGGCGAGCCCCTGGTTCGCCGGTCTGTCATTCTGCGGCAGCCTCCGTGGCCCGGCCCGGGCTGCCGCCCATGCAGGTGTTTTCAATGGACAGCATCAACAACCGCATCGCCGAAGAACTGGGCGTGCGCCCGCAACAGGTCGCCGCCGCAGTGGAACTGCTGGACGAAGGCTCGACCGTGCCTTTCATCGCTCGTTACCGGAAAGAAGTCACCGGCAGCCTCGACGACACCCAGTTGCGTAACCTGGAAGAACGCCTGCGCTACCTGCGCGAAATGGAAGACCGCCGCACCGCGATCCTCGCCAGCATCACCGAACAGGGCAAGCTGACCCCCGAGCTGGAACGCGAGATCAAGCTCGCAGACACCAAGACCCGCCTGGAAGACCTGTACCTTCCGTATAAGCAGAAACGCCGCACCAAGGGCCAGATCGCCCTGGAAGCCGGCCTAGGCGATCTGGCCGATGCGCTGTTCAACGACCCGACCCTGGCCCCGGAAGTCGAAGCCGAACGCTTCATCGACGCGGAGAAGGGCTTCGCCGATATCAAGGCCGTGCTCGAGGGCGCCAAGTACATCCTCATGGAGCGCTTCGCCGAAGACGCCACGCTGCTGGCCAACCTGCGCGGCTTCCTGAAGGACGGCGCCACCCTCAGCGCCCGCCTTGTCGCCGGCAAGGAACAGGAAGGCGCCAAGTTCAGCGACTACTTCGAGCATGACGAGAACCTCAAGGGCGTTCCCTCGCACCGCGCCCTGGCGATCTTCCGTGGCCGCAACGAGGGAGTGCTGAGCATCGCCCTGAAGGTCGGCGAAGAACTGCCCGGCACCATGCACCCTTGCGAGGTGATGATCGGCGAGCGCTTCGGCATCGCCAACCAGGGCCGCGCCGCTGACAAATGGCTGTCCGAAGTGGTGCGCTGGACCTGGAAGGTCAAGCTCTACACCCACCTGGAAACCGACCTGCTGGGCGAGCTGCGTGAAGCCGCCGAAAGCGAAGCCATCAACGTCTTCGCCCGCAACCTGCACGACCTGCTGCTGGCCGCTCCGGCCGGCCCGCGCGCCACCCTGGGTCTCGACCCGGGCCTGCGCACCGGTTGCAAAGTGGCGGTGGTCGACGCCACCGGCAAACTGCTGGATACCGCCACCGTCTATCCGCACGTGCCGCACAACAAGTGGGACGAAACCCTGGCCGTCCTCGGCAAGCTCTGCGCCAAGCACAGCGTCGACCTGATCGCCATCGGCAACGGCACCGCCAGCCGCGAAACCGACAAGCTGGCCATCGAGCTGATCAAGAAGTACCCGGCCCTGAAGATGACCAAGATCATGGTCAGCGAGGCCGGTGCTTCGGTGTACTCCGCGTCCGAGCTGGCGGCGAAGGAATTCCCCGACCTGGACGTCTCCCTGCGCGGCGCCGTGTCCATTGCCCGCCGCCTGCAGGACCCGCTGGCCGAACTGGTGAAGATCGACCCGAAATCCATCGGCGTCGGCCAGTACCAGCACGACGTGTCCCAGCTGCAGCTGGCGCGCAGCCTGGACGCCGTGGTGGAAGACTGCGTGAACGCCGTGGGCGTGGATGTGAATACCGCCTCCGCTGCCCTGCTGGCGCGCATCTCCGGCCTCAACGCCACCCTGGCGCAGAACATCGTCAGCTACCGTGACGCCAACGGCGCGTTCAAGACCCGCGACGAACTGAAGAAGGTCAGCCGTCTTGGCGAGAAGACCTTCGAGCAGGCCGCCGGCTTCCTCCGCGTGATGAATGGCGACAACCCGCTGGACGCTTCCGCCGTGCACCCGGAAACCTACCCGCTGGTGCAACGCATCGCGGAAGGCACCGGCCGTGACATCCGCTCGCTGCTCGGCGACTCCGGCTTCCTCAAGCGCCTGGACCCGGCGAAGTTCACCGACGAGACCTTCGGCCTGCCCACCGTCACCGACATCATCAAGGAACTGGACAAGCCCGGTCGCGACCCGCGTCCCGAATTCAAGACCGCCGAGTTCCAGGAAGGCGTGGAAAGCCTCAAGGACCTCAAGCCCGGCATGATGCTGGAGGGCGTGGTGACCAACGTCACCAACTTCGGCGCCTTCGTCGACATCGGTGTCCACCAGGACGGCCTGGTACACATTTCCGCCCTGTCGGAGAAGTTCGTCAAAGACCCGTACGAGGTGGTCAAGGCCGGTGACATCGTCCGTGTGAAGGTCATGGAAGTGGACATCCCGCGTAACCGCGTGGGCCTGTCCATGCGCATGGGCGACACCCCTGGCGAGAAAGTCGAAGGCCCGCGCGGTGGCGGGCGCCAAGGCGGCCAGCCGCGCCAGCAGCAGAGCGCGCCGCGTAACAGCGCTCCGCCGGCTAGCGGCGCCATGGCCTCGCTGTTCGCCAACGCCAAGCAGATCAAGAAGAAGTGACGATGGACTTCACCGACCAGCAAACCACCAGCGCCTACAGCAAGTTGCTGGGCATCGAGCCGCTGAGCCTCGGCGATGGTGTCGCCGAGGCGCGCCTGCCCATGGACGAGCACCTGCGAAATCGCGGGCAAGTGATGCACGGCGGGGCGATTTTCTCCCTGCTGGACATCACCATGGGGCTGGCCTGCACCAGCACCCACGGCTTCGACCGGCGCAGCGCCACGCTCGAATGCAAGATCAACTACCTGCGCCCGGTGGCGGAGGGTGAGGTGATTTGCAAGGCACGGGTACTGCACGCTGGCAAGCGCACCCTGGTGGTGGAGGCCGATGTGATGCAGGGCGACAAGCTGGTCGCCAAGGGACAAGGCACCTTCGCTCAGCTGTAACAGCGGGGCAGTGGCAAAGCTCTATTCTGGACGAAGCGACAACGCGATCCGCCGGCTGGAAAAGTATTTCGGCCGGCGGCGAAGTCCGACTCTTGTAGACAGCTTGGTCCACCCCCATATTGGGGCGACCGACGCGTGAAGGATTCCAAATTGAGCGATCTTCTTTCCCGCCGCCTGGCCTTGCTCGGCGAGCGCGCCAACCTGCCCCTGCTCACCCGCTGCCTGCATGGCATCGAGCGCGAGTGTCTGCGGGTCGATGGCAATGGCCAACTGGCGCTGACGCCGCACTCCCCCGCGCTGGGCTCGGCCCTGACCCATGCGCAGATCACCACGGACTATTCCGAATCCCTGCTGGAGTTCATCACTCCGGCCGAGGCCGATCCGGCGCAGACCCTGGCTGACCTGGAGAAGGTCCATCGATTCACCGCCGGCAAGCTCGGCGATGAACTGCTCTGGAGCCCGTCCATGCCTTGCCGGCTGCCGTCGGAAGAAGATATTCCGATCGCCCGCTACGGCACCTCGCCCATCGGCCGCCTGAAGTACGTCTACCGCAAAGGTCTGGCCGTGCGTTATGGCAAGACGATGCAGTGCATTGCCGGCATCCACTACAACTACTCCCTGCCCGAGGCGCTCTGGCCGCTGCTCAAGCAGGCCGAAGGTGATCCGCAAAGCGACCGCGACTACCAGTCGGCGCGCTACATCGCGATGATCCGAAACTTCCGCCGCTACAGCTGGCTGCTGATGTATCTGTTCGGCGCCGCGCCGGCCCTGGACAAAAGCTTCCTGCGCGGCCGCCCGCACGATCTCGACAGCCTCGACGCGGATACGCTCTTCCTGCCGTACGCCACCAGCCTGCGTATGAGCGACCTGGGCTACCAGAACAATGCCCAGGCCGGCCTCACGCCTTGCTACAACAGCCTCGACAGCTACCTGTCGAGCCTGCGCCAGGCAGTCTCCACGCCCTACCCGCCCTATGCCGAAATCGGCACCAAGCAGGATGGCGAATGGGTACAGCTGAATACCAACGTGATCCAGATCGAGAACGAGTACTACTCGTCGATCCGCCCCAAGCGCGTCACCTACACCGGCGAGCGCCCGATCCAGGCGCTGATGGCCCGTGGTGTGCAATACGTGGAAGTGCGTTGCCTCGACATCAACCCGTTCCTGCCGCTGGGCATCGACCTCACCGAAGCCCGTTTCCTCGACGCCTTCCTGCTGTTCTGCGCCCTGCAGGACAGCCCGCCGATGGCCGGAGAGGAATGCCGCAGCGCCACCGACAACTTCCAGCGAGTGGTCAAGGAAGGGCGCCGTCCGGGTCTGACGCTGCAACGCCACGGCCATGCCGTCGGTCTCACGGAGTGGGCCGGGGATCTGCTCGACCGCATCGCTCATACCGCTGAACTGTTGGACCGCGCGCTGGACACCGAGGATCACTCCACAGCCCTGGCCACCCAGCGCGCCAAGGTCGCCGATCCCGAACTCACCCCTTCGGCCCGGGTACTGGCGGAACTTCGCAGCAACGGCGAAAGCTTCAGCCAGTTCGCCCTGCGTCATAGCCGCCAGCACGCCGACTACTTCCGCAGCCAGCCTCTGAGCGCCGAGGACCAGGCCCGATTCGAGGCCCTGGCCCGTGAATCGCTGGATGAACAGGCACGCCTGGAAGCCGAACCGGAAGTGGACTTCGACACCTTCGTCGCCGCCTACCAGGCGAGCATCCTGGGCTTGATCAGCAACTGATCAGCGTCTCCGGCATGGACCTTCGCGGTTCCATGCCGGAGCGTTCCGCCTCACTCCTCGAACGCAGCGTCCAGCGGCACCCGGTAGCCCACTGCCAGCCGGTTGGTCTCATTGGCCATGCCGATTACCGCCATCAGCTCGCCCAGCATCGCCTCCGTCATCCCGGCCTTGCGCGCCGCTGCCGTGTGCGAGCCTATGCAGTAGCCGCAATTGTTGGTCACGCTCACGGCGATATAGATCAGCTCCTTGGTCAGGGGATCGAGGGCACCGTCGGGTGCCATCACCTCCTTCAGACTCTCCCAGGTGCGGCGCAGGGTTTCCGGGTGCCGCGCCAATGCCTTCCAGAAGTTGTTCACCTGGTCCACCTTGCGGGTGGCCATGATGTCCTCGAACACGGCGCGGACTTCCGGACCGGCATTTTCATATTCGATCAAGTGCTTGGACGACACCGCTGGACTCCCCTCACGTTATGGGCCAGACCAGTATAGGCAGCCACCCATACCGGCTCGCCGCCACCAAGGAGAAGGTCAAATGTCGAAGCGCTTTCCGGGCCGCCTGGCCCTCGCCCTACCAGTGTTGCTGCCGCTGCTTGCCCAGGCTGCACAGCCGGGCCTCTGGGATACCTACGCCACGCTCAAATCCAGGACCTGGGTCGACCTGACCCACGCTTACGACGAGCAGGTGCCGCATTGGAAGGGCTTCGAGAATGCCCAGCGCAAGACGCTCTATACGGTCGACAAGGACGGTTTCCAGGTGGACCTCTACACGCATGTCGGCCAGTGGGGTACCCACGTCGACCCACCGGTGCATTTCCACAAGGGCTTGCGCAGCGTCGACCAGATCGATGTGAAAGAGCAACTGCTGCCCCTGGTCGTTCTGGATGTCCACGAGAAGGTGGCGAAGAATCCCGACTACGTGCTCACGCTGGCCGATGTGAAGGACTGGGAAGCCAGGCATGGCGCGGTACCGGAAGGATCGTTCGTGGCCATGCGCACCGACTGGTCCAGGCGCTGGCCGAGCCAGGAGAAGATCCAGAACGCCGATGCCCAAGGCGTGGCCCACTATCCGGGATGGAGCAAGGAGGCGCTGGTCTACCTGTACGAAACCCGCAAGATCACAGCGTCCGGCCATGAAACCACCGACACCGATCCGGGCCTGGCGACCAGCAAGGACGACTATTCACTGGAGTCCTACATCCTAGGAAGGGATCACTACCAGATCGAGCTGCTGGCCAACCTCGACCAGGTACCTGAGGCAGGCGCCCTGGTCGTGGTCAGCTTCCCTAAGATTGCCCGCGGCAGCGGATTCCCGGCACGGGTATTCGCCATCCTGCCCTGAGTCGGCTTGCCGCGCCCCGGCACAATCGCCGGGGCTCGGGTCAGAGCGTCTTCTCGAATATCTGGGAATTGCGCTGGTAGTTGTACAGCGAGGCACGCGCCGCCGGCAGATGTTCCACGCCACTGGGCTGGAAGCCACGCTCGCGGAACCAATGGGCGGTGCGTGTGGTGAGGACGAAGAGGGTCTTCAGGCCGAGGGCGCGAGCCCGTTCCTCGATGCGTTCCAGCAACTCGTCACCACGGCCGCCATGGCGGTACTCCGGATTCACCGCCAGGCAAGCCAGCTCGCCGGTATCGGAATCGGCGATGGGGTAGAGCGCCGCGCAGGCGATGATCAGGCCATCGCGCTCGACGATGGTGAACTGCTCGATCTCCCGCTCCAGCACCTCGCGCGAACGGCGCACCAGGATGCCCTGATCCTCCAACGGGGTGATCAGGTCGATCAGGCCGCCGACATCGTCGATGGTGGCTTCACGGAGGGACTCGAACTGCTCCTGGTCCACCAGGGTGCCGCCGCCGTCACGGGTGAACAGCTCGGTCAGTAGCGAGCCGTCCTCGGCATAGCTGACCATGTGGCTCCGCTTGACCCCGGCACGGCAGGCCTGGGCGGCGGCGTCCAGTAGCTCGGCCTGGTAGTTGTTGCCCAGACGAGTCAGATGCGGCGGTACCTGTTGCGGGCGCAATTCGCGCACCAGCTTTCCGGACTCGTCGATCAGGCCGCGCTCGGCGCCGAACAGGATCAGCTTGTCCGCACCCAGGTCGATCGCCACGCGGGTGGCCACGTCCTCGCAGGCGAGATTGAAGATTTCCCCGGTAGGCGAATAGCCAAGCGGCGACAGCAGCACGATCGTGCGCTCGTCCAGCAGGCGGCCGATGCCCTTGCGGTCGATCCGGCGCACTTCACCGGTGTGGTGATAGTCGATGCCGTCGACGACGCCGATGGGGCGCGCGGTGACGAAGTTGCCGGTGCTCACCCGCAACCGCGAGCCCTGCATGGGCGAGGCGGCAATATCCATGGACAGGCGCGCCTCGATGGCGATGCGCAACTGGCCCACGGCGTCGATTACGCACTCCAGCGTCGGGCCGTCCGTAATCCGCAGGTCGCGGTGGAAGTGCGGGGTCAGGCCACGAGTGGCCAGGCGCGTTTCGATCTGCGGCCGCGAGCCGTGTACCAGCACCAGACGCACGCCCATGCTGTGCAGCAGCACCAGGTCATGGACGATATTGCCGAAATTCGGGTGGGCGACACCCTCGCCGGGCAGCATCACCACGAAGGTGCAGTCCCGGTGGGCGTTGATGTAGGGAGTAGCGTGGCGCAGCCAGTTGACGTAATCGGGCATGGTTCCGTGAGCCTGAACAGGTGGCGAATAGACGAAGGCGGTGCTCGGTCGGCGAGCAGTGAGTCGGCGCGTTATCGTCGTCGCATGAGCATCAACGGAAACCCTCCCGGTCAGGATGTGGTGGCGGATTGAAGGCAGTAATGCTGGATGAGCTGGCGCAATAGCGCAACGGTAGGCTCGATCCGTGACAGTTCGAGGTGCTCGTCCGGCTGGTGGGCACAGGCGATGTCGCCAGGGCCGAGCACCAGGGTCTCGCAACCGAGCTGCTGAAGATACGGCGCTTCGGTGCCGAAGGCCACCGCTTGCGCCGTATGGCCGGTAAGACGTTCGGCCAGGCGCACCAGATCACTTTCCGGAGACTGTTCGAACGGCGGTACCGCCGGGAACAGCGGCTTGAAGTCGATCTTCACCTGGTAATGCTCCGCCACCGGGCGCAGGCGCTGGCGGATGACCGCGCGCAGGGTTTCCGGGCTCATTCCCGGAAGCGGCCGTAGGTCGAACTCCAGGCTGCACTGGCCGCAGATGCGGTTGGGGTTGTCGCCACCATGGATGCAGCCGAGGTTGAGGGTCGGCTGGGGCACGGTGAATTGCGGATTGCGGAACTCCTGCTGCCATTCGCCACGCAGCTCGATCAGGTCGCTCATCACCGCATGCATGGCTTCCAGGGCGCTGTGACCGAGGCTGGGGTCAGAGGAATGGCCACTCTGCCCGAGGATATCGATGCGCTCCATCATTACCCCCTTGTGCAGGCGGATCGGCTTGAGGCCTGTCGGCTCGCCGATCACCGCCGCGCGGCCCAGCGATTGCCCGGCCTGCGCCAGCGCACGGGCACCGGCCATGGAGCTCTCCTCGTCGCAGGTCGCGAGGATGATCAGCGGTTGGCGGAAGTGCTGGTCGAGCAGGCCACGAACGGCTTCGATGGCCAAGGGGAAGAAGCCCTTCATGTCACAGCTGCCCAGCCCGTACCAGCGATTGTTGACCTCACTAAGCTTCAGCGGGTCGGTTTTCCACAGGGCGGAATCGAACGGCACGGTGTCGCTATGGCCAGCCAGCACCAGACCGCCGGGACCCGTTCCGTAGGTCGCGAGCAAGTTGGCCTTGCCCGGCGCCACCTGCTGGATCTCGCAGCGGAAGCCAAGGTCACCGAGCCAGCTCGCAAGCAAGTCGATCACCGCCTGGTTCGACTGGTCCCAACTGGGCTGGGTGCAGCTCACCGAAGGTGTGGCGATCAGCGCAGCGAACTGCGATTTCAGGTCTGGAACGGACATCGGGGACCTCCTCGGACGAGGGATCATCATAGGCCCAGCCCGCGCGCGGTGAAACCGCTGCGGCAAGGTGCTGACCTGTCCTGTAAACTTCACCGCCTTGGTAGCCACCCCCTGGCTGCGTCTGAAAGACCCCGGCGATGAACAAAGAGACCGAAATCAAGCTTCGCGCCAGCCGCGAGACCCTGGAAGCCCTGCGCGACCACCCGCTGCTGAAGAAGCGCAACAAGTCCGGCTGGGAACGCCGCGAGCTTTTCAACCAGTACTTCGACACCCCGGAACGGGACCTGGCCCAGGCCCGCGTGGCCCTGCGCCTGCGCCGTGACGGCGAACAGTTCATCCAGACCCTCAAGACCCGCGGCCAGAGCGTGGCCGGGCTGTCCGAGCGCAACGAGTGGGACTGGTACCTGGACAAGGCCAAGCTGGACCCGAAGAAACTCACCGACGAGTGCTGGCCCGCCAGCCTGGCCGAACTGGACAAAAAGCAGCTCAAGCCGATCTTCACCACCGACTTCAATCGCGACCGGGCCGAAATTGCCTGGGGTCGCGGCAAGGCCAAGGTGGTGATCGAAGCTGCCCTGGACCTGGGCAAGGTCATCGCCGGCAAGCAGGAAGAAGAAATCTGCGAGCTGGAACTGGAGTTGCGCCAAGGCGAGCCCGAGGCGCTGCTGGAACTGGCCGCCGAACTGGCCGCCGACCTGCCACTGATGCCTTGCGATATCAGCAAGGCCGAGCGCGGCTACCGTCTGCACGATGCCAACAGCTACCACCTCAGCCTGCCGATTCCGGAACTTAGCGCCGAACTGTCGCTGGACGACGCCTTTGCCGCGCTGGCCTGGCACCTGCTGGGTAGCAGCCAGCGTCTGGCCGAGCAGTACCGTTTCAATGGCCACTGGAAGCTGCTGGTGGACTGGTTGCAGCAACTGGTCGACCTGCGCGCCCTGATCGGCAGCCTCGGCCAGGCCGCCCCACGCGCCAGCAGCCACGACCTGCGCGAAGCCCTGGACGCCCTGCTCAAGGACTGGCGCCCGCGCGTCCAGGCCGGTGAGCTGGATGAAGCCGTACGTCACGCTGCGCCGCAGCAGTTCGCCGAAGAACTCGCCGGCACCCGCTGGGGCCTGTTCTCCCTCAACGCATCGCGCTGGCTGCTGGCTCGCGCCTGGACCGTCGAGCGCAACGAGCGCGGCAACCGCCAGGGCAAGGCGTCGCTGGGCAACTGGCTGCCGCGCCTGCTCGCCGAAGAAGCCGAAGCCCTCAAGCTGGAGCGTTACAAGCGCCAGCCCGAGGACCTGTCCGAGCAGCTGCCGCGCATCGAGCGCCTGCTGGTCTGGCTGCGCCTGGCACGCCAGGTGTTGGAAGTGCCGGAAGCCGACCGCGCCTACGGTGAACTGTCCAAGTTCGCCGAACTGGCCGCCCTGCCCCTGGACGGCGAGGTATTGGCCGCCCGTAGCGAGCAGGCACAGACCCTGATCAGCCTGCGCGGCTGGAAAGCGCTGACCAGGTAAGGCGAGCCCGGGAACCCGCCATGCTCAAGCAAAGCTTCCGCTCCGTGGTCACCACCTGGCTCACCGGCCTGCTGGCCCTGTTGCCGCTGGTGCTGACCCTGGCGTTGCTGGCCTGGCTGTTCAGCCTGCTGAATCGACTGGTTGGGCCATCCACTGTGATCGGCCAGCTCCTCGGCGCCCTTGGCCAACCGTTCGCCAGCAACCCGGTGCTGGCGTACTTGGTGGGCACACTGGTGCTACTGGGCAGTCTCTATCCGCTGGGCCTGGCGGTGCAGCTCGGCCTGCGCCGCCCGCTAGCCTGGCTGCTGGACATGACGCTGCGCCGCGCACCGCTGATCGGAAGCCTGTACGGCCTGGCGGACCGCTTCGTCGGCCTGCTCGATCGCAGCAAGAACGCCGACATCGCCGCCATGAGTCCGGTCTGGTGCATCTTCGGCGGTGAAGGCGCGGCCGTCCTGGCCCTTTGCCCCAACCCGGAAACCTTCGAACTGGATGGCCGTTCCTACTGCGCCATTCTGGTCCCGACCGCGCCCATTCCCGTGGGTGGCGGGCTGATCTACGTCCCGGTGGAATGGCTCCGCCCTGCGGAAATGGGCGTGGAAGGCCTGACCAGCATCTATCTGTCCATGGGACTCACCCCACCGCACCAAGCCGGGAAGCTGGCGAAGGAGCAGGCGGTGCCTACGGACGGCGACAAGGCCTCCTGAAAATGCCCTTGTAGGGGCGAATTCATTCGCCAAGCGGGCCGAAGGTCTGCCAATTGTCGTGAGCCTGATAGGCCGACTGCGCTGCCCCTGAAGATTGAAATCGCCCCCACAGGCTTTCTTACCCCTGCCCCACCGGCAAGCTGGTGGTGGATTTGATCTCCGACAACGCGACGATCGAGTTCACCTCCTGTATTCCCGGCACCAGCGATAGCTTCTCGAAGAAGAAGCGCTCGTAGGCCTCGATGTCGCGGGTGACGATGCGCAGCATGAAGTCCACTGCGCCCATCAGCACATGGCATTCCAGCACCTCGGGAAACTGACGCATGGCCTCGGCGAACTCGGTGAGGTTGGAGCGACCGTGGGCGTTGAGTTTTACCTGGGCGAAGATCTGCGCGTTGAGACCGATCTTGCGCCGATCCAGCAGGGTGACCTGGCGGCGAATCACGCCTTCATCCTTCAGGCGCTGGATGCGTCTCCAGCAAGGTGATTGGGACAGCCCAACCCGTTCGGCAATCTCCGCGGTGGACAGGCTCGCATCTTCCTGCAGCAGGTCGAGAATGCGTTTGTCGTAGGCATCCAGGGTGATGGACATAAAATTTCCAGATTAAACTGATTACCCGGAAAGTTTATCCAAAGATGACGCCCGCCCGCACGATTCAGGCAGAAAAAACCCACTTCAGGCTGGAAAACTATCGGCGTCCCCACCGAGGAATCCAGCATGCTCAGCCTCCAGTCCGCCCCCGTCGCCCGTGAAGACCACTGGCACCCGCACACCGCCCAGCTCCAGGCCCGCGAAATGCAATTCGCCATCCTCGCCGAGGCGGAAGCGGACATCCTCGGCCGGCTGCTTGCCTTCTTCGCCCAGCTGCAACTGGTACCGCACTGGCTGGAGGTCAACCGACTCGGCGATAACCTGCTGGTCCAGCTGCGCCAGCCCGGACTGACCCCGCACCGGGCCGAGGTCATCGCGCAGAAAATGCGCTCGCTGGTCAGTGTCTTCTCGGTGGAGTTGGAACCGTTCGCCATTACTTGATGCGGCTCTTAGCCGAATGATGGCAATTCGGGCATGCTTGCCGTCCCGCGTGAAGAGCGTTTGACTACTCTTCCAGACTGAGCAGCGTGACCGAGGAGCTTGCATGTCCGCCTTTGCCTCACCCGCCCAGGACCGTTGGCTGGATCTCAACGACCTGATGCGCGAACTGGTATCCCAGGGCCGCCTGAGCCAGGACCAGGCAGAGCATTGCCTGGCCATTCGCCGAAGCGCGGTGAACAACCAGCAGCATCCGCTGGAGTTCCTGGCCAGCCAGCAGGTGGATGACCTCAAGCGCCCAGGCAAGAAACTCGACCTGGAAACCCTCAGCCACTGGCTGGCCGAGCATGCCGGCCAGCCCTACCTGCGTATCGACCCGCTGAAGATCGATGTCGCCGCCATCACCCCGTTGATGTCCTACGCCTTCGCCCAGCGCCACAAGATTCTCGCCGTGGCCGCCGACAGCGAAGCGGTGACAATCGCCAGCGCCCAGCCCTTCGTACAGAGCTGGGAAAGCAACCTGGCCCACGTGCTCAAGCGCCCGATCAAACGGGTCGTGGCCAACCCGATCGACATCCAGAAGTTCACCCTGGAGTTTTATCGCCTGGCCAAGTCGGTCAGCGGCGCCAGCGCGCTGGACCAGAAGATCAGCGGTGTCGGCAACTTCGAGCAGTTGCTCAAGCTCGGCTCCAGCGAGCAGGAGCCGGACGCCAACGATGCACACATCGTCAACATCGTCGACTGGCTGTTCCAGTACGCCTATCAGCAACGCGCCAGCGATATCCACATCGAGCCACGTCGCGAACAGGGCAGTGTGCGCTTCCGCATCGACGGCGTGCTGCACACCGTCTACCAGTTCCCGCCCCAGGTCACCATGGCGGTGGTCAGCCGCCTCAAGAGCCTCGGACGCATGAACGTGGCGGAAAAGCGCAAGCCCCAGGACGGCAGGGTCAAGACCAAGACCCCGGATGGTGGCGAAGTGGAGCTGCGCCTCTCCACGCTGCCAACGGCCTTCGGCGAGAAGATGGTGATGCGGATCTTCGACCCCGAGGTGCTGCTGAAGAGCTTCGACCAACTCGGCTTCTCCCAGGACGACCTGCGCCGCTGGCAGAGCATGACCAACCAGCCCAACGGCATCATCCTGGTCACCGGCCCCACCGGTTCGGGCAAGACCACCACGCTCTACACCACCCTCAAGCAGCTGGCCACCAGCGAGGTGAACGTCTGCACCATCGAAGACCCCATCGAGATGATCGAGGGCGCCTTCAACCAGATGCAGGTGCAGCACAACATCGACCTGACCTTCGCCAGTGGCGTGCGCGCGCTGATGCGGCAGGACCCCGACATCATCATGGTCGGCGAGATCCGCGATCTGGAGACCGCCGAAATGGCCATCCAGGCCGCATTGACCGGCCACCTCGTGCTCTCCACCCTGCACACCAACGACGCCCCCAGCGCCATTACCCGCCTGCTGGAACTGGGCGTGCCCTACTACCTGCTGCGTGCCACCCTGCTCGGGGTCATGGCCCAACGTCTGGTACGGACCCTCTGTCCGCACTGCAAGGCACCGATGGAGCTTCGCGAAGAAGACTGGAGCAGCCTGACCAAACCCTGGAGCGCGCCGTTGCCCACGGGAGCGCACCGTGCCGTCGGTTGCCTGGAATGCCGCGACACCGGCTACCGCGGTCGGGCCGGGGTCTACGAGATCATGCTGCTGTCCGATGCGGTCAAACCGTTGATCACCGCCGACACCGACTTGATCGCCCTACGTCGAGCCGCTTTCAAGGAAGGCATGCGCAGCCTGCGCCTGTCCGGGGCGCAGAAAGTCGCCTCGGGCCTGACGACCATCGAAGAAGTGCTGCGGGTCACGCCACAAAGCGAGCAGAAATGAAATGCTATCCGGCTGCTGAAATCCCTCCGGCGCAATCGCGCTAGCGGGGCCTCAGCCGCCAGGACATATAGCCAGCAAACGGAGCAATTCCCATGGAAATCGGCAGTGTCGTCATCCTCTTCGTTGCCCTTGCGATCGCAATCGTGTTCATGGGCTTCAAGGTCGTACCACAAGGCTTCGAGTGGACCGTGGAGCGCTTCGGCCGCTACACCAACACGCTCAAACCCGGCCTGAACATCATCGTGCCGGTGATGGACCGCATCGGTCGCAAGATCAACGTCATGGAAAGCGTGCTGGACATTCCCCCACAAGAAGCCATCAGCGCCGACAACGCCATCGTCACCATCGACGCCGTGTGCTTCTTCCAGGTGATCAACACCGCCCAGGCGGCCTACGAGGTCAACGACCTGGAACACGCCATACGCAACCTGGTGATGACCAACATCCGCACCGTGCTCGGCTCCATGGAACTTGACGCCATGCTCAGCCAGCGTGACGCGATCAACGAGCGCCTGCTGCGCACGGTCGATGAGGCCACGGCGCCCTGGGGCATCAAGGTCACCCGTATCGAGATCAAGGACATCAGCCCGCCGGCCGATCTGGTGGAAGCCATGGCCAGCCAGATGAAGGCCGAGCGTCTGAAACGCGCGCAGGTGCTGGAAGCCGAAGGCCGGCGCCAGGCGGAAATCCTCACGGCCGAGGGCGAGAAGCAAGCCCAGATCCTCAAGGCTGAAGGTGAGCGTACGGCCGCCTTCCTTGAAGCCGAGGCGCGCGAGCGCGCCGCCCAGGCCGAAGCGGAGGCGACCCGCGTGGTATCGGACGCAATCGCCCACGGCAACGTGCAGGCGGTGAACTACTTCGTCGCGCAGAAATACGTCGAGGCACTGGGCAAACTGGCCAGCGCCAACAACAGCAAGGTGGTACTGATGCCCCTGGAAGCTAGCCAGGTGATCGGCGCCGTGGGCGGCATCGGCGAAATCGTCCGCGCCACCTTCGACGGCAAGAAGGGCTGAACCGATGTGGAATTACCTCCAGCACCTGACCTACTGGGACTGGCTGGCCCTCGGCACCCTGCTGCTGATACTCGAAGTCTTCGGCGCCGGCGGCTACTTGCTGTGGATAGGCGTGGCCGCAGCCTGCGTCGGAGTGATCACCTTCATCGCCCCGGAACTGCACTGGGCCATCCAGTTCCTGCTGTTCGGCGTCCTCTCCATCCTCACTGCGGTGTTCTGGTGGCGTCGTCAGCGCAGCGCCGCCAAGGTCTCAGACCAGCCAGGTCTGAACCGTCGCGGCTACGAGTTCGTGGGCCGCGAATTTGCCTTGCATGAAGCCATCAGCGGCGGTCGCGGCAAGATTCGCGCCGGCGATTCCGTCTGGCTGGTGTCCGGCCCCGACCTGCCCGCCGGCAGCCAGGTCCGCGTCGTCGGCCAGGACGGCGTGCTGCTGAAGGTGGAGCCGGTCTGATGCTCCCGGCCTGCCCAGTGCGGGCAGGCCGCCTATCACCAGCTAGGCTTCCTGGCGATCGCGAAGGAAGTTCCATCATGTCATCTACCCAGCACCTGCGCCCGCTGCTCGCCGCGGGCTTCCTGCTGTTGCTTGCCGCCTGCGCCAACATCGATGCGCAGACCACCGAATACGTCGGCACGCCCCATGCCGCACCTACCGACCCAGCCGGTGTGGAAGTACTGCGCCGTGAACCTGCCCGCCCCCATGACCGCCTCGGCGAAGTCGTGGTCGACGCCAGCACCGAGCCGCCGCCCCCGGTCACGGAGATCGAACAGAAACTACGCGAAGAGGCCGCGGAGATAGGCGGCGAGGCCGTGGTGGTGGTCTATGACCGCATCCAGCCGGTGGCGGCCTATGTCAGCGGACCGCTCTGGGCGCGGGATGTGGAGACCATCCAGGGTCGCAAGCTGAAGGGCATTGTCATTCGCTATCGCTGAGCCGGGAACGACATGTAGCCTTGACGGGCTCCGGGACATTCACGGAACCTGCACGCCACCGTGAAACACGCTCGCCAGCACAGCGGATGTCTGCATGACGAAGCACCAAAAGAAGGCGCCGCCCAAACCGGTACGGCGCCCTGTCTATCCCGTCCTGGCGGGTCTGCTGCTATTGATCAGCCTGGGAGCCTGGCTGTACATCGCGGGCGGCGCTGGCGGGCTGCCGGGCATGAAACCGCCTCCCACAGCCAGCACCCAGCCCGCCAGCCTGGTGGACGAGGGCCAGTGTGCCGGCTGCCACACCCAGCAGGCCAGAGACTGGCAAGGCAGCCATCACCAACTGGCGATGCAGGCCGCCACCGACAGCAGCGTGCTTGGCGATTTCAACGACGCCAGCTTCAAGGACGAAAAGGAAACCACCCGCTTCTTACGCAAGGACGGCGGCTTCTGGATCAACGTTCCCGGAGCCGATGGCAAGCCAGCCGATTTCCGCGTCGCCTATGCCTTCGGCGTCGCGCCGCTACAGCAGTACCTGATCGAGGTTCCTGGTGGCCGCCTCCAGGCCCTGGGCGTGGCCTGGGATGTGGAAAAACGCGCCTGGTTCCACCTCTACCCGGGCCAGGGCGTGGACTTCAAGGACCCGCTGCACTGGAGCAATCCCCAGCAGAACGCCAACTTCATGTGCGTGGAGTGCCACACCACCGGTTTCAAGCGCGCATTCGACCCCGCCGCGGATCGCTTCACCAGCCACTGGAACAGCCTCGGAGTGGGCTGCCAGGCCTGCCATGGCCCTGCTTCGAAGCACATGGAGTGGGTCGCTAAGAAGAACCGTGCCGCCAATGCCGGCTTCGCCTACGACCTCGCCACGAGCGACAAGATCAGGGAAGTGGAGACCTGCGCCCGCTGCCATGCCCGCCGCGCGCCGCTGGACGATGGTTACCACAGCGAACGCAGGCTGATGGACGACTACCTGCCCAGCGCACTGACCCGCGAGCTCTACGAGATCGACGGCAAGTTCAAGGAGGAGGTGTTCGAGTACGGTGCTTTCACCCAGAGCAAGATGTTCGCCAAGGGTGTGCGCTGCAGCAATTGCCACAACCCCCACAGCACCTCGCTCAAGGCCTCGGGCAATGGCGTCTGCCTGCAGTGCCACAACCCCTCCGGCAAGGCCGGCATCGAGGGCATCGACGGCCAGGGCCTGAAGGCGAAGAACTACGAGTCTCCCGAACACCACCATCACAACCCCGGCCAGACGGGCTCCCAGTGCGTGGATTGCCACATGCCGGGCAAGTTCTTCATGGTCAACGACTATCGTCATGACCACGGCTTCACCCTGCCCAACCCCGCCCGCGCCCTGCGCCTGGGCACCACGGATGCCTGCCTGGGCTGCCACCGCGAGCAACCGGGCGACCAGGTCGCCGAGCAGTTCCGCCTCTGGTATGGCGAGAGCAAGGTCGTCGCGCCGCGCTACGACGAGAGCCTGTGGCTGATCCGCAACGGTAGGCCAGGGGCTTCGCGAGCGCTGTTTCAGCAGTTGGAAACACAGGGGTTACCGGCCATTCGCCGCGCCACCCTGCTGGCCGAATTGCCCACCTATCCCAGCGAGCGCGCCCTCAAGGCCGCAGCCCGTGACCTGACCCACCCCGCACCGCAGGTGCGTGAGGCAGCAATCAAGGCCGTGGCGGCCCTTGTTCCGCCGGAGCAGCGCCGCAATGTGCTGGCGCCGCTGCTGAGCGACCCGGTGCGCGCCGTGCGCATCGCCGCCGCCTACGCCCTGCTGGGCATGCACAGCACGGGGCTGGGCAACTACGAGTCGAGCTGGAGCAAGGCCATTGAAGAGTACGAAGCCGTGCAGCTGCGCCTGCAGGAACGCGCCGAGGCGAATCTCAATCTGGCCATGCTGTATCAGGCCAATGGCCGCTCCGGCGCCGTGGAGCCGCATCTGCGCACCGCGCTGCAGCGCGACCCGAGCTTCCTGCCGGCGTTGGTCGCCCTGGTGCAGTGGCTGGATGGCAATTTCCGCTGGGAGGAAGGTCGCGCCCTGCTCGAACAAGGCCTGAAGGAACACCCCGAGTCGGCGCTGCTGCACTATGCCAATGGCCTGATGCTGGTGCGCAAGGGCGATCTTCAGGCGGCCCTGAAGGCCTTTGCCGAAGCGGTCCGGCTGGAGCCGAAGAACAGCCAGTACGACTACGTGTACGCCGTCGCACTGCACGACAGCGGCCAGCTCGAAGTGGCGTGTCATCGCCTGGAGGAACTGCTGGAGCGCGACCCGGCCAACCGCGAAGCGCGTCTGGCGCTGATCAACTACTGGCGCGAAGCCGGGCAAATCCAGAAGGTCCAGGCGTTGCTGGCGGAGCTGGAGCAGCAGAACCCTGACGACCCCGCGTTGCGGCGGGAGTGACGAGGCTGGCAAGGAGCCATGACCGACTGGCGAACAGTTTGAACTCCGGGGTGGACGGCCGAATCTGAATCTTCAGGTCCACCCCAGAACGGAGTAACACGCCATGCGCACTCGTCTGTATGCAGCCGCCTTCGCCCTGGTCGCCCTACCAGTTGGTTCGGCCATGGCCGACGGTGACTTCTGGCGCGATGTCATCTCGTCCGGAGCTACCACCGCTTCCACTTACCTGACCTTCAAGGACGACAAGCTGATAGTCGCAGCACGCGACGATGCCAGCAGCTTCGTCGCCAGTGGCGGCGAAATCCGCGGCCCGTACCTTGAAGCTGCGCTGCAGCGCATCCGCAGCGAACACCCGGATATCAAGGCCAGCGACAGCGAACTGGCCAACGCGATCCTCGCTACCGAGGAGTAATGTTTCGCGAATGAATTCGCTCCCACAAGGTTCAGTCCTGTGGGAGCGAATTCATTCGCGATCTGAAGCTTGCACCAAGCCTTTGGCGAGCAGAGCTCGCTCCTAAAAAACTCGATTCCCCGCTACTCCCGATAATCCCCGACCGGCACGCAAGCGCAGAACAGATTGCGGTCGCCAAAGACGTTGTCCACCCGGTTCACCGTTGGCCAGTACTTGTGGGCCCGCGTGTGAGCGGTTGGCGTGACGGCCTCTTCGATGCTGTAGGGCCGCTCCCAGTGGCCAGTCACGTCGGCGAGGGTGTGCGGCGCGCGCTTGAGCGGATTGTCCTCGGCCGGCCAGTCTCCCGCCTGCACCTTGGCGATCTCGGCACGAATGCTCAGCATCGCCTCGATGAAACGATCCAGTTCGTGCTTGTTCTCGCTCTCGGTGGGTTCAACCATCAGGGTGCCGGGCACCGGGAAGCTCATGGTCGGTGCGTGGAAGCCGTAGTCCATCAGGCGCTTGGCCACGTCTTCTTCGGTGATGCCGGTTTCCGCCTTGATCGGACGCAGGTCGAGAATGCACTCGTGGGCCACCCGGCCATTTCGGCCGCTGTAGAGCACCGGATAGGCATCGCCGAGCTGGCGCGCCAGGTAGTTGGCACTGAGAATGGCCACTTCGGTGGCATCGGCCAGCTCCGGGCCCATCATGGCGATGTACATCCAGCTGATCGGCAGGATGCTCGCGCTGCCCCAGGGCGCCGCGCTGACCGCACCATTCTCGGGATTCGGTCCTTTCAGCTCGATCACCGGGTGGTTGGCGACGAAGGGCGCCAGGTGTGCGCGGACGCCGATCGGCCCCATGCCCGGTCCACCGCCGCCGTGGGGAATGCAGAAAGTCTTGTGCAGATTCATGTGCGACACGTCGGCACCGATGTCCGCCGGCCGTGCCAGACCGACCTGGGCGTTGAGGTTGGCGCCGTCCATGTAGACCTGACCACCGTGGCTGTGGATAACCTCGCAGATCTCGCGAATGCCCTCCTCGTACACACCGTGAGTCGAGGGATAGGTGGCCATCAGGCAGGACAGTTGACCACCAGCCTCGCCAGCTTTGCGCTTGAGGTCTTCCAGATCGACGTTGCCCTCCGGATCGCACTCGACGATCACCACCCGCATGCTCGTCATCTGCGCCGACGCGGGGTTGGTGCCGTGGGCGGATGCCGGGATCAGGCAGATGTTGCGATGCCCCTCGCCACGGCTCTCGTGGTAACGGCGAATCGCGAGCAGCCCGGCGTACTCGCCCTGGGCGCCCGAGTTGGGCTGCATGCAGATGGCATCGAAACCGGTAATGGCGCAGAGCCAGGCCTCCAGCTCGTCGATCATCAGCTTGTAGCCAAGCGCCTGCTCGCGGGGTGCGAAGGGGTGCAGGTTGGCGAATTCCGGCCAGGTGATGGGGATCATCTCGCTGGTGGCGTTGAGCTTCATGGTGCAGGAGCCCAGCGGGATCATCGCCTGGTTCAGGGCCAGGTCCTTGTTCTCCAGCTGCTTCAGGTAACGCAGCATCTCGGTTTCGCTGTGATGTGCGTTGAACACCGGGTGGGCGAGGTAGTCGCTGCTGCGGGACAGCTCCGCCGGGATTCCAGGGACCAGCACAGCTTCGTCCAGCTCGGCGACGGACAGGCCGTGGTCGGCCCCGAGGAAGATGCAGAACAGCTGCTCCACGGTTTCCGCCGTGCAGGTTTCATCGAGGCTGACCCCCAGCTTGCCGCGGCCGAGGATGCGCAGGTTGATGCGCGCCGCCTTGGCGGATTCGATGACGGCGGTCTGGCTGCCGCCGACATCCAGGGTAAGGGTGTCGAAGTAGTACTGGTTGTCACGTTTGATACCCCGACGCGCCAGGCCTTCGGCGAGGATCGCGGTGAGCCGGTGGACACGCTGGGCGATGCGTTTCAGCCCTTCCGGACCGTGGTAGACGGCGTAGCAGCTGGCGATGTTGGCCAGCAGCACCTGGGCCGTGCAGATATTGGAATTGGCCTTCTCGCGGCGGATGTGCTGTTCGCGGGTCTGCAGGGCCATGCGCAGGGCGACGTTGCCCCGCGCATCCTTGGAGACGCCGATGATCCGGCCCGGCATAGCGCGCTTGAAGTCGTCGCGGGTAGCGAAGAACGCGGCATGCGGCCCGCCGTACCCCATGGGCACGCCGAAACGCTGGGCCGAACCGAACACCACGTCGGCGCCCAGTTCACCGGGTGGCGTGAGCAGCAGCAGGCTGAGCAGGTCGGTACCGACGCAGGCCAGCGCCTGCTGGCCATGCAAGTGCTCGATGAGCGGGCGCAGATCACGGATTTCGCCATGGGTGTCCGGGTATTGCAGCAGCGCGCCAAATACCTGGTGCCGAGCCAGGTTATCCACATGGTCCACCACCACCTCGAAGCCGAAGGCATCGGCGCGGGTCTGCACCACGGAGATGGTTTGCGGATGGCTGTCTTCGTCGACGAAGAACAGGTTGCTCTTCGACTTCGCCACCCGCTTGGCCAGGGCCATGGCTTCGGCGGCGGCAGTGGCCTCGTCCAGCAGGGAAGCGCTGGCGAGATCGAGCCCGGTGAGGTCGATCGTCAATTGCTGGAAGTTCAGCAACGCTTCCAGCCGGCCCTGGGCTATTTCCGGCTGATAAGGGGTGTAGGCCGTGTACCAGCCGGGGCTTTCCAGCACATTGCGCAGGATCACCGTGGGGGTGACAGTGCCGTAGTAGCCCATGCCGATGAGGTTGGTCCACAGCTGGTTCTGCTCGGCATAGCCGCGCAACCTGGCCAGTGCCTGCTGTTCGTCCAGCGCCGGCGGCAGCTCCAGGGGCCGATTGAGGCGGATCGCCGGCGGCACCGTCTGCACAATCAGCTCATCGCGGCTGGTGAGGCCGAGGGCCTCCAGCATCGCCTGCTGCTCCGCATCGTCCGGCCCCAGGTGGCGGCGAAGAAAAGCATCGGGCTGTTGGAGCTGCGACAGCGAGGGCATCTGGGACATGGGCAGAACCTCGTTTGGCCTCATCGAAAAAACAAAAAGCCTCGACTAGCGAGGCTTTTTGAAGGATAGCGGGTGAATCAGCTATCGGCGTCGGCAGCTGCCTTGTAGGCGGCTGCGTCGAGCAGCTTGTCCAGATCGGCCGCGTCGTTGGGCTTGAGCTTGAAGAACCAGGAACCATACGGATCGCTGTTGACGCTCTCGGGGGCGTCGCTCACGGCTTCGTTCACGGCGATCACTTCGCCGCTGATCGGCGCGTAGATATCGGAAGCGGCCTTCACCGACTCCACCACGCCCGCTTCCTGACCAGCGGCCAGGGTCTTGCCGACTTCCGGCAGTTCGACGAAGACCACGTCACCCAGGGCTTCCTGGGCATGGTCGCTGATGCCCACGGTAACGGTGCCATCGGCTTCCAGACGGGCCCACTCGTGGCTGGGGGCGTAACGCAGTTCAGCGGGGATGTTGCTCATATCGAATTCCTCAGAGTCTGTGGCGGATGGCCCGCCTGAAAATTTAGATCAAGGCTTTGCCATTGCGCACGAAGTTCGGTCGAACGACGCGAACAGGGAACCACTTGCCGCGGATTTCCACCTCGGCGCGGTCGCCGGTGGCCATCGGCACGCGCGCCATGGCGATGGACTTGTTCAGGGTCGGAGAGAAGCTGCCGCTGGTGATTTCACCCTCGCCGACACCTTCCACACGCACCACTTGATGGGCGCGCAGCACGCCGCGCTCTTCCAGCACCAGTCCGACCAGCTTGCTCGCCACGCCGGCGGCGCGTTCGGCCTCCAGGGCCTGACGGCCGATGAAGTTGCGGGACTCGGGTTCCCAGGCGATGGTCCAGGCCATATTGGAAACCAGCGGGGAGGTCTCCTCGGTCATGTCCTGGCCATAAAGGTTCATGCCAGCCTCCAAACGCAGGGTGTCACGGGCACCGAGACCAATGGGGGCGATGCCGGCACCCACCAGTTCATTGAAGAAGCCAGCGGCCTGGTCGGCGGGCAGGAGGATTTCCAGGCCGTCTTCGCCGGTGTAACCGGTACGGGCGATGAACCAGTCGCCATCGGGCAGGCCCTGGAAAGGTTTGAGTTCGTGGATCAGCGCAGCGCGTTCGGTGCTCAGCAGCTCTGCCACCTTGGCACGAGCACTGGGGCCCTGGATGGCGAGCACGGCTAGGTCGGCGCGCTCGGTCAGGTTGATGTCGAAGCCCTGGCTGCGGGCCTGCATCCAGGCCAGGTCCTTGTCACGGGTAGCGGCATTGACCACCAGGCGGTAGCCGAAGTCGGTTACGTAGACGATCAGGTCGTCGATCACCCCGCCCTGCTCGTCGAGCATGGCGCTGTAAAGTGCCTTGCCGTGGGCTTGCAGGCGCTCCACATCGTTGGCCAGCAGGTACTGGAGCCAGACCTTGGACTGGCTGCCGGCGACATCCACCACCGTCATGTGGGAGACGTCGAATACGCCGCAATCGCGGCGCACCTGATGGTGCTCCTCGACCTGGGAGCCGTAGTGCAGTGGCATGTCCCAGCCACCGAAATCGACCATCTTGGCTCCCAGCGCGACGTGCTGGTCGTGCAATGGAGTGCGCTGTCCCATGGGTTTCTCCTTCCGGGCTTGGCGAGGATGCGGCGGCCTTGGGAGCGGGTTCATCCGCTGCCGCGGCGGGGGTGGGCCGCAACGAATGGCGCGCATTGTAGCCGCAAGGTGGGGCAGTGGACACTCCAGCCGCCCGTCAGCAGATACCGGCCCCGCGAGCAGGCCAATTGGCATCGCGAGCTGTCTCGCCCGGGCCTCGGCGCGCCTTCGAATCCGGCGTCAGTGGCCGAAGCGTCGTGCCGAACGGCGTATCAGGCCGATCACCGGCATCAGGCCGACCAGCACCAGGGTCAAGGCCGGCAGCGCGGCGCGGGACCATTCGCCTTCGCTGGTCATTTCGAAAATGCGCACGGCCAGGGTGTCCCAGCCGAAGGGGCGCATCAGCAGGGTAGCGGGCATTTCCTTGAGCACGTCGACGAACACCAGCAGCGCGGCGCTCAGGGTGCCGGGCAGTAACAACGGCAGATAGACCCGGAAGAACAGGGCCGGACCGCCAACGCCGAGGCTGCGCGAGGCTTCCGGAAGCGACGGACGGATGCGCGCCAGGCCGTTTTCCAGCGGTCCATAAGCCACCGCCATGAAGCGCACCAGGTAGGCCAGCAACAAGGCGCCGAGGCTGCCCATCAGCAACGGCTTGCCGGCACCGCCAAGCCAGCCGGAGAGGGGAATTACCAGGTGGCTGTCGAGGTAACTGAAGGCCAGCATGATGGACACCGCCAGCACCGAGCCCGGCAGCGCGTAGCCGAGGTTGGCCAGGCCCACCGCGGCGCGCACCGGACGCGTCGGGGCCAGGCGTCGGGCAAAAGCCAGCAACAGCGCCACGCACACGGTCAGCAAGGCCGCCATGCCACCGAGATAGAGGGTGTGCAGGATCAGCCCGGCATAACGCTCGTCGAGATCGAAGCGGCCACGCTGCCAGAACCACACCAGGAGCTGCAGCATGGGAATGACGAAGGCGCAGGCGAACACCAGCGAGCACCAGAAGGTCGCCGCCAGGGCCTTTACCCCGTGCAGGTGATACAGCGCCTTGCCTCGCGGTCGCTCGCTGGCCGGGCGGCTGGCGCCACGGGCACGACGCTCGCCGTAGAGCACCAGGCAGACCCCGAGTAGCAGCAGGCTGGCCAACTGGGCGGCACTGGAAAGGCTGAAAAAGCCGTACCAGGTCTTGTAGATAGCGGTGGTGAAAGTATCGAAATTGAAGACGGCCACGGCGCCGAAGTCCGCCAGGGTCTCCATGATGGCAAGGGCCAGGCCGGCACCGATGGCCGGTCGCGCCATGGGCAGTGCGACGCGCCAGAAGGCCTGCCAGGGTGATTGCCCGAGAACCCGGGCGGCTTCCATCAAACCCTTGCCCTGGGCCAGGAAAGCGGCGCGGGCCAGCAGGTAGACGTACGGATAGAAGACCAGCACCAGTACCAGGATCACACCGCCGGTGGAGCGCACCCGGGGTAGCCGCAGGCCAGTGCCGAACCACTCGCGGAGCAGGGTCTGTACCGGGCCGGAGAAGTCGAACAGGCCGATAAAGACGAAGGCCAGCACGTAGGCCGGAACGGCGAAGGGCAGCATCAGCGCCCAGTCCAGCCAGCGCCGGCCCGGGAATTCGCAAAGGCTGGTGAGCCAGGCCAGGCTGACGCCGATCACGGTCACGCCCACCGACACGCCGGTGACCAGCACCAAGGTATTACCCAGCAGACGTGGCATCTGGGTTTCCCACAGGTGGGACCAGATTTCCCCATCCACCTCTCCCCAGGACAGCAGCAGGACGCTCAGGGGCAATAGAACCAGGACGGCGACGGCAAAGCTGATGGGATACCAGCGACGCTGGGCGGGATGGGCCACGCAAACCTCTCGGGGATCGAAACAGGACGCCCCGGGCGGGCCGGGGCGTCGAGTATAGCGGTAGAGCGGTGGATCAGTTCCAGCCGACCCGGTCCATCATCTTGATGGCCTCGGCCTGCCGCTTGCCGGCGACTTCCACCGGGATGGTGTCAGCCTTGAAGCTGCCCCAGGCGGCGACTTCCTCGGACGGTTTGACCTTCGGATTGGCCGGGAACTCCTGATTGATGCCGGCGAACAAGGCTTGCGCCTCATCGGTGGTCATCCATTCCACCAGGGCCTTGGCGGCCTCCGGATGCGGCGCATGCCTGGTCACGCCGACGCCGGAAAGGTTGACGTGGACGCCACGGTCAGCCTGGTTCGGCCAGAAAATTTTCACGCGCAGTTCCGGGTTGGCCTTGTGCAGGCGGCCGTAGTAGTAGGTGTTGACGATGCCGACGTCGCACTGGCCGGCATCCACGGCCTGAATCACGGCGTTATCGTCGGCGAAGACGTCGGTGGCCAGGTTGTTCACCCAACCCTTGAGGATTTCCTCGGTCTTGGCCGCGCCATGGGTCTCGATCAGGGTGGCGGTCAGCGACTGGTTGTAGACCTTCTTCGCGGTACGCAGGCAGAGGCGGCCTTCCCAGTTCTTGTCGGCCAGCGCCTCGTAGGTGGATAGTTCTTCCGGCTTCACCCGCTCGGTGGAGTAGACGATTGTCCGCGCGCGCAGAGACAGGCCGGTCCAGGCATGGCTGCCGGATCGGTACTGGGGCGGAATGTTGGCATCTATGGTTGGCGAGGTGAATGGCTGGAGGATGCCCATCTGCTCGGCCTGCCAGAGGTTGCCGGCGTCCACGGTGAGCAGCAGGTCGGCTACGCCGTTGTCACCCTCGGCCTTGATCCGCTGCATCAGCGGAGCTTCCTTGTCGGTGATGAACTTGATCTGCACACCGGTCTTGGCGGTGTAGGCATCGAACACCGGCTTGATCAGCTCGTCGATTCGCGAGGAATAGACCACCACTTCATCGGCGGCCTGGGCCGAAGCAGCGGCGGCGAACAGCGCGAGAAGCGCGAGAAGGGACTTACTTACCCGCATTGCAGGAGCCTCTTGTGATGACGACAAAGGCTGAATGATAGTCAACCTCAGTTGTGAACTCTAAGGGTTTATATGTCGGCGTATGTATTCATGCGCTCCGAAAGACGAAGCCCCAGAACCTGCTCGACTCTGCGAGCTGGAAAAGAACAGGTTTCAGGCGCGCGCCAGGTCAGGCAGGTCACCGGACAGGCCAAGGGCCTGACGTACGAAGAGCGCCTTGGCTTCGGGCATGCCATCCACCCATTTCAGGCCGCTGTTGCGCAACCAGCGCAGGGGCAACGGATCGGCCTGGAATAGGCGCTCGAAGCCCTCCATCGCCGCCATCATGGCCAGGTTGTGGGGCATGCGCCGACGCTCGAAACGACCCAGCACGCGCTCGTCGGCCAGGCGCTCGCCCCGGCCGGCAGCATGCTGAAGGACTTCGGCCAGCACTGCCGCGTCGAGGAAGCCGAGATTGACCCCCTGCCCCGCCAGCGGGTGGATGGTGTGAGCGGCGTCGCCGATCAGGGCCAGACCTTCCTCCACATAGCGCTTGGCGTGGCGCTGGCGCAGCGGGATGCAAAGACGCGGATCGGCACCCAGTACCTCGCCCAGACGCCATTCGAATGCCCGGCCAAGTTCACTGCAGAAGCCGGCCTCGTCCAGGGCCATCAAGCGCTCGGCCTCGGCCGGGGTCGCCGACCAGACGATGGAGCACCAGTGCTCGCCGTCACGCTCGAGGGGAAGGAAGGCCAGCGGGCCGTCGTCGGTGAATCGCTGCCAGGCAGTGCGCTGGTGCGGTTCGGCGCAGCGCACGCTGGTGACGATCGCATGGTGCAGGTAATCCCATTCACGGGTCGCGCAGCCAGCGAGACGGCGCACTGCGGAATTGGCACCATCCGCAGCCACCACCAGAGGAGTGCGCAGTTCGCGGCCATCCACCAGCGTCAGCAACCAGTCGTCGCCGGAACGGCGCAGGCGTTCCAGGCGCGCGCCGGGCATCAGGCCAATGCCACTGTCGTGCAGGGGCTCCATCAGGGCGTCCTGAATCACACGGTTTTCGACGATGTGGCCCAGCACCTCGGCATGCACGCTAGAGGCGGAGAAGTGGACCTGCCCGGTACCGGAACCATCCCAGACATGCATCTCGGAATAGGGGCTGCTGCGCCGCGAGAGGACGCCGGGCCAGGCACCCAGGCGCAGGAGGATGCGCTGGCTGGCGGCGGACAGGGCGCTGACGCGCGGTTCGAAGGCGGCAGCCGGGTCGAAGGGTTTGACGCTGAGTGGGCTGCCATCGATCAGCAGGATGTCCAGGCCGCTGTCCTTCAGCGCCAGGGCCAGGGCACTGCCGACCATGCCGGCACCCACGATGATCAGATCCGCGCGCAATTCCATATCAGGCCTTGAGGCTCCCTGTGTATCCGAGTAAGGCACACCCGGTCAGTCCGGGCGAGTGCCCAGGCCCATGGCCTGGCGGGCAAACCAGCGTTTGGCCGGCGGCAGCAGGTCGAGGCCGAGCAGGCCCAGGTTGCGTCCGGCAGTCAGCAGCGGTTCGGCGTTGGAGAAGAGACGGGTCACCTGGTCGGAGAAACCCACCGTGAGGTTCTGATCCAGGCGCTGGCGCTGCAGGTAGTTCTTCAGAGTGACCAGATCGCCAAGGGGCTTGCCGCTGGCCAGCAATGCCTCGGCCAATGCCTGGGCGTCTCGCAGGGACAAGTTGTAACCCTGGCCGGCGATGGGGTGGAGGCTGTGGGCAGCGTTGCCCAGCACCACCAGGCTGGAGCGCACCTGCTCCTCGGCTTCGATCAGTTCCAGCGGATAGAGGTGACGCGCGCCGACTTGCTGGAAGGCCCCCAGGCGGTAGCCGAAGGCGTCCTGCAATTCGTCGAGGAAGCGCCGCTCATCCAGCCTGGCGAGGCGCTCGGCGTCATCGCACGGGCGGCTCCAGATCAGCGCGCAGCGATTTTCCGGTAGCGGCAGCAGGGCCATGGGGCCCTCGTCGGTGAAACGCTCGAACGCCTGGCCACGATGGGCTTCCAGCGGGCTGACGTTGGCAATCAGAGCAGTCTGTCGATAGGGAGTGCGACGCACGCCGATGCCCAGTTGCTCACGCAGCCCGGAGCGACCGCCATCGGCCAGTACCGCGAGGTCGCAATCGATCTGGGTTTCGTCATTCAGGGTCAGGCGGTATCCACCTTCCAGCGCCTTCATGCCGACCACTTCAGCCGGGCAATGCCAGGTCACCACATCCTCGTCCAGCGCCTGCCAGAGGCATTGGCCCAGCCAAGCGTTCTCCACGACGTAACCCAGGGCCGGTACGCCTTCTTCAAGGGCAGCCAGGCGCGCGGCACCAAAACGTCCGCGATCGGAAACGTGGATCTGCAGGATGGGCTCGGCGCGCTGCGCAATGGCCTGCCAGAGTCCGAGGCGCTCGTAGATCTGCCGGCTGCCGAAGGACAGCGCAGAGGAACGGGCGTCGTAGCTGGGCTGGAAGCTGTTGCCAGGGGCGAAGGGTTCGATCAGGAGGATCTTCCAACCCCGCGCCCGAGCACCATCCTGCAGCGCCAGGGCGAGGCTCGCGCCGACCAGGCCGCCGCCAATGATCGCAACTTGGCAGTGATGCATGTCAGGCGGCCTGGCTGCGTGCAGCGGCCATCAGCGCCTCGATTTCGTCCACGGTCTTGGGTACGCCGCCGGTGAGAATCTCGCAGCCGGTCTTCGTCACCACGACGTCGTCCTCGATGCGCACGCCGATGCCGCGCCACTTCTTCGGTACGTCCTGGTTGTCGGCGCCGATGTAGATGCCGGGCTCGACAGTCATCGCCATGCCGGGCTCCAGCACGCGCCACTCACCACCGACCTTGTATTCGCCGACGTCGTGCACGTCCATGCCCAGCCAGTGACCGGCACGGTGCATGTAAAAGGCCTTGTAGGCTTCGGAGGCGATGAGCTCGTCGACGTCGCCCTTGAGCAGGCCCAGCTCCACCAGACCGGAGGTTATGACCTGTACGGTGGCTTCATGGGCTTCGTTCCAATGCTTGCCGGGGGCGATTTCGAGGAAGGCGGCTTCCTGGGATTTCAGCACCAGCTCGTAGATGGCCTTCTGCTCAGGGCTGAAGCGGCCACTGACGGGGAAGGTGCGGGTGATGTCGCTGGCATAGCAATCGAGCTCGCAGGCGGCGTCGATCAGCACCAGGTCGCCGTCCTTCAGCAGGGCGTCGTTCTCCCGGTAGTGCAGGATGCAGGCGTTCTTGCCGGCGGCGACGATGGAGCCGTAGGCCGGCATCTTCGCGCCGCCCCTGCGGAATTCATATTCCAGCTCGGCTTCCAGGTGGTATTCGTACAGGCCGGCGCGGGAGGCCTGCATGGCGCGCACGTGGGCGCGGGCGGAAACCTCGGCGGCCTCGCGCATGACCTTCACTTCAGCCGCCGACTTGTACAGGCGCATGTCGTGCAGCAGATGATCCAGCGCGACGAATTCCTTCGGCGGCTGAGCGCCCTGACGGGCCTTGGAGCGGATGGTGTTGACCCACTCCATCAGGTGCTGGTCGAACTCGGTGTTGGTGCCGATGGAGTAGTAGACGCGACTGCGCCCTTCAATCAGACCGGGAAGGATGTCGTCGATGTCGCCGATGGGGAACGCGTCGTCGGCGCCGAAATCGCGGGTGGCACCGTCCTGACCGGCACGCAGGCCGTCCCAGAGTTCACGCTCCGGATCGCGCTCGCGGCAGAACAGCACGTACTCGCCGTGCTCGCGACCAGGGATCAACACCAGCACCGCTTCCGGCTCGGGAAAACCGCTGAGGTACTGGAAGTCGCTGTCCTGGCGATAGACGTGCTCGACGTCGCGGTTGCGGATATGCACGGGCGCGGCGGGCAGGATGGCGATGCTGTTGGCTTCCATCTGCGCCATCAGCGCCTTGCGGCGGCGGGCGTATTCGGCCTTGGGGATACGGGTCATGCGCGCTCCTTCAGGGCGGGCGAATGCCCGCCACTCGGGTCAATGCAACGAGGGTTTGGCAGCCGGCGCAGCGGGCCTGGCGCATTCGGCGAAGAGCAGCAGGGGCGCGACGCGCAGGTACTCCATCACCTCCATATAGTCGCTTTCGCCGTCGTCGGATTCTTCCAGGGCGCTCTGCACCTGAGCGATCGAGGCGAGGTCCTGAAGCACTTCGACGGCCTCGCCGGACAGTGCGCCTTCACGGGCGGTGAGGCCGAACCCACCCAGGAAGCCCTGGCACCACTGGCCGAGGGCAGCGGCCCGCTCGGCCAGCGGCGCATCGTCGCTGGGCAGCAGCAGGACCACGGCCATCTCCGTGCCGGTCAGTTCGCTCTTGACCATTTCCTGCAGGCCGATCAGGGCCTGGCGCAGATTGTCCTGTGGGGCGCTACCGAGTAATTCGGCGGCATCCTCCAGCCAGGGTTCCGGCTCGAAACCGGCACCGGCGCAACTGCGCCCCAAGAGCATGCCGTGCAATTCGGCGGGGGAAACCGGCTGGCCAGCGGAGGCGAGGAGCGCGGCGAAAGCGTTGTAGGGAGAATTCGAACTGGACATAAGGGTGGCTAGGCGCCAGAGGGCGCAATCACTAGAATGACGGCCTCGTATCCTAGCAGCCTGGCGCGGCGAAGGCAGCATTGGCCGCCCGTCCACCGGGCCCTATCTACGGGCATGCGACAATTTGCACCGTCGCCTGCGGGTTTGACCCTTTCCCGTGTCAGTCCTATATAGTCCCGGTCACTCCTCACCAAGTAGACGCCCATGGAAGACGCCGAACTGCATGCACTGACAGCCAAGCTGGAACTGCTGATCCAGCGTGTAGAGCAGCTCAAGGCCCAGAACCGGCTCCTGCTTGCCAGCGAGAAGGCCTGGCGCGAAGAACGCGCTCATCTGATCGAAAAGAACGAAATGGCCCGGCTCAAGGTCGAAGCGATGATTTCGCGCCTGAAAGCCCTGGAGCAGGATTCATGACCCAGTCCAACACCGTCACCGTCCAAATCCTCGATAAGGAATACTGCATCGCTTGCCCTGCGGACGAGCGCGCCAACCTTGAAAGCGCTGCCCGCTATCTCGACGGCAAGATGCGCGAGATACGTTCAAGCGGGAAAGTCATCGGTGCCGACCGCATCGCCGTAATGGCCGCGCTGAACATCACCCATGATCTGCTGCACAAGCAGCAGCGTCTGGACCAGGAGGCCACGTCCACTCGTGAGCGGGTCCGCGACCTGCTTGAGCGCGTTGACCACGCCCTGGCCGCCGACCCCGACGCGCAGCAGGCCTGAGCATCGTCCGGCCGCGACAAACTGACGCTTTCTGGCGTTTTTTGACGCTGTCGGACCGACGCATAGCAGTTTCCTGAACGGTTCTTGGGGTATACTCGCCGCCAGCTCCCTGGTGTGTTGGCCAGTCGGTGATGTCCCTGAGCCGATAAATGCAACCACGGGGGTTGCAAGTTGAGGCCGGTGTGCATGTCCGCCTGACGGAAAGCCTTAACGCCTCCTGCAGCCTCCACCTTGAACTTTCGGGTTCAAGGGCTAACCCGACAGCGGCACGACCGGGGAGTCTATTTTCTTCATGATCTGCGCCGGTTCCCATTCCCGCCAGAGCTTGCGCCGCCTGCTCCGCCAGGCCCGCCGCGCACTTACCCCCCTCCAGCAGAAGCACGCCGCCAAGGCCCTGTACCGACAACTCGCACAGGCCCCCCTGTTCCGGCGCGCCCGGCACATTGCCCTCTATCTGCCAACCAATGGCGAGATCGATCCGCGTCCGCTACTGCGCGAAGTACAGCGCCGGGGCAAGCAAGCCTACCTGCCGGTACTCAATGCCTGGCCCAGGGAGAAAATGGTTTTCCAGCGTCTGCTGCCGGG
Source organism: Pseudomonas sp. BN606 (assembly GCF_029873115.1). Lineage (NCBI taxonomy): Bacteria > Pseudomonadati > Pseudomonadota > Gammaproteobacteria > Pseudomonadales > Pseudomonadaceae > Pseudomonas > Pseudomonas sp. BN606. The sequence goes on along the minus strand of NZ_SSOF01000080.1, from coordinate 368,288 downwards.
TGAACGCCTGAAGAAGAACCGCTTCCGCATCCTCGAACCTCGCGCCAATCCGGCGCAGCAGCGCAAGGTCTGGGCACTGGATCTGGTCCTGATGCCGCTGGTGGGCTTCGATCAATCAGGTGGACGCCTGGGGATGGGCGGCGGCTTCTACGACCGTAGCCTGGCCTATCTGACGCGCCGTCACCAATGGCGCAAACCGACCCTGCTGGGCCTGGCGCACGAATGCCAGAAGGTGGACAGGCTGGAACTCGCCAGCTGGGACGTCGTCCTGCAGGCGACCGTAACGGACAAGGGCTGGTACTGAAGAGCACTGGCAGCGGCATCGCGATCCTTGCGATGCCGGCCGAGTAGAATCAGGGCTGTTGGGTCAGGTTGACGGGCGCGTTGCTCTGACGTTCCCACAGGCTTTGCGTGTAACCAGTGGTAACGACACCCAGACCAAAAATAATGACCAATACCCAGAGGATGTCTGGCTTGCGTTTCATCGATTGCCTCCCCCTTGCAGGCAAACTTCGCGCGATGACCGATGGCGAGTTGTTGTTTTGATTGGACCGAACGGTAGCAGCAGCTTAAAGCGCGGCATTCTCCGGCAACGTGAGCGAACACGCAATTTATGACGCCAACCGGCCGTCGGCCGGTCTTCAAGCTTGGATGCCCCAATTAAGGACGAACGTACAGGAGCAAAGTTCATGCCTTTCTGGCTGATGAAATCCGAACCGGACGAACTTTCCATCCATGACCTGCAGCGCCTGGGCAAGGCGCGCTGGGATGGCGTGCGCAACTACCAGGCGCGCAACTTCATGCGCGCGATGCGTCCGGGCGAACTGTTCTTCTTCTATCACTCCAGCTGCCCCGAACCGGGCGTCGCCGGCATCGCGCGAATCGCCGGGGAGACCTACCCGGACCCCACCGCCCTGGACCCACAAAGCCATTACCACGACCCCAAAGCGAACGCCGAGAAGAATCCTTGGAGCGCCCTGGACGTGGAGTTCGTCGAGGCCTTCACTCGAGTCATCCCCCTCGGCCTGTTGCGCGAGCAGGCGGTGCTGTCCGGCATGGCCCTGGTACAGAAGGGCAGTCGCCTGTCGGTGATGCCAGTGACAGAAGAAGAATGGGCTGGAGTACTCGCCCTTCGTTGAGTCGGGCATGGCCCTGTGCTATGACGGAGAGGAATCCACTGGGGCACCCCCATGCCGCATTCTCATCCCGCCTGGCTGGTCCGAACGACACTCGCCCTGCTCTTCCTGGCGCTGTGCGGTACCAGCCTGCTGCTCTGGAAGAAGCTGGAAGATGCCCATCAGGAGCGCATTCGTGAGCGCGTCGGTTATCAGGCGCGCGCCCTGGCCGCCGAACTGGAAAACAACCTGATTGACGAGGTCGAGGGTCTGCGGCGCATTGCCATCCTATGGAACCACCAGGGCCGGCTTCCGCGAGACGAATGGGAGTTGGAAGTCCGTTTTGCCCTGGAGCACTTTCCTGGCTACCAGTCGATCCAGTGGATGGGAGAAGACCTACGCATGCGCTGGGTCATGCCGGAAAAAGGCAACGAGGCGGCTATTGGTTTCCGCCTGACGCGCATTCATCCCAACTTCAATCTCGCCATGCAGGCCAAGGCCAGCGGTGAACCGCAGATGTCCAACAGCTTTGCCCTGGTTCAGGGCGGACGTGGCGTCATCCTCTACACCCCGCTGTTTATCAGCAACGAGCAGGGCAGCCGCACCTTCGATGGCTTCCTCCAGGGCGTATTCCGCGTCGAATCGCTGATGGATGCGCTGCTCGGCAGCCTCGACAATCGCGACTTCAGCGTCCAGTTGCTGGAGTCCGGTCAAGCCATCTACCTCCAGCAGCGACCGGAAACCCTGAACAGCCTCAGCCAGCGCGTTCCGCTGCACCTGCTCAACAACAGCAACTTCGCCCTGCAGCTCTCCCCGACCGCCAAACTGGTGGAACAGCTCAGCTCGCCGCTGCCCCAAGTCGTCCTCGGCGCCGGCCTGCTCACCAGCCTGTTACTGGTCGCCGCCCTCGCCCTGGCGCTGGAGAATGCCCGTCGCGCCAGCGCGCTACAGATCGGCTATCGGCGCCTGAACGAAGAAGTCAGCCAGCGCGAACACGCCGAGCAGGATCTGCGTGACAGCCGCGAACGCCTGCAACTGGTACTCGACCTGACCGATTCCAGCCATGACGGCCTGTTCATCTTCGATCTCGCCAATCGCGAGATCCTGCACATGAACCCCGCCACCTACGCGAGCCTCGGCTACAGCGCCGAAACCTTTCGCCAGCTACTCAAGGAAGATCCTGAGCAACTCATGCCCGGCTTCCACACCTGGCTGGAGCTGGTGCGCCAGGCTCGCCGGGATGGCAACTCGGGTATTTTCCAGCGCGAGATGCGCCGCGCCGATGACAGCCTCCAGGCAGCGGAAATCAGTGCGCAACTGGTGAGTCAGAATGGTCGCGACTACCTGATCGGCGTCTCTCGCGACAATCGCGAGCGACTGGAACTGGAGGCGCGCCTGCAGCGACTTTCTCAGCTGGATGGCCTGACCGGGCTATACAACCGGCGCTATTTCGACCGACAGTTGAACGGTGAGTGGCGCCGCCTGCGCCGCCTCGGTGCGCCGCTGGCATTGCTGATGCTGGATGTGGATCACTTCAAGGCGTTCAACGACCAACTTGGTCACCAGGCGGGCGATGATGCGCTGCGCCAGGTCGCCCAGGCGCTCCAGCAGAGCCTGCAACGTGAAGGTGACGTGGCCTGCCGTTACGGCGGGGAGGAGTTCGCCATCATCCTCGCCAACACCGCCGAAGACGGCGCACGACATGTTGCCGAACGGGTAATGGCACATGTGGCGGAACTGCAGATCGAGCACCCCGGCAGTCCCGAGGGGCTGCTGACGTTGAGCATCGGCATCGCCGTCTCTGACCCGGCCCGCGAAGAGCAGCCCGACAGCCTGGTATCACGCAGCGACGCCGCGCTCTACCGGGCCAAGCACGAAGGGCGCAATCGCACCTGCCTGTGGGAGAAAGATCAGGGCTGAATGATCAGATTGTTGAACAGCAGGTCGTCCACCAGTGGCTCGCCTTCTTCGCTGTGCAATACCTGCTGCACTTGTTTGAGGGCTTCCTGGCGAAGCTTTTCCTTCGAGTCGGAGGAGGCCAGGCTCTCGTCGGTCTGCTGGGAGAACAGCATCACCAACTGATTGCGGATCAGCGGCTCATGACGAGTCACCTTGTCCTGCGCCTCGGGGCCGGAGACGCGCAGGGAAACATCGGCTTTGTAGTACTTCAGGCGAGGGCCGGGGCCATAGTTGCCGACCAGGGAAGGCACCAGATCGATATAGGCGACCTTGGGTGCCTCACCTTCCTTGGGCTCTTCTTTCTCATTGGCCACTGCCAGCAGGGGAAGGGTCAGTGTCAGCAGCAATGCAGTCAGTCTTTTCACCAGGGTCATCCTCAGCACGAATGCCGCCTAGCATAGCCACAGCGGCGGCAAGCCCCAAGACCTCCGTTTATGCAGGCCTATCAGGCGCGGCCATGCTGATTGACCGCCCTGCCCCCCAACCTACACTGCAAGGCCACATGCCCGGGGCCAGAGCCCCAAGCCAAGGAGCTCCGCGATGAAAGCCGTCCTGTGCAAAGCCTTCGGTCCCGCCGATACTCTGGTGCTGGAGGAAGTCGCCAGCCCCGAGCCCAAGAAGAACGAGATCCTGATCGACGTCCATGCGGCGGCGGTCAACTTCCCCGACACGCTGATCATCGAAGGCAAGTACCAGTTCAAGCCGCCCTTCCCGTTCTCTCCGGGTGGTGAAGCGGCAGGCGTGGTCGCGGCGGTGGGTGAGAAGGTCAGCCACCTCAAGCCTGGTGATCGCGTGATGGCGCTGACCGGCTGGGGCAGCTTCGCCGAGCAAGTGGCCGTGCCGTCCTACAACGTAATGCCGATTCCGAAGGGTATCGACTTCAATTCCGCCGCGGCTTTTGGCATGACCTACGGCACGTCGATGCACGCGCTCAAGCAGCGCGCTAACCTGCAACCCGGCGAGACCCTGCTGGTGCTGGGTGCCTCCGGCGGTGTAGGCCTGGCGGCGGTGGAGATCGGCAAGGCGATGGGAGCACGAGTGATCGCTGCGGCCAGCAGTGCGGAAAAACTGGCAGTGGCCAAGGCCGCCGGGGCCGATGCGCTGATCAACTACAGCGAAGAAAGTCTCAAGGATCGCGTCAAGGAGCTGACAGGCGGCCAGGGCGCCGACGTGATCTACGATCCGGTCGGCGGCGACCTGTTCGATGCTGCCGTGCGCTCGATCAACTGGAACGGTCGCCTGCTGGTGGTGGGTTTTGCCAGCGGCCGCATCCCCGAGCTTCCAGTGAACCTGGCCCTGCTCAAGGGCGCCTCGGTGGTTGGCGTGTTCTGGGGCTCGTTCGCCCAGCGTCAGCCCCAGGACAACCTGGCCAACTTCCAGCAGTTGTTCGCCTGGTATGCCGAAGGCAAACTCAAGCCGCTGGTGTCCCAGACGTTCCCGCTGGAGCGCGCTAGCGACGCCATCAATGCCCTGGCCACGCGCCAGGCAGTGGGCAAGGTGGTGGTCGAGGTACGCTGACACTTCACCCTACAAGAATGAAAAAGACCGCCCGAGGGCGGTCTTTTTTGATGTCCGGGAATCAGGAACGCGGGGCGTAGGCGAACACGTCCGCGCGCATCTGATGGGCATCCATCCCTGCGGCAACCAGGGCGTCCAAGGTGGCGTAGACCATCGCTGGGGAACCGCTCGCGTAGACGTGCAGTTGCTTGAGGTCAGGGAAGTCCTCGCACACGACTTCGTGCAGCAGACCGCGACGTCCCTGCCAATCACAGGGGTCGCTGACCACCTTGTGCAGGATCAAGTTTTCCAGACCCTGCCAGTCGCTCCAATGGACCAACTCGTAGAAGTCCTCCGGCTGGCGCACGCCCCAGTAGAGGTGCACCGGGTGCTTGAAACCGGTGGCCCGGCAGTGTTCGATCAGACTGTGTATCTGCCCCATCCCCGTGCCTGCGGCAATCAGCACCAGCGGACCTTCCGGCAACTCCGCCAGGTGGGTATCGCCGAAGGGCATGCGGACCTTGGCCATACGAGTGCGCTGCAGTTGCGCGAGCAGCGCCTTGGCGCTGTTCTCACGACCGAGAATGTGCAGTTCGATATCCCGCCCGGCGCTGGGCGCCGAAGCCATGGAAAAGGCTGAGGACTCGCCGTCGTCCCGTTCGATCAACAGGTACTGGCCAGCGTGATAGCGCGGCGGCTTGCCTGCCGGGGCACGCAGGCGCACACGCCAGACATCGCCCCCCACGGACGAACACTCGGTGAGCTGGCAACTCAGGCTTCGCACCGGTAATTCACCCGGCGCCAGCACACCATCCCAGTGCAGGACGCAGTCTTCAAGGGGCTCGGCCAGGCAGGTGAACAGCTCGCCCTGCGTCAGTTCTGCGCCGTTCTGGAGTACTCGTCCTTCCACCAGCAGGGCCGCGCAAACATGACAGTTCCCGTTGCGGCAGCTTTGCGGGCACTCGTAGCCGAGCCGACGCGCCGCATCCAGGATGCGCTCGCTGGGAGCTGTCTGGATGATTGCGCCGGAGGGTTGCAGAGTGACACGCATCAGTCGATTCCCAGAGAGGACCACAGCTCGTCGACGCGGCGCTTGACCGCTTCGTCCTGGACGATTACCCGACCCCATTCGCGGTTGGTCTCGCCCGGCCACTTGTGAGTGGCGTCCAGGCCCATCTTCGAGCCGAGGCCTGAGATGGGCGAGGCGAAGTCCAGGTAGTCGATCGGCGTGTTGTCGATCATCACCGTGTCGCGCTTGGGGTCCATGCGCGTGGTGATGGCCCAGATCACGTCGTTCCAGTCCCGCGCATTGACGTCGTCATCGGTGACTATGACGAACTTGGTGTACATGAACTGTCGCAGGAACGACCAGACACCCAGCATTACGCGCTTGGCGTGGCCGGGATACTGCTTCTTCATGGTCACCACCGCCATGCGGTAGGAGCAACCTTCCGGCGGCAGGTAGAAATCGACGATCTCGGGGAACTGTTTCTGCAGGATCGGCACGAAGACTTCGTTCAGCGCCACGCCGAGGATGGCCGGCTCATCCGGCGGCCGGCCGGTGTAGGTGCTGTGGTAGATAGGTTTCTGCCGGCGAGTGATGCGTTCCACGGTGAACACCGGGAAGCGATCCACTTCGTTGTAGTAGCCGGTGTGGTCACCATAGGGACCTTCGTCAGCCATCTCTCCAGGGTGGATCACCCCCTCAAGAACAATCTCCGCGCTGGCCGGCACCTGCAGGTCACTGCCAAGGCATTTCACCAGTTCGGTACGGTTGTCCCGCAGCAGGCCGGCGAAGGCATATTCGGAAAGGGAGTCCGGCACGGGCGTCACGGCGCCGAGGATGGTCGCCGGATCCGCGCCGAGGGCTACCGCGACAGGGAACGGCTGGCCAGGGTGTTTGGCGCACCACTCGCGATAATCCAGCGCGCCGCCGCGGTGGCTTAGCCAGCGCATGATGACCTTGTTGCGGCCGATCACCTGCTGGCGATAGATGCCGAGGTTCTGGCGCTCCTTGTTCGGGCCGCGGGTGACGGTCAGGCCCCAGGTAATCAGCGGGGCGACGTCGCCCGGCCAGCAGGTTTGCACCGGCAGCCTGGTGAGGTCGACATCGTCGCCCTCCTCCACCACTTCCTGGCATGGGCCATCCTTCAGCACCTTGGGCGCCATGGCGATGACCTTCTTGAAGATCGGCAGCTTGGACCAGGCGTCCTTGAGACCCTTGGGCGGCTCGGGCTCCTTGAGGAAGGCCAGCAGCTTGCCGATCTCGCGCAGCTCGCCGACGTCCTCGGCGCCCATCCCCAAGGCCACTCGGCCGGGAGTGCCAAAGAGGTTGCCGAGCACCGGAATGTCGAAGCCGGTGGGCTTTTCGAACAACAGCGCCGGGCCCTGCTTGCGCAGGGTGCGGTCGCAGATTTCGGTCATTTCCAGCACCGGTGACACTGGAGTGGCGATGCGCTTGAGCTCGCCGCGCTGCTCCAGGCCGCTGATAAAGTCGCGCAGATCGCGATACTGCATGCTTGAGCCTCTTGGGGCGTGCAGGTCGGGGCGCAAAGTTTAGCGCCGAACTGGGTTATTCAGAAGAACAAAGGGCCAGTGCAGAAATGCAAAAGCCGGGTTTCCCCGGCTTTTGCGGCACATCCAAGACTTACTTGCGCTTCATCGAGAGGAAGAATTCGTCGTTGGTCTTGGTGTCTTTCAGCTTGTCGAGCAGGAACTCGATGGCGGCGATCTCATCCATCGGGTGCAGCAGCTTGCGCAGGATCCACATGCGCTGCAGCTCGTCTTCGGCAGTCAGCAGCTCTTCGCGGCGGGTACCGGACTTGTTGATGTTGATGGCCGGGAACACGCGCTTCTCGGCAATGCGACGGTCCAGCGGCAGTTCCATGTTGCCGGTGCCCTTGAACTCTTCGTAGATGACTTCATCCATCTTCGAACCGGTTTCTACCAGCGCGGTGGCGAGGATGGTCAGCGAGCCGCCTTCCTCGATGTTGCGCGCGGCACCGAAGAAGCGCTTGGGCTTCTCCAGGGCGTGGGCGTCGACACCACCGGTGAGCACCTTGCCGGAGCTCGGGATCACGGTGTTGTAGGCACGCGCCAGACGGGTAATGGAGTCCAGCAGGATGACCACGTCCTTCTTGTGCTCGACCAGGCGCTTGGCCTTCTCGATCACCATCTCGGCAACCTGCACGTGGCGGGTCGGCGGCTCGTCGAAGGTGGAGGCGACCACTTCACCGCGCACGGTGCGCTGCATCTCGGTCACTTCTTCCGGGCGCTCGTCGATCAGTAGGACGATCAGGTGGCACTCGGGGTTGTTGCGGGTGATGTTGGCCGCGATGTTCTGCAGCATGATCGTCTTGCCTGCTTTCGGCGGTGCCACGATCAGGCCGCGCTGGCCCTTGCCGATCGGTGCGCAGAGATCGATCACACGGCCGGTGAGGTCTTCGGTGGAGCCGTTGCCGGCCTCCATCTTCAGGCGCTCATTGGGGAACAGGGGCGTGAGGTTCTCGAACAGGATCTTGTTCTTGGCGTTCTCGGGGCGGTCGTAGTTGATGGAGTCGACCTTGAGCAACGCGAAGTAACGCTCGCCTTCCTTGGGCGGACGAATCTTGCCGACGATAGTGTCGCCCGTGCGCAGGTTGAAGCGACGGATCTGGCTGGGCGAGACGTAGATATCGTCAGGGCCGGCCAGGTAGGAAGAGTCGGCGGAGCGCAGGAAGCCGAAGCCGTCCTGGAGAATCTCCAGCACGCCATCACCGGAGATCTCCTCGCCGCTCTTCGCGTGCTTTTTCAGCAGGGCGAAGATGATGTCCTGCTTGCGCGAACGGGCCATGTTCTCCAGGCCCATTGCGTCGGACATTTCCAGAAGTTCGCCAATCGGCTTTTGCTTGAGTTCGGTCAGATTCATAGGAATGACGTAGATAGAATGGAGAAGGGAAAGCTTTGAGCTTTTTAGGCCGCGCCGCAGAGAAGGCGACAGGATCGCTGTGCTTATTCGAATAGGAGTGCGTCGGCGACGGCGTGGAGGGCTGCAAGAAAAAGCAGCGGTCCGAATGTAACACCGGCGCAACGGGGAGTCTAGTGCACTCCAATGAAAAAGCCCCGCATTTCGCGGGGCTTCTTCGGGACGCTTCTGAAGCTGTTCCGGCGGCGCTGAAGGCCGCGCAACATCAGATGTTGGCGTCGAGGAAGGCAGCCAGTTGGGACTTGGACAGGGCGCCAACCTTGGTCGCTTCGACGTTGCCGTTCTTGAACAGCATCAGGGTCGGGATGCCACGCACGCCGTACTTCGGCGGAGTGTCCTGGTTCTCGTCGATGTTCAGCTTGCAGACTTTCAGTTTGCCCTGGTAGTCCTTGGCGATTTCGTCGAGGACCGGAGCAATCATTTTGCACGGACCGCACCACTCGGCCCAGTAGTCGACCAGCACCGCGCCGTCGGCTTTGAGCACGTCCTGCTCGAAGCTGGCATCGGTGACGTTGGTGATGAATTCGCTCATGGAATGATCTCCGTGGTTCGGAAGCAAAAAAGTGGAGCCATCATATCCCGGCTTTCCCAGGACCGAAAGCCAAGGGCGATTGAGCTTTGCTATGGCGATGCTGGGCAAAACTGATGGATGGGGGCGCCAACGTCAATTCGGCATCCGACCCACGCGCCGCTCGGGCGGACCGTCGGCCGCGGTGACGCGCGACTGTCATATCCCACCTATAGTGTGCACAGCCAGCTATTCGCCAGAGAAAGCCGCATCCCAACCACTGTTCGCGGTCCGCGTAATACTGGCACGAACGTACCGCTATTCGCATTGGCGCGACCGGACAACCGTGGCAGGATTGCGCGGTTCAGCCTCGAGACCCGAAACCATGCCGCAGAAGCCCGCCGAAATCCCGTCCCTGATCGCCGCCATTGACCTCGGCTCGAACAGCTTCCACATGGTGGTGGCGAAGGTCGACCATGGCGAGATCCGAATCCTGGAACGGCTCGGCGACAAGGTGCAGTTGGCGGCAGGCCTGGACGAAGACCGCAACCTAAATGAAGAGTCCATGCAGCGCGGCATCGACTGCCTGCGCCGCTTCGCCCAGATGATCGCCGGGCTGCCGGAAGGCGCGGTTCGCATCGTCGGCACCAACGCCCTACGCGAAGCGCACAACCGTGCCGAGTTCATCCGCCGCGCTGAAGAAGTCCTCGGACACCCGGTGGAAGTCATCTCTGGCCGCGAGGAAGCGCGCCTCATCTACCTGGGCGTCTCCCACACCCTGCCGGACACCCCCGGTCGTCGACTGGTGGCTGACATCGGCGGCGGCAGCACCGAGTTCATCATCGGCCAGCGCTTCGAATCGCAACTGCGGGAAAGCCTTCAGATGGGTTGCGTGAGCTACACCCAGCGCTATTTCCGCGACGGCAAGATCACTCCGGCCCGCTATGCCCAGGCCTACACCGCCGCTCGCCTCGAGTTGATGGGCATCGAGTACAGTCTGCGCCGCCTCGGCTGGCAGGAAGCCGTGGGCGCCTCCGGCACCATCCGCGCAGTAGGCCTGGCGATCCAGGCCGCTGGGCTCGGTAATGGCGAGATCAACCCGGAAGGGTTGGCCTGGCTCAAGCGCAAGCTGTTCAAGCTGGGCGACGTGGAGAAGCTCGACATCGACGGCATCAAGCCGGACCGCAGACCGATCTTCCCTGCCGGCCTGGCGATCACCGAGGCCATCTTCGAGGCGCTCGAACTCAAGCACATGAACCACTCCGAAGGGGCACTGCGCGAAGGCGTGCTCTACGACCTGCTGGGCCGCCACCACCACGAGGACGTGCGCGAGCGCACCTTGAGCGCGCTGATGGAGCGCTGCCATGTGGACCTCGAGCAGGCCGCTCGGGTCGAAGCCAAGGCCCTTGCATCCCTGGAGCAGGTCGCCGACAGCTGGGGCCTTGACGATGACTGGCATCGTGACTTGCTGCTGTGGGGCGCGCGCGTTCATGAAATAGGCATGGACATCGCCCACTACCAGTACCACAAGCACGGCGCCTATCTGATCGAGCACTCGGACCTGCCCGGCTTTTCCCGTCAGGACCAGTTGATGCTCGCCCTGCTGGTGCGCGGCCACCGCCGCAATATCCCGAAGGACAGGTTCGCCGAATTCGGCGAGGAAGGTGTGAAGCTGCTGCGCCTTTGCGTGCTGCTGCGCTTTGCCATTCTCTTCCACCACATTCGTGGCACCTCGGCCATGCCCAGAGTCCAGCTCCGGGCCTCCGGCAACAACTTCGAAGTGCAGTTCCCGAAGGACTGGCTAGAGGCCAATCCATTGACCCAGGCGGACTTCGAGCAGGAAGCCGAGTGGCTGAAACGCATCGACTTCGTGCTCAAGGTGAGCTGAAGCCGAGAATCGCAGAAACGAGAACGGGGCCCGCGGGCCCCGTTTTCATTTGCGCGATCAGCGTGCGCTGATTGGCGGGTTGGTCAGCTTGTCCAGCAGGGTGGCCTGGGCGTTGCGCGAGTTCTGGTTGCCACTCGGGCTGTTGCGCAGGTAGCGGCCATCCGGCTGCAGCACCCAGCTCTGGGTGTTGTCGCTGATGTAGGCCTCGAGCTCTTTCTTCACGCGGGTGAGCAGCTTCTTGCCTTCCACGGGGAAGCAGGTCTCGACGCGCATGTCGAGGTTGCGCTCCATCCAGTCGGCGCTGGAGAGGTACATCTTCTCGTCGCCACCGTTGAGGAAGTAGTAGATCCGGCTGTGCTCAAGGAAGCGACCGATGATCGAACGAACCTGGATGTTGTGCGACACACCTGGGATTCCCGGGCGCAGGCAGCACATGCCGCGAACGACGAGGTCGATTCGCACACCGCTCTGGCTGGCCTTGTACAGCGCACGAATGACCTTGGGATCGGTCAGCGCGTTGACCTTGACCATGATGTGCGCCGGCTTGCCCTCGCTGGCGTGCAGCGCCTCGCGGGCGATCATGTCGAGCAAGGTCTTCTTCAAGGTGAAGGGCGCGTGCAGCAGCTTCTTCATGCGCAGCGTCTTGCCCATGCCGATCAATTGGTTGAACAGCTTGTGCAGGTCCTCGCAGAGCGCGTCATCGGCCGTCAGCATGCTGTAGTCGGTGTACAGGCGCGCGTTGCCGGCGTGGTAGTTACCGGTACCCAGGTGCGCGTAGCGGCGCAGCTCGCCGTTCTCGCGCCGCAGGATCAGCATCATCTTGGCGTGAGTCTTGAAACCCACCACGCCGTAGATCACCACGGCACCGGCCTGCTGCAGTCGGCTGGCCAGTTGCAGGTTGGACTCCTCATCGAAGCGCGCCCGCAGTTCGATCACCACAGTGACCTCCTTGCCGTTGCGCGCCGCCTCCACCAGGGAGTCGACGATCTCGGAGTTGGCACCGGCGCGGTACAGGGTCTGCTTGATCGCCAGGACGTTGGGATCCTTGGCGGCCTGGCGCAGGAAGTCCACCACCGGGGTGAAGGACTCGAAGGGGTGCAACAGCAGGATGTCCTGTTTACCCACCACGCTGAACAGGTTCTCGGCCTTCTGCAGCAGCTTGGGGATGACCGGCGTGAAGGTCGGGTGCTGCAGCTCCGGGTGGCTTTCCAGACCGGTGATGCTGAACAGGCGGGTCAGGTTCACCGGGCCATTGACCTGGTACAGCTCGCTCTCGCCCAGGTTGAACTGCTTGAGCAGGTAGTCCGAGAGGTTTTTCGGGCAGGTGTCCGCCACTTCCAGGCGCACCGCGTCACCGTAGCGGCGCGAGAAGAGCTCGCCACGCAGCGCGCGGGCCAGGTCGTCGACGTCCTCGGTGTCCACCGAGAGGTCGGCGTTACGGGTCAGCCGGAACTGGTAGCAGCCTTTCACCTTCATGCCGGGGAAAAGGTCATCGGCATGGGCGTGGATCATCGAAGACAGGAATACGAAGTTGTCCCCCGGCCCACCGATGTCTTCCGGCACCCGGATGACCCGCGGCAGCAAGCGCGGAGCAGGGATAATGGCCAGGCCTGAGTCGCGGCCGAAGGCATCCACCCCCTCCAGCTCGACGATAAAGTTCAGGCTCTTGTTAACCAGCAACGGGAAGGGGTGCGTCGGGTCCAGGCCGATGGGGGTGATGATCGGCGCGATCTCGTCACGGAAGTAGCGACGCACCCAGGCCTTCAACTTGGCGGTCCAGTAACGGCGACGGATGAAGTTGACCTGGTGCTTGGCCAGCTCCGGCAACAAGATGTCGTTGAGGATGCTGTACTGGCGGGTCACCTGTTCGTGCACCAGCTCGCTGATACGCGCCATGGCCTGATGCGGCAGCAGTCCGTCGGCGCCAGCCTGCTCGCGGGCGAAGGTGATCTGCTTCTTCAGGCCGGCGACGCGAATCTCGAAGAACTCATCGAGGTTGCTGGAAAAAATCAGCAGGAACTTCAGACGTTCGAGCAACGGATAGGACTCATCCAGCGCCTGTTCCAGCACGCGGATGTTGAACTGCAACTGGGACAGCTCACGGTGGATGTACAGGCTGCTGTCATCCAGGCTCGGCACCACCAATGGCGCCGGCGCGGGGGCCGGGGCAGGCACCGCTTCTGCGACTGGCGCGGGGGCGGGGGCCTCGGGAGCCGGAGGGACCACCGGAACTTCGGTGGCTTCCTTCAGGGGTTCGAGCAATGCGCTGGGGTTGAGTCCTTCGGTGTTCATCTGCAGTTCCTGGGGGGAGATCAGGCTCCCGTCTTGAGCATTTCTGCGGCGCGTACGGCGAAATAGGTGAGGATGCCATCCGCGCCGGCGCGTTTGAAGGCGACCAGGGATTCGAGGATCACCGCCTCGCTCAGCCAGCCGTTCTGGATGGCTGCCATGTGCATGGCGTACTCGCCGCTGACCTGGTAGACAAAAGTCGGCACGCGGAATTCATCCTTCACCCGACGAACGATGTCGAGGTAAGGCATGCCCGGCTTGACCATCACCATGTCGGCGCCTTCGGCCAGGTCCGCGGCCACTTCATGCAGGGCCTCGTCGGTGTTGGCCGGGTCCATCTGGTAGCTGGCCTTGTTGCCCTTGCCAAGGTTGGCTGCAGAGCCGACCGCATCACGGAAGGGACCGTAGTAGGCGCTGGCGTACTTGGCCGAGTAGGCCATGATGCGCACGTTGGGGAAATCAGCCAGTTCCAGGGCTTCGCGAATTGCCTGGATACGGCCATCCATCATGTCCGAGGGTGCCACCACCTGGGCGCCGGCCTCGGCGTGGGACAGCGCCTGCTTGACCAGTGCGTCGACAGTGATGTCGTTCTGCACATAGCCATTCTCGTCGAGGATGCCGTCCTGGCCGTGGGTGGTGAAGGGGTCCAGGGCGACGTCGCTGATCACGCCCAATTCCGGGAAGCGGTCACGCAGGGCGCGGATGGCGCGCTGGGCAATGCCGCCCGGGTTCCACGCTTCGGCGCCATCGAGGGATTTCTTCTCCAGAGGAGTCACCGGGAAGAGCGCCAGCGCCGGAATCCCCAACTCGACCCAGGCCTCGGCTTCCTTGAGCAACAGGTCGATGGACAGGCGCTCGACGCCGGGCATCGACGGCACGGCTTCGCGGCGGTTCTCACCGTCCAGCACGAATACCGGCAGGATCAGGTCGTCGATAGTCAGGACGTTCTCGCGCACCAGGCGGCGGGAAAAATCATCACGACGGTTGCGGCGCAGGCGGGTTGCGGGAAACAGGCGGTTGGCGGGGGTAAAGCTCACAGCAGACTCCAGGGCCCGGAACGGACGCAGTGTGACAAATATAAGGGCCGATTATGACCGAATGGTAACAATGCGGCACAGTGACCCGTGGTCACGTCGACCGGCGTACGGGCCTTGTGGCGGCATTCGGGGATTGTCCGTGGTCAATCTGATGGCATTCACCGGAGGTCGGAGCTTTTCCCAGGGCGTCATCCCGGTTAGGCTGCGCGTTCATTTCGCTGCGCAACCCAACCATGCTGCAACAATTTCTCCAGGATTTCGGTTATTTCGCCCTCTTCCTCGGCACGTTCTTCGAGGGTGAGACGATCCTGGTCCTGGCCGGCTTCCTCGCCTTCCGGGGCTACATGGACATCAACGCCGTGGTTGCCACGGCGTTCTTCGGCAGCTATGCCGGCGACCAGCTCTGGTACTACCTGGGCCGCCACAAGGGTCGTCAGATCCTTGCCCGCAAGCCGCGTTGGCAAGCCATGGGCGACCGCGCTCTGGCGCACATCCGCCGTCACCCGGATATCTGGGTCCTGAGCTTCCGCTTCGTCTACGGGTTGCGCACCGTGATGCCGGTGGCCATCGGCCTGTCCGGCTATCCGCCACTGCGTTACCTGATCCTGAACGGCATCGGTGCCTTGATCTGGGCCCTGGCCCTGGGATTCGCCGCGTTCCACTTCGGCGCCGTGCTGGAAGGAATGCTCGGCAACCTCAAGCGCTACGAGCTGATGGTACTCGGCGCTCTGGTGGCCATCGGCGGCCTCCTCTGGCTGAGGCGTCGCCTGCGTAACAACGGCAAGAACAGCTGATCAGACCGCCAGTGCCGCCGCGCGGCGCTGCAGGCCGAACAGCGCGGCCAGACTGACCAGGCTGTAGAGCGCGAGCAGGCCCCACCCCGCCGCTCCCATCGGCAGCAATCCCAGCACCGTAAAGGCCGAGAACACCGGCCAGTTCACTGCCAATCGCGTCACTTCCAGCCAACGCGCCCACGGGCGGTTCTCCAGCCAGCTACCGATGACGTAGAGACCGAAGGCCATCCAGGCCCAGGCCAGCAGCAGCCCGGCCACTGAAACCTCGCTGCCGGTCCCCAGCAGCCAGGTCCCGGCCACTACGTAGAGTGCGAACTGAAGGCCGGCGTACCAC
Source organism: Pseudomonas sp. BN606 (assembly GCF_029873115.1). NCBI lineage: Bacteria > Pseudomonadati > Pseudomonadota > Gammaproteobacteria > Pseudomonadales > Pseudomonadaceae > Pseudomonas > Pseudomonas sp. BN606. Next base: position 352,903 of record NZ_SSOF01000080.1, on the reverse strand, counting down.
TTCTGAGGCAGCCCCAGCGGCACCTCGAATTTGACGAAGAGCGACAGGTCCGGCTTGGCCTGTGGATAACGCGCGGCGACATCCGCCGGGCGCCAGCCGGTACGCATGAACCAGATACGCAGCTTGTCCCACCGGGACTCAGCACGCGCGGCATCTCGCCAGAGCTGCACATAGAACTGCAGGTTGGCCCAGAGCGGGTTCCAGCTGGCCAGCGGCGTGGTCACGCCGAAGATTACCGGCTCCTCTTCCAGCTCTTCCTGGAAGGTACCGAACAGGCGATCCCAGAGGATGAACACGCCGCCGTAATTGCGATCCATGTACACCGGGTTCTGCGCGTGGTGGACCCGATGGTTGGACGGTGTGATGAAGAACCATTCGAACCAGCCCAGCTTGGGCACATGCCGGGTGTGCACCCAGAACTGGTAGAGCAGGTTCAGCGCACCGACGCTGAGGAACACCAGCGGAGGTACACCGGCAGCGGCCATCGGCAGGTAGAAAATCCAACCGAAAAGAAAGCCCGTGCTGGTCTGCCGCAGGGCGGTGGAGAGGTTGTACTCCTCACTCTGGTGGTGCACCGAGTGGGCGGCCCAGAGGACGTTGCGCTCATGGCCCAGTCGGTGGTTCCAGTAGTAACAGAAATCATAGAAAACGAAGGCCAGCAGCCACACCCAGAGGCTCGACGCCGACAGCTCGAACAGGGCCATGTGTTGCCAGGCGAAGGTGTAGGTCAGCAGCCCCACAACCTTGGTCAGCAGGCCGCTGGTGGTGGACAGCACGCCAGCGCTCAGGCTGTTCAGGGCATCGGCGGTACGGTAAGTGCGCATCCCACGCCAACGGTCGACCATCAGTTCGATGCCGATCAGCAGGAAGAAGAAAGGCACGGCATAAAGCACGTAATTCATGGGACAACCCTTATCGTAGTTCTTGTCCGGTGACCCACAGACGGTGAAGCGGGCGGCGCGGCGCTCGCGGCCCGATTCCCCAGCCTGCTAGGATTGCTCGTCAGGGCCTGTACGAAATGCCGCCACGAAATGACGACATTCATCCAGTACCCGGGATGCTACTCCCACAGCCCGTCCGGCTTCCCGGCATGGCGTGCCAACCCAAGCGGCATATGACGACAGCATGCGAAAACTTCTGAAACCCGCCCTGATCGCCCTGCTTCTCCTGGCCTGCGCCGCCCTGCTCGGACTCTATCCCTATCGTGATGCCCTGCTGCCGCAGACCGCCGACCTGTCGGCGGCGGAACAGCGCCTGGCACCGCACCTCAGCCTGTTCACTCCGCAAGGCAACGGCCCTTTCCCCACCGTAATGGTGTTTCACGGCTGCAGCGGCCAGAGCCCGCTGTTCATGCGCAACGTGAAAGCCTGGCTGCTCCCCGCCGGCTACGCCGTGATGTTCGTCGACAGCCATGCTGCCCGCGGCATCAAGGACTGGCGCCCGGTCTGCGACGGCAAGCGTCTGTGGGGCAACGAACGCGCCGTCGATGTCTACGCTGCGCTGGCGTTGGCGCGGCAGAACCCGGCGATCGACAGCAGCAAGCTGGCCCTGCTCGGATACTCACACGGAGGCTGGACCATCCTCGATGCGCTCTCCTACGACGGCAGCGCCGGCCACGGTTTCCCCGCCACCGGCAGAGGTGCACTGGCCGGTGTGCGCGGCGTGATCGCCTACTACCCCTACTGCGGATTCCCCGCCCACCTGCGCGACGGTCTCGGACATAGCGCCCCTGTGCTGATGTTCCTCGGCGCGAAGGACCACATCACCGACCACCAGCAATGCCTTTCGGCCCTCGATAGCCTCGATGGCGAGCGCCTGGAACTGGTGCAGTACGGCAACGCCGACCATGTATTCGATCAGCGCAGCGACCTGAATACCTACCAACCCGGCCTGGCCCAGGATGCCCAGCGACGCGCACTGGCGTTCCTGCGCGAGAACCTGGGACCACCCCCCCAATGACCTGGAGATGTCCATGACCAAGAAAGTTGCCGTGATCCTGTCCGGCTGTGGCGTTTACGATGGTGCGGAGATCCACGAGAGTGTGATCACCCTGCTGCGCCTGGACCAGCGCGGTGCCAAGGTCCAGTGCTTCGCGCCGAACATCGCCCAGCACCACGTGATCAACCACACTACCGGCGAAGAGATGCCGGAAAGCCGTAACGTGCTGGTGGAATCGGCGCGTATCGCCCGCGGCGAGATCAGCGACGTGCGCGAACTGAAAGCCGACGACTTCGACGCCCTGATCATTCCCGGCGGCTTCGGCGCGGCGAAGAACCTCTCCGACTTCGCCATCAGCGGCGCCAACTGCACCGTGCAGCCCGACGTACTGACCGCCGCCCGCGGTTTCGCCGAAGCCGGCAAGCCAGTTGGCCTGATCTGCATCGCCCCAGCCCTGGCGGCGAAGATCTACGGCGAAGGCGTGAGCTGCACCATCGGCAATGACGCTGGCACCGCGGCAGCCCTGGCCGAGATGGGCGCGCAGCATGTGGAATGCGTGGTTGGTGAAATCGTCGAAGACCAGAAACGCAAGCTGGTGACCACCCCAGCCTACATGCTCGCCCAATCCATCAGCGAAGCCGCCGGCGGTATCTACAAGCTGGTGGACCGCGTACTGGAACTGGCCCACTGATACCTCGGGCGGGTGGCTTCGGCTACCCGCTCCGTGTCGATCCGGCCAATCCACCTGCCACTCCCGCCGCCCCCCTTGGCACCCCGACCACTCCTGAGGCAGCGTCGAGCCAATCAATGTTCCCAGGAGGCGTCATGAGCCAGACCGATTTCATCCTCACCCCCGAACTCCAGCAAGCCGTCGCCGGCTTCTTCGAACGCATTCCATTCAACCGCGTGCTCGGCATTCAGCTAGGAGAGATGAGCACCGAGAAGGTGGTGATGCACCTGCCGATGAAGGACGAGCTGATCGGCAATTTCGTCCACGGCATCCTGCACGGTGGAGTGATTTCCAGCCTGCTCGATGTAGTCGGCGGAGCCATGGCGCTGATCGGTGCCTTCGAACGGCACCAGCACTTATCCACAGCGGAGCGCATGGGGCGGCTATCCAAGCTCGGCACCATCGACCTGCGCATCGATTACCTGCGACCTGGTCGTGGCCAGCACTTCACCGCCACCGCCGTGCTACTCCGCTCGGGAAACAAGGTTGCCGTGGTGCGTTCGGAACTGCACGCCGACGACGGCACTTTGGTTGCGGTTGGCACTGGCACCTACCTCTGCGGCTGAGCCCTCGACCATCGCTCCAGGTCCGACGGCCGGCTGCATCGCCCATGGCCTTGGCTGCCGGAACTGCCTAGACTGCGGGCAAAATGCCAGTGTGCCACCCCATGGCGGGTCCGCACCCGAAGGACCCCGCCGCCGATGCTCTTCCTGACCCACGCCCGCGCCATCCCTGAAGACCAGATCGCCCTGCTGGACTGCAGCCACTCCACACCACTGGTACTGCTCTCCTATCTGGTGGCTTGCGCCGCCGCGTTCACCGCCCTGGCCATGGCGCGCCGAGTCAGCCACAGCAGTGCCCTGTTTGGACGCGAGCTCTGGCGCTGGGTGGGCGCCCTCTCCCTGGGCGGCGGCATATGGTCGATGCACTTCATTGCCATGCTTGCCTTCCGCGCGCCCCTCGTCATCTCCTATGCGCCGGGTGTCACGCTGCTTTCGCTGCTGATCGCAATCGCGGTGTCCTATGTGGTGATGCGAGTGATCGGACGCGAGCGCCTGAGACCCTGGCAGTACCTGCTGGCAGCGATCACAGCAGGCATCGGCATTGCCACCATGCACTACAGCGGCATGGCGGCGATCCGCTCCGCGGCATCGCTCTACTACGACCCGCTGCTCTTCTCCCTGTCGCTAGCCATAGCCATTGGTGCGGCGCTGGCCGCTCTGCTGCTTGCCTTCTACTTCCGCGAACGAAACGACAAAGGCCTTGGGCGCCTGCGCCTGGCTGCGAGCGCGATGATGGGGGCCGCCATCGTCTCCATGCACTTCACCGGCATGGCGGCGCTGACCCTGACAGTCCCGCGCGATATCCAACTGACCCTGGACTCCGCTGGCCATACCAACCAGACCCTGCTCGGCATCGCCATTGGCGTCATCGCGCTGCTGGTGATAGTCGCCGGCCTGGGCGCCGTCTGGGCCGAGCAGCGCCTTCGGGAGCAACGACGCCGTTTGCGCATGGCCGCCGATCAGCTCAATACCGCCACCCACCACGACCCACTAACCAACCTGTTCAACGGCCGCGCCTTCACCCGGATGACCAGCAGCTTGCTGGCGGAGCACGCAGGCCAGGGCACGCTCGCCGTCCTGTTCATTGGCCTGGATAGTTTCAAGCGTATCAATGACAGCCTGGGTCACGGCGCCGGGGACCAGGTGCTGCAACAGGTCGCCCAACGCCTGCGCACGGCCTTGCACGACCAGGATCTGCTGGCACGCTACTCCGGCGACGAGTTCTGCATTCTCAGCCCCCTGCAGGATGGCGCTCGCGCAGGTGAGCTGGCCGACCGCCTGCTGGGCCATATACGTGCACCCATCAGCCTGCCCAGCGGCCAGCTGCGCGTTACCGCCAGCCTGGGTATCAGCCTGTATCCACAGGACGGTGAAAACCACGAAGAGCTGCTGCGCAACGCCGGCCTCGCCCTGGGTCACTGCAAGGAGAATGGCCGCAATCGCTGGCAGCGCTTCAGTGCTGATCTCGAACTGCGTGCCCACGAGAACCTGACCCTGGAGCAGGACTTGCGCCGTGCCCTCAACGAGGACGCCCTGGAGGTTCACTACCAGCCCATCGTCGCCTGCGATGCCAGCCGCGTGGTCAGCCTGGAAGCCGTGGCGCGCTGGCGCCATCCGCTGCACGGCATGATCAGCCCTGAGCGCTTCGTAACCATCGCCGAGCAGCACGGTTTCATCGCCGAACTGGATACCTGGGTGACCCGCCGCGCCTGCCGCGATCTCAAGGAATTGCACGACGCCGGGCATAGGGACTTGCGCGTTGCGGTGAATTGCTCAGCGCTTAACCTCACCAACCTCAACCTACCGCTGGTGCTCGGCATCGAGCTGCAACGCTCAGGGCTGAACCCGCGAGCGCTGGCTCTTGAGGTCACGGAGAATGCGCTGATGGGCAATCTCAACTCCGCGGTAGAAATCCTGGAAGCCATTCGCGCGCTGGGCGTGAGCATCTCCATCGATGACTTCGGCAGCGGTTACTCATCACTGGCCTACTTGCGCCGCCTACCGGTGGACACCCTCAAGGTGGATCGCGCCTTCGTGCGCGACATACCCGCCGAGGAGAACGACATGGCGATCACCGCCGCGATCATCGCCATGGCCCACAAGCTGCAACTCAAGGTGGTCGCCGAAGGTGTGGAAACCGCCCAACAACTGGGTTTTCTGCGCGAGAACCATTGCGACCTGATCCAGGGCTATCTGTTCAGCCGCCCGCTGTCGCTGGACAACCTGAAGCTGTGGCTGGCCAATCCCAGGAACCTGGCGATGGCTACCCAACCTCAAGCAGTGAATTGAGTCCGACTCGCTTCAGCCCCGGCTGAGGCGGGTCAGCAGCCGGTCCAGGGAATTGGCGAAGGCCTGTCGCTCCTTCTCACCGTAGGCTGCCTGGCCCCCGCCCATCTGGCCCTGGTCACGCAGATCGGTGAACAGGTTGCGCACCGCGAGGCGCTCGCCCATGTTGCGTTCGTCGAACTCGCGACCGCGCGGGTCCAACGCCGCAACGCCCTTCTTCACCAGGCGATCGGCCAGTGGCACGTCGCTGCAGATCACCAGTTCACCGGGGGAGGCGTTGTCAACCAGGTAGTCGTCAGCTGCATCCGGGCCGCTGGGGACCACCACCAGTCGCACGCAGGCGAAGGCTGGTTTCACCTGGCTCTGCCCGGCCACCAGCACCACCTCGAACTTGCGCTTCAGGGCGAACTTGATTACCTGGTCCTTGGCTGCCTTGGGGCAGGCATCGGCATCGATCCAGACGCGCATGGGAAAAATTCCGCAGATAAGAAAAGGGCGAGAAGTTTACACCCCCCGCCCTCCAGTCAGGCCTGCGCCGCGCTGCGCTCGCGCAGCCAGCTGCGGCCGTAAAGCGCCGCGATGGCCAGCAATGCCAGCCCTTGGGCCGACAGCGTGTAGGCATCAGGATGAATGCCCAGCCAGTCGAATTCGAAGAAGGGCACCGGACGCGTACCCAGGACTCCGGCTTCCTGCAGGGCGGCCACGCCATGACCGGCGAACACCACCGATAGGGCGCAGAGCAGGATGGCGTTGGCCATGAAGAAGGTCCCCAGCGGCAGCTTCGCCGAGCCGCGCAGGATGACCCAGGCCAGACCCACCAGCAGTACCAGGGCAGTCGCCGCACCCGCGATGACCATGCCATGGCCGGCAGGTCCCGCCTGCAGCCAGAGGGTTTCGTAGAAGAGGATCACTTCGAACAGCTCGCGGTACACCGAGAAGAACGCCAGGGTCGCAAAACCGAAGCGGCCGCTGCTGCTCAACAGGTGTTCCTTGATGTAACTCTGCCACGCAGCGGCGTGGCGGCGGTCATGCATCCACACGCCGAGCCAGAGCACCATCACGCAGGCGAACAGCGCCGTGAAACCTTCCATCAATTCGCGCTGGGCGCCGCCGACATCGATCAGGAAAGCCGCTACTGCCCAGGTGGCGAAGCCGGCGACGATGGCCAGGCCCCAGCCCACATGAACGCTGCGAATCGCATGCTCCTGGTCGGTCTTGCGCAGGAACGCGAGGATCGCCGCCAGCACCAGGATCGCCTCGAGGCCTTCGCGCAGCAGGATCAGCAAGCTGGAAATGAAACTCAGCGAACCGCTCAGGCCATCGCTGCCCAGGAGGTCGGCGGACTTGTCCAGTTCGGCCGTGGCCTTTTCCAGCAGTTGCGCGGCCTGCCCAATGGACTGGCGGTCCTGCAGCGCCTGGCGGTAAGCCATCAGCGCGCGTTCGGTGGTCTTGCGCTGAACGGTGTCGAGGTTGTCGAGGGAGCTTTCCACCAGTTCGAAGCCTTCAAGGTAGGCGGCTACCGAGAGGTCGTAGGCCTGATCCGCATCACCATCACGGTAAGCCTTGAGGCTCTGCTCCAGAGTGGAACGGGTATGACCGATCAGCTCCTTTGGCCCGCGCTGTTGCACCGGCGGCTGGGCGCGCTGGGCTCGGAACAGCGCCTGGATGGCAGCACCCTGACTGGCGCCGACTTCTTCCGGCGTGCGGCCGGCCAGCTCGCCAAGGGAGATGGCCTCGCCCTTCACCGACGGGTCGGCGCTGAAGCTGGCGATGTAGCTCGCCAGATCCCAACGCTGACGGTCGTCCAGCTGGTCAGCGAAAGCCGGCATGTCGGTACCTTCAACCCCCAGACCGAGCGTGTTGAAGAGGTCATAGAGACTCAACCGGTCCATCCGCGCCTGATCGCGCAGGTTGGCCGGCGGCGGCTCCAGGCCCATGCCGGCCGGGCCATCGCCGGCACCGTTATCGCCGTGGCAGACGCTGCAGTGCTGCGCGTAGAGCGGCGCACCACGGGCGGGGTCAGGTGTGATGAGCGGGGCCTGGCTGACCTCATAAGTCGCCGCCAGCCGCGTGGCCAACTGGCGCGCCTGGCGGGCAACCGCGGCACCGCTCTGCCTGTCCTGTACGGCCTGGTACAGATTGGCAACGCCCTGCTCCAGTTCCTTCTGGCCATCACGGGCTGGCAGGGCAACGATCAGGCCCTGCAGTGCGCCGAGGAATTCAATCTGTTCGCGGTATTCGCCGGCGTCGATGACTTTGCCGTCGACTACGGTAGCGGGGTAGTCGGCCCCGATGTAACTGAGCAGGTGCAAGGCCTGCGCGGCGCCGTCGGCCTGGTCGGCCATCAGGCTGAAACTGCAGAGTGCCATCAGCGGCACGAGAAGCCACCTGAGCAATCTCGGAATGGGGAACATGAGTCAATCTCAAATGAGAATGGGGAAACGAATTGTTACCTTCCTAACAATTGATCTCAAGCCCAAATCGCTCATCCGATCACGTTCAGAGATTGCGAAAATTTGCTGAAGGCCCCGTCATTCCTGGCCTTCAATGCAATTGGAATTGCTCGGGGCAGTTCGATGAAAGGAAGGATTCCGACGGGAAGAATTCCGACAAGCACCCGCTCGCCGGAGTTCGCAACCTTCAGACCGGCGCGCGGCGCACGGTCGCCAGCAACGCTGCCGCGCCGACGAACAGGGCGGCGAAGCTGCGATTCATCAAGCGCTGCTGGCGCGGCGAGCGCAGCAGCCGGAGGACGCGGGCGGCAAGCCCCGTATAGCCGGCCATGACGATCAGGTCGACGGTGATCATGGTCACGCCCATCACCAAGTACTGCTCCACAAGCGGCGCATGCGGATCGATGAACTGCGGCAATACCGCGAGCATGAAGACGATCGCCTTGGGATTGCTGAAGTTCACCAGGAAGCCACGCAGCACCAGGGTGAGCGGACGGCCGATGGGGCGTTCCGCGGAATCGTTGGACATGTCGCTGGGCAGGGCCCGCCACTGCTTGACCGCGAGATAGACCAGGTAAACCACACCGAACCACTTGATCAGGCTGAAGGCCAAGGCGGAAGTGGCAAGGATCGCGCCGACGCCGGCAGCAACGATGGCGATCTGCAGCGCCAGGCCGATCTGCAGGCCAAGCGCGTTCCAGTAGCCCCGGAGGAAACCGTATTGCAGCCCGGAGGACATGGAAGCGATGGCACCGGCACCCGGTGAGAGGCTGATCACCCAGCAGGCAACCAGGAAAGCGAGCCAGGTCTGGAGCGCCATGGCAGATACCTCGGAAACGAAAAAGGGGCAGGCCGCAGAGCCTACCCCTTCATCCCACCGCTGCCCAGTGCCGTCAGCGCCAGCGGCGTACTGCCTTTTGGAAGAATAGGCTGTTGGGCACTTGTACCAGGGCGCCGTGGTTTTCTTCGCTGAGGTCTTCGAGGGTGGTGTAGAAGAGGTTGATAGCGATCACCCTACCCTTCACGCCGGGCTTGTCCGCGCTTTCCACCACCTCGACCTTGTCGCCCATGCGGAACGGCCCGAGGGAGAAGATCAACACCGCGCAGAACATGTTGGAGAGCACGCTCCAGATCGCGAAGAACGCGACCGCAGCTACAGCGGCAAAACCGGTCAGGGCAGTCCACAGCACCTCGGCCGAGACGCCGAAGCGCTCGAGCACCAACATGAAGGCGCTGCCGAGGATCATCCAGCGCAATAGCCCGCGCAGGGGCAGCATCAGCTCCGAAGGTAGCTGTGGATAACGTTGTCCGAGACGGGTGATGCCGCGGGTGACGATGCGTTGCACCAGCCAGGCCAGCAGTACGATCAGCAATACCTGAGCAGCGCGGATCAGTGGCTCGCTCCAAGCCGTCAGGAGTTGCAGGTCATCCATCAATCCGCTGCCTCCAGTTGCCGCTGCAGCTCCTCCAGGGTTTCCAGAGCCAGAAGCCAAGCCTCTTCAAGTTCAGCCTCACGGCCCTTCAGACGCGCCTGCTCGGCCAGCAGGTCGCGTAGTTCATCCTTTCGCGCCGCTTCGTAGAGGGCGGAATCGCCAAGACGCTCTTCGACGCGGGCCAATTGCTCGTGCACCTTGCCCAGGTCCTTCTCGAGCTTGTCGGCTTCCTTCTTGTGCGGAGCCAATTGCTGGCGCAAGGCGGCGGCGGCCTGGCGCTGGGCGCGCTTGTCAGTCTTGTCCGGGTTCACCGGCGCGCTGGTGGCGGGAGCCTGGCGCGCGCGGAAATCCACCAGCCAACGAGCGTAGTCGTCGAGGTCGCCATCGAAGCTCTGCACACGACCATCAGCCACCAGCAGAAACTCGTCGGTGGTGCTCTTGAGCAGGTGACGGTCGTGGGACACCACCAGTACGGCGCCAGCGAAATCCTGCAGGGCCATTGTCAGTGCCAGGCGCATTTCCAGGTCGAGGTGGTTGGTCGGTTCGTCCAGAAGCAACAGGTTGGGCTTCTGCCAAGCGATCAGCGCCAGAGCCAAGCGCGCCTTTTCGCCACCGGAGAAGTTGGTCACCGCCTCGTCGCAACGATCTCCACGGAAGTCGAAACCACCGAGGAAGTCGCGCAGGGTTTGCTCGCGTTCGCTCGGGGCAAGGCGCTGCAGATGCAGGAGCGGACTGGCCTTGGGGTCGAGTGCATCGAGTTGATGCTGGGCGAAATAGCCAATCGCGAGGTTTTCACCCCGGGCGAGGCGGCCACCAAGCGGCTCGATGTCGCCGGAAAGAGTCTTGATCAGGGTCGACTTGCCGGCGCCGTTGGGGCCCAGCAAGCCGATTCGTGCGCCCGGTGCCAACTGCAACTTCACCTGCTGCAGTACGGCCTTCTCGCCGTAGCCGAGACGACCTTCGGAAAGGTCCAGCAGCGGGCTGGAAATCTTGTCAGCCTCGCGGAAGCTGAAGTCGAACGGCGAATCCACGTGGGCCGGCGCCAGTTCCTCCAGGCGCTCCAGGGCCTTGATCCGGCTCTGGGCCTGGCGGGCCTTGGTCGCCTGCGCCTTGAAGCGGGCGATGTACTTCTCCATGTGCGCACGCTGGGCCTGCTGCTTCTCGTACGCCTGCTGCTGCTGCGCCAGGCGCTCGGCACGGGTGCGCTCGAAGGCGGAGTAACCACCACGATAGAGGGTCAGCTTTTGCTGCTCGAGGTGCGCAACGTTGTCCACGACCGCATCGAGGAAATCGCGGTCGTGGGAAATCAGCAGCAGCGTGCCCGGATAGCCCTTGAGCCACTCTTCGAGCCAGAGGATGGCATCGAGGTCGAGGTGGTTGGTGGGTTCGTCGAGCAGCAGCAATTCGGAGGGGCACATTAGCGCCTGAGCGAGGTTCAGGCGCATCCGCCAGCCGCCGGAAAAGTCGCCGACGCGACGGTCCATCTGCTCCGCGGTGAAGCCGAGTCCGGCCAGCAGCTTGCGTGCTCGGGCGTCGGCCGTATAACCATCGGCGCTGTCCAGCTCGATGTGCAGGCGAGCGATGGCGGTGCCGTCATGGCCAGCCTCAGCGGCCGCGAGTTCACGCTGAACCCGGCGCAGGTGCTGGTCGCCATCGAGGACGTAGTCCACGGCCAGGCGCTCGAGGTTGTCCACTTCCTGGCGCATATGGGCGATGCGCCAATCGGCGGGCAGCAGGCAATCGCCCGCATCCGGCCCCAGCTCGCCACGCAGCAGGGCGAACAAGCTGGATTTGCCGGCACCGTTGGCGCCGATGAGGCCGACCTTCTGGCCGGCGTGCAGGGTCAGTTCGGCGCCTTCTAGCAGGCGCTGAGGACCACGCTGTAGAGTGAGATTTTGCAGTCGGATCATGATGGCGGCGGAGTTTATCAGCTTCGCCGCCGTGCCGCCCGAGGAGCTCTATGCGTTCAGACCTGTGGACTTTCGCCCTGCGCCTCTACACCGAACCCGGTGTCGAGCAAGCCTGCTTGCGTCTTCAGGAAGACGGTGTGGATGTCTGCCTGCTGCTCACGGCCTGCTGGCTGGGACAACGCGGTACCACCTTCGACATCACTCGCCTGGATGCCCTGTGCGAGGTTTGCGATCCCTGGCAGGAACAGGTGATCAAGCCCCTGCGTTCGCTACGCCAGAACTGGCGTGCACAGGCACAGAACGATCAGGCGCTGACCGGGTTGCGCGAGCAGATCAAGTCGCTGGAACTGGAAGCCGAACGCGAGCTACTGGCGCGCCTGGAAAGCGCCACCGCTGGTTGGGCAGCCGGGGAGATGGAACAGATTGAAAACTGGCTCTCGGGCTGTTGCCCGAAGCGGAAGGGAGCGGACCGCGACGCACTGGAACAGCTGCGCGTCGCGGTCCTGGCGCTTTAGTTCGACGGCGAAGTCGGAGCGGCGCCGTTGCTGCTGGTCGGCGCCACGCTGGCAACCGGCGCGGCGGCCGGCACCGCCGGAGCGGTCGGGGCGGCCGGAGCAGCTGCAGGTTTGGCTGCGGCCGGAGCGGCGGGTTTCGCAGCTGGCTTGGCTGCCGCTGGCTTGGCCGGAGCGACTTTCTTCACGGCAGGCTTGGCAGCGGGTTTCGCAGCTGGCTTCGCAGCGGCAGCAGGCTTGGCAGCGGTCGCGGCGGGTTTCGCTGCGGACTTGGCTGCAGCGGGCTTGGCAGCTGGTTTGGCAGCGGGTTTAGCAGTCGGCTTGGCGGCAGGTTTCGCAGCAGCGACTTTAGCGGCCGGCTTGGCTGCGGCGGGTTTCGCTGCAGGCTTGGCTGTCGGTTTGGCTGCTGGTTTAGCGGCGGCCTTCACTGCCGGCTTCGCGGCCGGTTTGGCAGCAGGCTTGGCGGCCGGTTTAGCAGCGGCAACCTTGGCGCCCGGCTTCGCGGCAGGCTTGGCTGCTGCGGACTTGGCAGCCGGTTTGGCAGCGGGTTTAGCAGCGGCAACCTTGGCGGCCGGCTTCGCAGCTGGCTTGGCTGCTGCGGGCTTGGCAGCCGGTTTGGCGGCGGGCTTAGCAGCGGCAACCTTGGCGGCCGGCTTCGCGGCGGGCTTGGCTGCTGCGGGCTTGGCAGCCGGTTTGGCGACAGGCTTGGCTGCTGCCTTGACAGCTGCGGGCTTGGCTTCGCGAGTAGCCAAGGCCTTGCCTGCAGCCTCGCGGACCTTGCCGACGCCCTGCGCGAGCTTCAGGCTTTCCTGAGAGTCACGCTTGAGCTGGGCGATGTAGGTGCGGGTTTCGGCCTGGCGATTCTTCAGCGTGTCCAGGAGAGCTTCGAGTTCGCCGATATTGGCTTTGGCCTTGGCTTGAGCCTTGGCTTTGCCAGCTTTGGCAGCATCCTGCAGCTTGGTGCGCGCGGTGTGCAGTTTCTCTTGAGCCTTGCCGCGTTGTTTCTCCAATTTGGTCAGGAGCTTCTCAGCATCGACCGAAGCTTGGGCGCAGGCTTTCTCAAGGTGTTCGAGCAGACTGAAGGACAGTTGGTGCAGCAGGTGCAGCGGGGTGCTTACAGGCTTCTTCTTGGCCGACATGGTATGCCTCCTGGCGGGCGTTATTTGGCCCATACTAGTCGCCTGTTTCGCGAGTCGCCAGAGGCCGCGCCATATCGCCCGCCTGGGCCTTGCGACGGATTGCCGGTGCAGGGTTTCGCAAGTACGGTCCGGACCTGGAACCACGAGGCCGGCGACCCCTGCCAACAGCAACAGCTAACCAACGCCAGGAAGGCTCTGGAATGGGGCATTCAGCGAAAATCCGCCACCCCGATTCCAGTGCCGGCAGGACAGCGATTAGGCCGGTTGCGAGGCCTCACCCTGATGGGCGTTGTGCAGCACTTCGATCAGGCAGTCTTCCAACTCGAAGCGTTCGTGAAGCAGTTGCCCGAGATTCTTCAGTTCGGAAGTCAGGCAGATGTCACGGCAGTCACCGTTGTCGCAGCGGTCGTTGAAGGCCAGTGCAACTTCGGTGATGGCTTCGATACGGGGATAGATTTGCTTGGCGAGGTCGAGGCCGCGTTGGTCACCAAACGCTTTCGCCTCATTGAGCAATTGCTCGTAGACCTCGAAGTGCCCTGCCGACACGTAGTCCAGCAGGACCTCACAAAACCTTTGCAGTGCTTCTGCATTGGCGCTGGGAGCCTGGGGTTTTTCGCTCAGCGAGCTATAGACACGGACTAGCTCATGGCGCTCCTGCAACCAGCGGTCGATCAGCTGGTGCACGCCACCCCAACGTTCCTGAGCGTTCTGGCAACTTTCGAGCATGGTGACGACCTCACTTCCCTAATTCGGTAATGCCGTTATACGTCCGCTCCGAGACGGTTTTTTGTCGACCGGTGCAAGATTCTGGGAAGACGCCGCTAAAACGGCAATATTCCGGCGGCGCGTGCGGGCCAGAGTATGCCCGCCGGGCAGTGCCATCAAGGCGCGCGCGGGAAAAAATTCATACGAGCGTTTAATCGACAGGCCGCGGCCTGTCTGGCCGGAGCTCTGGGGCTGGCGCGGCGGATTGGCGCAGCGCGAATTAGTGCGGAAAGGGACGGAAAAGCACGCCTGGAAGGCGCATGGCAAAGCCATGCGCCTAGAGCGATCACGCGCGACGCAGCAGTTGGTAAAGCGAGAACAGGATGCAGCCGACGAAGGCCAGCAGGCTCCATTCGGGAATGCTCATGCCGAACAGGGTCCAGGTCACCGCAGCACAATCCGCCGTACCATGGAGCATGGTCTTGATGATCTGCAGGAACGGCCAGGCTTCCATCATGTAGTCGAAGCTCGGCAGGCATGCGGGCAGTTGGTCTGCAGGCACGCTTTGCAACCAGATCTGGCGACCGGCGAAAGCAGCGCCACCAGCCGAGAACAGCAGAGCCAGCACGGCGTAGATACGCCGCCCGGTACGCTCTGGGCCATGCAGCGCGGCGATCAGGCAGACGATACCGAAGGCGATGATGAAGACGCGCTGGACGATGCACAGCGGGCATGGTTCGAGGCCAAGGGCGTGCTCAAGATATAGCGCTCCCCCCATTACAGCGACGCAACCGAGGAAGGCGAGCAGGAAAAGCGAACGCGGGCTTGCCAGGGTCATGGCGGCTCCGTTGGGTTATCGGAAAGGGCGTTACGGTAGTGGAAAGCACCTTGGCCTTTCAAGGCGACCGACTAGGCTGGATGAGGTTGCCTATCCGGAGAAAACCGCCATGTGTCGGCTGCTCCTGCCATTCCTGCTGCTGTTGCCCGGGTTCGCCAATGCCGCACTGCCGCTGGAGCGCATTCGCCTGCCCGAGGGCTTTCGCATCACGCTGGTGAGCGACCAGGTGCCCAACGCCCGGGAGATGACCTGGGGTGAGCGCGGCACCCTGTTCGTCGGTAGCAATGCGGCCGGGAAGGTCTATGCACTGGAACCTGCCAGCGGAAAGGTCCGCATCATCGCCAGCGGCCTACAGCTACCCGTTGGGGTGGCCTACAAGGGAGGCGACCTATACGTCTCGGCAGTCAGCCGAATCCTGCGCCTGCGCGACATAGAGTCGCGCCTCGATTCGCCACCCGACGCCGAGGTGGTTAATTCGGACCTGCCCCGGGAAACCCACCACGGCTGGAAGTTCATCGCCTTTGGCCCTGACGGCAAGTTGTATGTGCCGGTGGGCGCACCGTGCAACGTGTGCGATGACGACCCCGATACCTATGCCGCCATTCACCGCATGAACGCCGATGGCAGCGACATGGAACTGGTGGCGCAAGGTGTGCGCAACACGGTGGGCTTCGACTGGCATCCGCAGACCGGCGAGCTCTGGTTCAGCGACAACGGTCGCGACCTGATGGGCGACGACATGCCTGATTGCGAGCTGAATCGGCTGGAAAAACCCGGCCAGCATTTCGGTTTTCCTTATTGCCACGCAGGCAACGTGACTGACCCGAAGTTCTCCCAACGCCCTTGCAGCGAATTCGTCGCCCCTGTCGCCAGGCTGGGGCCGCATGTTGCGCCTCTTGGCCTGCGTTTCTACACCGGCAACCAATTCCCCGCGGAATACCGCAACAACCTATTCATAGCCGAGCACGGTTCGTGGAACCGCAGTGAAAAAATCGGCTATCGGATCAAACGCGTCGAACTCCACCCCGATGGCAGCCTGAAGCGCCAAAGCGTGTTCGCCGAGGGCTGGCTGGAGGATGGTGATGTCTGGGGTAGGCCGGCAGACGTGCTGGTAACGCAGGATGGCGCCCTGCTGGTAAGCGACGATCACGCGGGCGCCATCTATCGCATCGAATACGTTGGGCAATGAAGCGCCGCAGTAAAAAAGGCCCGGGATGTCCCGGGCCTTTTCGCTATCAGGCGATCCTTTCCGTTGGCAAGGGCAAGGCCGGCAGACGCTGATCGAGCAGGCCGAGACCCTCCTGGAACAGCTGGTTGCTGCGCTCCACTTCACCCAACTGGGCGAGCAGGCGAGCCAGTTCGGCACAGGTTTCGGGATCACGGCGGAAGGTCAGGCTGCTCTCGAAATACTCCCGAGCCTTGCCCCAGAGACGATTGCGCAGGGACAGGCGCCCCAAGGTGAGCAGCAAGGTGCCGTCACTGGGATGCTCTTTCAGCCAACCCTCGGCAGCCTGCAACTGACGGGCCGGATCACTGCCGCGCAACAGACCATAGAGGCGCACCAGGTTGTCGTCGTAGCCGCGCTTGATGGCGCCCCGCACCGCTTCCTCGGCTTCTTCCTCGGCCCCCAGACGGCGCAGCTGTTCGGCAAAGGCCAGTACCAGACGTGGCTCGTTGCGCTGGGCGGAGGACAGCTGCTGCCAGGCTCGGGTCAGCGGTTGGAGAGCGGTCTCGCCCTCGTTCAGCCCCTCTTCTCCGGCCTGGTGCAGGCGGGCGCTCCACACACGCAATTCAAGCTCGGCCAGCTGGCTTTCCGGCAATGCCTTCTCTTTGCGCAGCGCAGGCAGCAGGCCGACCAGGGCGGCCCAGTCCCCGCGCACTTCGTGCAGATGCAGTAGCTGGCGCAATACCTGGTGATGGCGCGGATGGCGCTCTTGCACGGCCTTCAGGGTTTCCAGCGCCGCTGCGGAGTCGCCGCGATCCAGTTGCAGCTCGGCATGGGCAAGGGCAATTGCCAGCTCGGCCTGGGGCTGACGCTCCAGGGCCCGCTCCAGCAGTTTCTCGGCTTCCTCGGTCTGGCCGATCTTCTGTGCTGCGCGGGCGGCACCCAAGTAGTAGATCAACGGCTGCGGATCGCCTTCAGCGGCACGCTTGAGATGGCGCAGCGCGCGCGCCCAACGACCTTCGGCAAGGTCCAGCAGGCCTTGTTCGGACGCCAGTCGCGCGCGGCGCCGGGCATTGCGCCGCGACCAGGGATTGACCACACCTCCGGACATCACCACCAGTCGCAGCAGGTAGCGCAGTCCGGCGAACAACAGCCACAGCACCGCCAGCAACGCCAGGGTGGCCCAGAGGGTGGACTCGTAGCGGAAGCCCTTGTAGGCCACCAGCACATAGCCCTTGTGTTGGGCCACGGCCATGCCGATGAGGGTGGCGGCCGCGCCGATCACTGCGAGGATCAGCAGGACCTTGAGCAGACGCTTCATTGGCCGGCCTCCTTGGCCGGTTCGGCAGCAGCCGGCTTCTCGGATTCGCCAGCGGCCGCGCCCGGAGTGCGTTGCAGGTAGGCCTGAAGGGCGCCCAGCGCAGGGGCGAGATCAGGCGCCTTGACTTCCACCGGCTGGCCGGAGAGTTCATCGAGGCGCGCCAGCAGGGCGCGGCTGTCCGGGTTCTCTTCATTGAAGTGACCGCGAAGCACTTCACGCGCCTGGCCCAGCGACTGCTGGTAGACCTGAGTCTGACCATGCAGCGCGCCCCATTGCGCCTGCTCGAGGGCGAGCGAAAGGGCAAGACGGACCTGCGACAGGTTCTGTCCGGCGAGCAACGGTTTGATGTCCTGGCTCGCATCCAGCTGGATTCGGAAGTAGTGCGAGAGTTTCTCCAGCCACTCGGCCCAGGCGCTGCCACCATCGCCTTCGGCGGCGATATCCAAGAGTACGCCGCCCTTGTCTTCGAAGGCCGGCACCAGTGGGTTGAGCTGGACGGCCTGCTCACGTAGGGCGCCCAGCTGCAGGAACAGGCCGGTGCGGTCAGGCTGCTCGGTGCTGCGCAGAGCGACCAGGCTCTTCGCCAGCTCTTCGCGAGCGGCGTAGGCGCCGGGATCGTCCTGCTCACGGAGAATGTCGTCGGCGGCCTGAACCAGTGCGGTAGCGCTGTGGATATCCTGCAATGCCGAGAGACGCAGGCTGGCAAGGCGCAACAGATGCTCGGCCTCGGCCAGGCGCCAGTCCTTGCGGCTGGCGCCGAGGATTGTTTCCAGGCGCTGGCGTAGCTGCTGCTGGTCACCTTGCAGGTCCACCAGCAGGCGACGGCGCTCGTCAAGTTCAGCGGCGCTAGGCAGTTCTTCCAGGCGCTGGGTCAGTTGCTGATCGCGCTGGGCCAAGGCGCGGGTCTGGCCACGTGCATCCTCGACCATGCTGAGTTGCTGCTGGTCGCGGGTTTCCAGGCCGCGTACCTGCCAGAGGCCCCAGGCGCCCACGGCGATGCCGGCGGCGCCCAGCAACAGGGCGAACAGGGCCAGACCATTGCCCCGAGAGGCAGGCGCGGCGCTGGCGGGAGTGACGGGGTCGGCGGCTGTAGTGTGCTGCTCTTGTTTCGGGGCTTCTGCTTCGCTCACGTATCCATCCTTCGCTTCAGTGGGCGGGCGCCGGATGCTGCCTGAGCGCCGCCAACAAGGCCGCGGCACTGGCACCACGGCAATCCACAACATTCTTCGCGCCCGCCTCGACTGCCTGCCCGGCCACTCGCGGGCTGGGTACGAACAGGGTAAGGCGTGACAGTTCGGGCCAGGCGGCACCAGCCAGGTGCTGAAGGTTTTCCAGCCCCTGACCACTGCTGACCACCAGGCCGTTCAGGCGTTCCGACTCGACGCGGTGCGCCAGGGTGCCCACCGGATAGACCGGCAGGCAGCGCCGATAGAGTTCCAGATAGTCGACCGCGACGCCTTGGCCGCGCAAGCGGTCGGCCAGGAATTCTCGGCCACCCTCCCCGCGCATGATCAGCACCCTGGGATCGCGCACTGAAAGAGCATCAACCAGTTGCGGCAGTTCCAGCAGCGCCTCGCTGTCGTCACCTACCGCAGGCCAGCTCGCCGGTAAGCCACGGTCTTCGAGCAAGGCACCGGTGGCCGCGCCCACGCTGAACCAATGCTGGTCGGCGGGGAGGTGCGGCCAGTAACGGTCGATCAGATCGAGGCCAAGCCGGGCTGCAGGTTTACTGACCACCACCACGGCGCAATAACGGTCGAGCTCGAGGATGAGGCCACGCTGCTCGGGCGACTCCTCAAGGGGTTCAATGGCCAACAGCGGCAAGCTGCTGCTGAAGACCTGGTGCTCGGCCAAGGTCGCAGCCAGTGCTTCGCACTCCTCGACGGGGCGCGTCAGCAGCAACCGCCAGCCCTTCACGGGTGGCCGGCCTCGCCGTATACGGCCTTGAGGATGTCCCCGGCGCCCAGCTCCAGCAGTTCCTCGGCGACCTTGACGCCCAGGGCTTCGGCATCGGCGAACGCGGCGCGGCCTTCGGCACGAAGCAGTTGCCCGCCATCGGGCTGACCGACCAGTCCGCGGAGCCAAAGCTGGTCGCCTTCAAGCACCGCATAACAGGCAATGGGCACCTGGCAACCGCCGTTCAGGTGCTTGTTCAGGGCGCGCTCAGCGGTCACGCGCAGCGCCGTGTCCTGATGGTGCAGGGGAGCCAGCAAGGCGTGGATTTCGCTGTCGGCCGTGCGACATTCGATGCCCACGGCGCCCTGGCCACCGGCAGGCAAGCTGTCTTCGACGCTGATGGAAGAGCGGATGCGATCCTCGAAGCCAAGACGGATCAGGCCGGCGGCCGCGAGGATGATGGCGTCGTACTCGCCGGCATCGAGCTTGGCCAGGCGGGTGTTCACGTTGCCGCGCAGGAATTGGATCTTCAGGTCCGGCCGCCGTGCCAGCAGCTGGGCCTGGCGGCGCAGGCTGGAGGTACCGACCACGCTGCCGGCAGGCAAGGCATCGAGGCTGTCGAAACGATTGGAGACGAAGGCATCGCGCGGGTCCTCGCGCTCGCAGATGCAATACAGGCCCAGGCCTTCTGGGAAGTCCATCGGCACGTCCTTCATGGAGTGCACGGCGATGTCGGCCTCGTTCTCCAGCATGGCCGTTTCCAGCTCCTTCACGAACAGGCCCTTGCCACCGATCTTCGCCAATGGTGCGTCGAGCAGCTTGTCACCCTTGCTGACCATCGGCACCAGGCTGACCTTGAGGCCAGGGTGGGCCTCTTCGAGACGGGCTTTGACGAACTCGGCCTGCCACAGGGCCAGGGCACTCTTGCGGGTGGCAATACGGATCTCGCGGGACATGATCATTTCCGGAAACGGTAATGCCCGGAATCATAACAGGCCCGCGTGCGGCGAGGGCGCGGGCGGTTGTCGCGGAACGACACGGACTGTCGAACAAACGTAGCGAACGAGCGCTCGCGGGACGACCGGCCGTTAAAGATTGTTCATCAGCTTGCGCACGCCCGCGACGTGGCGACGGCTGACCGTCAGGGCCTCCCCGTTCATGCCTTTGAGGTAGAGCTGGAAGTGCCCCAGCGGCGTGCGTTGCAATCGCTCGATCCGTTCGCGCGCCACCAGGGCATTGCGGTGGATACGCACGAAACGATCACCGAACTCGTCTTCCAGTGCCTTCAACGGCTCGTCCAGCAGCACTTCGCCGTGCTCGTGGCGCAGCGTCACGTACTTGTGGTCGGCGATGAAGAAGATCACCTGGTCCAGGGGGATCAGCTCGATTCCTTTCCTGGTTCGCGCGCTGATGTGACTTCGGGGACCGCTCCCGCTGACCGCGGCAGGACGGGTCAGCGCAG
This sequence comes from Pseudomonas sp. BN606, assembly GCF_029873115.1. Taxonomy (NCBI): domain Bacteria; kingdom Pseudomonadati; phylum Pseudomonadota; class Gammaproteobacteria; order Pseudomonadales; family Pseudomonadaceae; genus Pseudomonas; species Pseudomonas sp. BN606. The sequence continues at coordinate 332,552 of NZ_SSOF01000080.1, read as the reverse complement.
CGAGTTGTACACGGTTCGGCCGTTCAGCCTTCTTCAGCGCCTCGGCCAGCGACTCCGAGCGCACGGGCTTGACCAAGTAGCCAACGGCACTGACCTGGAAGGCCTCGAGGGCGAATTCGTCGTGGGCCGTGCAGAAGATCACCGCCGGTGGCGCCTCGCGCTCGCAGAGCTTGGCGGCCACTTGCAGCCCATCCAGGCCAGGCATGCGAATGTCGAGCAGAACGACATCCGGCTTGAGGCTGTCGATCAGCGTGAGCGCCTCCTCGCCATTGCTGGCGGCAGGCTCCAGGACACGGTATCCCTCGAGGTCGCCTACCAGGCGGCTGAGGCGCTCGCGGGCAAGGGGTTCATCGTCGACGATCAGGACATTCATATCGCACGGGCTTCCTGCGTGAGTCTCGCACAAGGATAGCGTAGACAGGTGAAGTGGCGGCCGTCACGGCGCTCCACGCTGAGACTTGCCCGCGGCCCGAAAAGTGCCGTCAGGCGCGCGTCGATATTGCGTAGAGCCTGCTGGGTGCCACGTGATGGCGACTGCCCCTGTACCTCTTCGTAAGGGTTGCTCACGCAGAGGCGGAACATGCCGTCGCGATAATCCGCTTCGATTCGTACCACTCCCCCTTCGATGCGCGGCTGGATGCCATGGATCAGGGCGTTCTCCAGCAAAGGCTGCAGCGTCAACTGGGGGATGGGCAGATCGTCCGGTACTTCATCCACCTGCCAATCCAACTGTAGTCGTTCTCCGAGACGATATTGCTCGATCGATAGATATCGTTTCGCAAGCTCCAATTCCTCGCCCCAGTCGACCAGGGTCCCAGGCTTGGCCAGGCTGGCACGAAACAAGTCGGAAAGGTCGAGCACAGCCTGCTCGGCCTTGTCCGGATCGATCACCACGAGGCTGGCGATGCTGTTCAGGCTGTTGAACAGAAAGTGCGGGCGGATGCGTGCCTGCAGGGACTCGATGCGTGCCTTGAGCTCGGCCTGCTGCTGCTTGCGCCACTGGCTCTGCAGGTAGAAATAGCGCAGCAACAGCGCCGACATGATCAGGCTGATCAGCCCATGGCGCAGGTAAAGATTGACCTCACCACTGCGAGGCAGCGGCCCACCGAGGTCGAAGTAGTCGGCCACCGTCGTCCCGGCGAGCGTCAGCCCTACCACCAGGGCGCAGCATATGCCGCCGGCCAGCGCCGCCCGCAGACGCGCGAGCAGAGGCCGCAACTGACACAGCAGGGCCGCGGAAAGCAGGACGATCCATTGCACGAAGAGGGACGTCAGGGCGAGGCGCACCCAGTTGAAGCTGGGCAGCATGGGCTCGGCCAGCACCAACACCAGCACCAGCAGTTCGGCCAGCAGCACCAGGCCGAGTAAAGCCTCGGGCAGGCAGAGCTCCGGCAGGAAAAAGTCGTCGTTGGCAGTTTTGGAACGCGCTTTCTTTTTCAGGCGCTTCGGCATCCCGGACATATCCCCAATAGCCCGGCAGGCGACGGGGCTGAGTCGCCGGGCAAAAGCCTGTACTGAACCATCAAACCCACGGCACGTCCGTGAAGACCACAGCAAACTGCCCAGCCCCCGACCGGACAGGCCGCGCCGGTTTTTCCGGCAACACTGTTATTATCGACGGTATTTTCCGGCCCATCGGCTTTCTTTCACCTTCCTCACCGAGTGAACCCATGAGCACCGACAAGACCAACCAGTCCTGGGGTGGCCGCTTCAGCGAGCCCGTAGACGCCTTCGTCGCCCGATTCACCGCGTCCGTAGACTTCGACAAGCGCCTGTATCGCCACGACATCATGGGCTCGATCGCCCATGCCACGATGCTGGCACAGGTCGGCGTGCTGAGCGAGGCGGAACGCGATGCCATCATCGACGGCCTGAAGCAGATCCAGGGCGAAATCGAAGCCGGCAGTTTCGACTGGCGCGTGGACCTGGAAGACGTGCACATGAACATCGAAGCGCGCCTGACCGATCGCATCGGTGTCACCGGCAAGAAACTGCACACCGGCCGCAGTCGCAACGACCAGGTCGCCACCGACATCCGCCTGTGGCTACGCGACGAGATCGACACCATCCTAGGCGAAGTCACCCGCCTGCAGCAGGGCCTGCTCGGTCTGGCCGAAGCCGAAGCCGGCACCATCATGCCCGGCTTCACCCACCTGCAAACCGCCCAGCCCGTGACATTCGGCCACCATCTGCTGGCCTGGTTCGAAATGCTCAGCCGCGACTACGAGCGCCTGGTGGACTGCCGCAAGCGGGTCAACCGCATGCCGCTGGGCTCGGCCGCCCTGGCCGGCACCACCTACCCGATCCAGCGCGAGATCACCTGCCAGCTGCTCGGCTTCGATGCCGTTGGCGGCAACTCCCTGGACGGCGTGTCCGACCGTGACTTCGCCATCGAATTCTGCGCCGCGGCCTCCCTGGCGATGATGCACCTGTCGCGCTTTTCCGAAGAACTGGTGCTCTGGACCAGCGCCCAGTTCCAGTTCATCGACCTGCCCGACCGCTTCTGCACCGGCTCCTCGATCATGCCGCAAAAGAAGAACCCCGACGTGCCCGAGCTTGTACGCGGCAAGTCCGGTCGAGTGTTCGGCGCCCTCACCGGCCTGCTGACCCTGATGAAAGGCCAACCGCTGGCCTACAACAAGGACAACCAGGAAGACAAGGAGCCGCTGTTCGACGCCGCCGACACCCTGCGCGACAGCCTGCGTGCCTTCGCCGACATGGTCCCGGCCATCAAGCCCAAGCGCGAGATCATGCGCGAAGCAGCCCGCCGCGGCTTCTCCACCGCCACCGACCTCGCCGACTACCTGGTACGCAAGGGGCTGCCCTTCCGTGACTGCCACGAGATCGTCGGTCACGCCGTGAAGTACGGCGTGGACAGCGGCAAGGACCTGGCCGAGATGAGCCTCGACGAACTGCGCAAGTTCAGCGACCAGATCGGCGACGATGTCTTCGCCGTGCTGACCCTGGAAGGCTCGGTCAACGCCCGTGACCACATCGGTGGCACCGCGCCGAACCAGGTGCGTGCCGCCGTGCAGCGCGGCAAGGATCTGCTGGCCAGCCGCTGACCCACTCTGCCGGGCGGCACTTCCCGTTCCGCCCGGCTGTCGCTGACAGGACATCGCCATGACCGACGACATTGATGACGGTGAAGAGGCCTTCGCCGAGGCCACCCTGATCCAGGCCATCGAGAACCAGATCGAGGCCGGCGAACCGCCCGCCGCCCGCGCCACCCTCAACAAGCTGACCTTGGTGGGTTACGAGCGCGAGGAAATCCTCCAGCTGATGGCCCTGGTCCTGGCCTACGAGATCGACGCCATGCTCGCGGCCGACCGTCCTTTCGACACCGATTGGTACGAAAGGGCCTTGCGGGCACTGCCAGACCTGCCCGAAGATCAGGCCTGACCTCACCTACACTCCACAGACTCCAGATTCCGGCCGGACATCGCCGGCCTTTGCGGTACAACAAGAACAAGGAGCGACCATGGTCTTCACCCCCGAGCTCATCGCGGAATTCGAACTGCTGGCCCTGTTCAACCTGGACAACACCCAGGAAGGACTGAAAGTCCACAACAACGCCAACCCCAAAGCTCAGGCCGCAGTCATGCGACTTCACGAGAAAGGCCTGATCACCCAGCCCGACGGCGGCTATCTGACCAGCCTCGGCCTGGATGCCGCTGAACACGTCCAGGCACTGCGCACCATTCTCCTGCCTCAGCACGCCTGACGTCGTTGCCGCTCAAGTCGGCAACATTGCGGGCGATACAATGCGGACGCCTGCCGGCAGCGAAGGTTGCCGGCCAGGCCGCCAGCATCGGGACATGAGCAGAGCATGACGCGTACCCAGGAAATCCGCCCGGACATCGAAGACGGCATCGACCGCAAGGTCCTCGCGCAACTGCGCGCCCGCTTCCTCAAGGTCAACGACGGCCGCCTGGCTCGAGCCATGCAGGCGTTGTCCACACGCCAGCAGCTGGTCCTGAAGCTCTTGCCGCTGCTGTTCCACGTGAACCACCCGCTTCTCCCCGGCTACGTGTCCGGCACCGCACCGGCGGGCGTCGCCGCCTATGAGCCCGATGACGACCTGCTGGCCGAAGCCCAGCGGCTGACGCGCTCCTTCGCCTACAAGGCGCGCCGAGGGCCGCAACCCACGCCCATCCACGGCCTGTTCCTGATGGGCAGCCTGGGCACCATCGCCCAGGCCGAGCAAAGCGACATGGACATCTGGGTCTGCCACACACCGGAGCTTGACGCCGGCGCCATCGCGGAACTGCAACGCAAGTGCAGCGCGCTGGAAGAGTGGGCGGCCAGCCAGGGCGCCGAAGCGCACTTCTTCCTGATCGACCCGGCACGCTTCACCCAGGGCGATCGCGAAGCCCGGTTGACCTCCGACGACTGTGGCACCACCCAGCACTACCTGCTGCTGGACGAGTTCTACCGTACCGCCATCTGGCTCGCCGGGCGCACCCCGCTCTGGTGGCTGGTACCGGTCTATGAGGAGGCGCGATACGCCGAGTACACCCGCACCCTGCTGTCCAAACGCTTCATCCGTGCAGAGGAAGTACTCGATCTCGGCCATCTGGCGCACATCCCGCCGGGCGAATTCATCGGCGCCAGCATGTGGCAACTGTTCAAGGGCATCGAATCACCCTACAAATCGGTACTGAAACTGCTGCTCACCGAGGTCTACGCCAGCGAACATCCGCAGGTGGCCTGCCTGTCCCTGCGATTCAAGGAGGCGGTCTATGCCAACCGGCTGGACCTGGACGAGCTCGACCCCTACATGGTGGTTTATCGCCGGCTCGAGGAATACCTGCGTGGGCGCAACGAAACCGAACGCCTGGAGCTGATTCGCCGCTGCCTCTACCTGAAGGTGAACAAGAAGCTCAGTCGGCCGCCACGCAACCGGAGCAAAAGCTGGCAACGCATGCTGCTGGAACGCCTGACCGCCGAATGGCACTGGCAGCATCGGCAATTGGCGATGCTGGACAGCCGCAGCCAATGGAAGGTCCGCCAGGTGCTGGCCGAGCGCCGCGCACTGGTCAACGAACTGACCTACAGCTACCGCTTCCTGTCCCAGTTCGCCCGTAGTGAACAGGCCATCGGCACCCTCAGCAGCCGCGACCTGGGCGTACTCGGCCGGCGTCTGTATGCCGCCTTCGAGCGCAAGGCCGGCAAGATCGAATTCATCAACCCTGGGATCGCCCCGGACATCGCCGAAGACACCCTGACCCTGGTCCAGGTGCCCAGCCCGGAAGCCGAGGGTGAAACCCAGTGGGCGCTCTACTCCGGCAGCCTGAACGCCCTTGAGTGGCAGGATTTTGCCCCACTGAAACGCAGCCGCGAGCTGATGCCCCTGCTTGCCTGGTGCCATCGTAACGGTGTGATCGACTCCGGCACGCGCCTGTCCCTGCACCCGGGCAGTAGCGACCTGACCGAGCACGAACTGTCGAATCTGCTGACCAGCTTGCAGCAGACGTTCCCCCAGCCTCAGGGACAGGTGGACGAAAGTGCATTGCTGCGCGCTGGTGTTCCCGCCGAGGTGATGCTGCTGGTGAACGTTGGGCTCGATCCGCTGAAACAGCACAGCCAGAAGAACCTCCACATGACCACCGAGCGCACCGACGCCCTGGGCTATTCAGGCGTGCGCGAGAACCTGGTGGTAACCATCGACCAGGTGACCCTGAACAGTTGGAACGAGATGCTGGTCAGCCGCTACGAGGGCCCCGACGCCCTGCTCGCCTGTTTGCGCGATTTCCTCAACAGCCTGCCGGCCAGTGGAACCCGCCCAGGTCTGAAGGTACGCAGCTTCTGCCGCAATCGCGCCCAGGCCATCAGCCAACGAGTACAGGAACTGTTCGACGACGCTCAGGAACTGCTCGGAACAGCCGGCGTGCCCCGATTCCTGCTGCAGGTTCAGCAGCGCTACCACGTATTGCAACTGGAGCCGGGACAAGTCAGCCACGCCAGCCTGGCCGATCTGCCAGCCCTGATCGATCACCTGGGCCGGGACCTGCCGCAATACAGCCCGCTACAACTCGACCGCCATGCCCTGGAGGAACAGGACCTGGCCGTCATCCTGCCCCTGGGCAGGCCGAACTGCATTCAGGTGTTCTATCGCCAGGATGGCGACAGTGCCGAGATCAGCCTGCTGGATGAACACAACGCGCTCTGGCGTCAGCGTCTGCCGTTCCGCGACGAGCAGAGCCTGCTGACACCGCTGCATCGTTTCCTGCAATCGCTGCTCTACCGGCGCAATGCCCTGCTGCCGCTGGATAGCCCGGTGCCAACACTGGCGCCGGAAATATTCTATTACGAAGTGGTGCGCCAGGGCCGGCACCTGGAGCGCCGCGCCGCGCCTTCAGCCGCGGTCAGCCACCCCTTCTATGACGTGCAAGCGATCGTTGAACCGGCCGAGCAGGGCCTGGTGCACGTGACGCTCTATTGCAACCACCGCGAATTCTCCGAGCTGGAGTACGGCTCAGGCCTGTTCGCAGCCGTGGCCCGGCACATCCTCGCCCAGCGCCGCGAGCCTGAGCGCTATCCCTGTTACATCACCGACCTTGACCTGTCGCGCATCCCCGGCAAGGGCCAGGCGCAAACGGTGCACTACCTGCGTTACAAGGTGGAGCTGGAAGAAAGGCTGAACCGGGCGCTGCGGGACGGTTGAGCCGGCACGCCGGCCGGCCCATCGCCCTGTAGAAGCGAGTTCTTTCGCGATGCGGGACGAAGTCCTGCCGTAGGTTGTGGCTGAGGCCACGAAGCCCAACGCGCAGACCCAGCTGGAGACTGGTCTTGTAGGGGCGAATTCATTCGCCCCTACAGCTACTCAATCCGACAGGACTGCGAAGAATGAATCAGCGAGCGTATTCGCCCGCTGCTTCCGGCTGGTACTCGACGTCCAGCAGAGTCAGCTTGAGGGTCTTGCCGCCGGGCACCGGCCAATCGATGTGTTGGCCAACCGACAGGCCGAGCAGCGCGCTGCCCACCGGAGCGAGGATGGATACCTTGCCTTCGCCACCCGCGTCTTCCGGGTAAACCAGGGTCAGGTGGTAGTCCTTGCCACTGCTTTCTTCGCGGCAATGCACGCGTGAGTTCATGGTGACGACGCCCGGCGGAACTTCCTCATGGCCAACCACCTGGGCGCGAGCCAGCTCGCTCTCCAGCGCCTCGGCGGCGGGGCCGAATTCCTCCAGGCTGTCGAGCAGGCGCTCCAGGCGTTGCAGGTCGAGACGGGTAATGGTGATGGGCGGGTGGGTGTTCATGGCGAACGCGCGACTCCTTATTCAGTGTGCAAGAAAAGCGAAACCCCGCCCGAAGGCGGGGTTTCAGATTCTGTTTCCCGGACAAAATTGCCCGAAGCCCGACAGTACGTCAGCGCACCTGCGATTGGCAAGACCACCCGGTCACCCGGGCAGCGGCCGCTTTCGCTGCTGGGCGGCGCTGCAGATTTCGCGCCGGCGCTGATCATTCGCCGCGCCCCACTCGCAGATTTCCGCCAGGGTTCGGCCACAGCCTACGCACACGTCAGCATCGTCCAGGCAGCAATGCCGGATGCAGGGCGACGGGTAGCGTGCCGGGGGCGCGCTGTCAGAGTTCGTCGAACTCAAGGTCTTCGCCCGCCTGCTCGCGGGTCACACGGTTGAGCAGCTCGCCCAGCGGCTCGTCGCTGCTATCGCAGATCCAGCGTCCGCTGGCCTGGTCATAGTCGAAGTGGAAGCCCCCCGAACGCGCCGCCACCCAGAGCTGACGCAGCGGCTCCTGGCGGCTGAGGATCACCTGGCTGCCATTCTCGAAACGCACGGTGAGCACACCGGCGCTGTTTTCCAGATCCAGGTCCAGGTCGCTGTCATCGAACACGTCTTCCACGCGCTCCTGGGCTTCATCGACCAGGTCGTGGAATCGGGCTTCGCTCAAACTCATCAGGGTTTACCTCAGGGCATTGGGGGATGGGGGGCGACGGTACTCGCCAAGGCTCTGTCCGGTCCAGCGTCGGAAGGCGCGGCCGAGGGAGCCGGGTTCACTGAAGCCGACCAGGAAGGCGATATCGGCCAGCTCCAGGGTCGGATCACGCAGGTAGTGCAGCACCAGTTGCTGGCGTGTCTCATCCACCAACTGACTGAAGGATAACCCGGCCTCACGCAGTCGGCGCTGCAGCGTGCGGGGACTCAATGCCAGCTCGTCGGCCAGGCGCTCCAGGTCCGGCCCTTCGGCAGACAACTGCGCGGCCAGCAGCTCACGAGCCCGGTCCAGAACGCTGTGGCCCTGGCGCAGTTCATTCAGCAGGCGTTCGGCGTAACCGTCGAACAGCCGGCGCACCTCGGCATCGGCCTGGCCAAGTGGTGTAGCCAACAGTCGCTTGGGGAAGATCAAGGCATTGTCTGCCTGGCCGAACAGTACCGGACAGCGAAAGATCCTTTGGTGCTCGGTGGTTTCCGCTGGCGCAGGGTGCTGGAAGCGCACCTCGGTTGGTGGAATGTCCAGTCCGGTTATCCAGCGACCGAAGGTCACCCAACCGGACAGGGTTTCTTCAGCCAGCAGCGCGCGCTGCTGCGGCAGGATGGACTCCCAGCTATGCGCCACCAGGGGCTCCAGCCCCTCACGAGGCGGCTCGTCGGCCAGCTCGACGCGGCCCAGGTTGCCCACCAGAGCGGCGTAACGCGCCTGGCGATGCAGGGCATCGGCCAGGGTGGCGCAGCTCATCAGCAAAAAGCCGAGCACGCCGTAGTGGCCAGGGCGAACAGCCTCGCCCAGGTGCAAGCCAAGGTGCGGGTCGCCGGAAAGTCGCGCCGCATGCCCGAGCGACTCCAGGTAGGCGCTGGCCGCGATGCGCTGATCACGCTGGGAAAGTATCGCGGGTGTCAGTTGGACGTGGCCAAGCAACTCGGCAGGGGTCACGCCGAACTGTTCGATACGCTCCACCAGTCCCTGCAGATAGGCGACCGAGACCGAGCCGGCCAGGGATGCGGCGTTGTCCATGAGAGCTCCTTTTTCAGTCGCCAATGCTAACGCCGCATAGGCCCGCAGGCCACGCCAGACGGGAATTTCACCGAATAGGCAAGGCGGCGGGGGGTCGGTATACTCCGGAACAATTCACGTTTTCTGCAAGGACTCCGTCATGAAGCGACTCCACGCCCCCTTCGTCGCCCTGCTCGCCGTTGCCTGTCTGCTGGCCGGCTGTGGCCAGAAAGGCCCGCTTTACATGCCTGACGACGAGAAAGCAGCGAAGGAACACCAGAAAGACGTGTACATCCGCTGATCGGGGGAGCTGTCATGGACGCTTTCACGTACCGCGACGGGGAGCTGTTCGCGGAAGGCGTAGCGCTGTCCGATATCGCCGCTCGCTTCGGCACGCCCACCTATGTCTATTCCCGCGCAGCGATCGAGGCCGGCTACAAGGCTTATGCCGACGCCCTGTCCGGCTCGTCCGGCATGGTCTGCTACGCGGTCAAGGCCAACTCCAATCTCGGTGTACTGAACCTGCTGGCGCGTCTCGGCGCGGGCTTCGACATCGTTTCCAGCGGTGAACTGGAGCGCGTGCTGGCTGCCGGCGGCGCTCCCGAGCGCATCGTCTTTTCCGGCGTCGGCAAGAGCCGCGACGACATGCGCCGCGCCCTGGAAGTGGGCGTGCACTGTTTCAACGTCGAATCGCGCAACGAACTGGAACGCCTGCAGCACGTGGCCGCAGCCATGGAAATGAAGGCGCCGGTATCGCTGCGGGTCAATCCCGATGTGGATGCGGGTACTCACCCGTACATCGCCACGGGCCTGAAGGAAAACAAGTTCGGCATCTCCATAGATGAAGCCGAGGCTGTCTATGTACAGGCCGCCAGCCTCTCCAACATCGCTGTGATCGGCGTCGACTGCCATATCGGTTCCCAGCTCACCAGCCTGGAACCCTTCCTCGACGCCCTCGACCGCCTCCTGGACCTGATCGACCGTCTGAACGAACGCGGCATCGCCATTCGCCACCTGGACCTCGGTGGCGGCCTCGGCGTGCGCTACCGCGATGAGCAGCCACCGCTGCCCGGCGAATACATTCAGGCCGTGCGCCAGCGCATCAAGGGGCGCAACCTGGAGCTGCTGTTCGAGCCCGGACGCTCCATTGTCGCCAATGCAGGCGTGCTGCTGACCCAGGTGGAATACCTCAAGCTCACAGAACACAAGGATTTCGCGGTGATCGACGCGGCCATGAACGACCTGATCCGCCCGGCCCTCTACGAGGCCTGGATGGATGTGGTGCCGGTGCAACCCCATGCCGGTACCGAGCGCACATTCGACCTGGTCGGCCCGATCTGCGAAACCGGCGATTTCCTCGCCCGCGAGCGCAGCCTGGTGCTGGCCGAAGGTGACCTGCTGGCGATTCGCTCCGCTGGCGCCTACGGTTTCGTGATGAGCTCCAACTACAACACCCGCGGCCGCGCCGCCGAGGTGTTGGTGGATGGCGAGCAAGCCTTCGAGGTGCGTCGCCGCGAGACTATTGAAGACCTTTATGCCGGCGAAAGCCTGCTGCCGCAGTGAGGGCGCATCCATGTTATTGCGCTTCACCAAGATGCACGGCCTCGGCAACGACTTCATGGTCCTCGACCTGGTCAGCCAGCACGCCCACATCCAGCCCAAGCACGCCAAGCAGTGGGGCGACCGCAACACTGGAGTCGGTTTCGACCAACTGCTGATCGTCGAGGCTCCGACCAATCCGGACGTCGATTTCCGCTACCGCATCTTCAACTCCGACGGATCGGAGGTGGAACAGTGCGGCAACGGTGCGCGCTGCTTTGCCCGCTTCGTCATCGACAAGCGCCTGACAGTCAAGAAGCGCATTCGCGTGGAAACCAAGGGCGGCATCATCGAGCTCGATGTACGTCCAGACGGCCAGGTCACCGTGGACATGGGGCCGCCGCGCCTGGTCCCGCAGCAGATTCCTTTCGTCGCCGATAGCGAAGCGCTGACCTACCCGGTTGACGTGGACGGCCAGACCGTCGAGCTGGCAGCCATCTCCATGGGCAACCCCCATGCAGTGCTACGCGTCGACGACGTCGCCACTGCCCCGGTGCACAGCCTCGGGCCGAAGCTGGAGCACCATCCACGCTTCCCGCAGCGGGTGAATGTAGGCTTCCTGCAGATCGTCGACCGCAAGCAGGCGAAGCTGCGCGTCTGGGAGCGCGGTGCCGGGGAAACCCAGGCCTGTGGCACCGGCGCCTGCGCCGCCGCAGTGGCCGCGATCCGTCAGGGCTGGATGGACTCCCCGGTACAACTCGAATTGCCGGGGGGCAGGCTCTTGATCGAGTGGGCCGGTCCGGGGCACCCCGTTATGATGACCGGACCCGCCGTCCGAGTATTCGAAGGACAGGTTCGCCTATGACCGACCAGCACCAGGACCAGCCGCAGCACCTCGATTCCGAAACGGTGGCAGCTTACCTGCGCCTCCATCCGGAGTTCTTCGTCCAGCACGAGGAACTGATTCCCGAAATGCGCATCCCCCACCAGCCAGGCGACGCCGTATCCCTGGTGGAGCGCCAGGTGAAACTGCTGCGTGAGCGCAACATCGAGATGCGCCATCGCCTGTCGCAGCTGATGGATGTGGCCCGGGAGAACGACCGACTGTTCGACAAGACCCGTCGACTGGTGCTCGACCTGCTCGACGCCTCCAGCCTCGAGGAAGTGGTCGGCGCTGTGGAAGACAGCTTGCGCCACGAGTTCCAGGTGCCCTTCGTCAGCCTCATCCTGTTCAGCGAGATCACCTTGCCGGTGGGCCGCAGTGTCACCACCGCCGAAGCCCACCAGAGCATCGGCGGCCTGCTGGCCGGCGGCAAGACCATCTGCGGCGTGCTGCGCAGCCATGAACTGGAGTTCCTGTTCGGCACCGAAGAACGTGACCAGGTGGGCTCCGCCGCCGTGGTCAGCCTGACCCACCAGGGCCTGCACGGCGTGCTTGCCATCGGCAGTCCCGATCCGCAGCACTACAAGAGCTCCCTCGGCACCCTGTTCCTCGGTTATGTCGCCGAAGTGCTGGCCCGGGTACTACCGCGCTTCGCATCCCCCCTGCGCTCGGTGAGATAGACCACCGCCGCGCATTCCAAGGAAGCCCCATGAATGCCGACCTGGACGCCTACCTGAACCACCTGCGCAGCGAGCGTCAGGTGTCGGCCCACACACTGGACGGCTACCACCGCGACCTGCTCAAGGTGCGTGCGCTCTGCGAAAAGTACGGCATTGCCAACTGGAATGACCTGGATGTCCGCAGCCTGCGCAGCTTCGTCGCCCGACTGCATCAGGATGGACTGTCCAGCCGTAGCCTGGCGCGCCTGCTCTCGGCCGTGCGTGGCCTCTATCAGTACCTGATCCGCGAAGGCCGCTGCCGTCACGATCCGGCCAACGGCCTCGCCGCGCCCAAGGGCGCTCGTCGTCTTCCCCGCGCACTGGACGCCGACCGTGCCCAGCAGCTGCTGGACGGCGGCGTGGAAGACGATTTCATCGCCCGCCGCGACCAGGCCATGCTGGAGCTCTTCTACTCCTCGGGCTTGCGCCTGTCCGAACTGGTAGGCCTTGACCTCGAAGGGCTCGATCTCTCTGCGGGCCTCGTTCGGGTACGCGGCAAGGGCAACAAGACCCGTGAACTGCCCGTGGGCAGCAAGGCGCGAGAGGCGCTGGAGGAATGGCTACCCCTGCGCGCTGCGGCCAATCCCGGTGACGGCGCAGTGTTCATCAGCCAACAGGGGCGGCGCCTGACACCGCGCGCCATCCAGCTGAGGGTGCGCCAGGCAGGGGTTCGTGAACTGGGCCAGCATTTGCATCCGCACATGCTGCGCCATTCCTTCGCCAGCCATATGCTGGAGTCATCCCAAGACTTGCGGGCAGTACAGGAGTTGCTCGGCCACGCCGACATCTCCACCACCCAGATCTATACCCACCTGGACTTCCAGCACCTGGCCTCGGTCTACGACCAGGCCCATCCGAGGGCGAAGCGACGGGGAGCCGACGAATGAGTATCCAGTTGATCACCTTCGACCTGGACGACACCCTCTGGGATAACCGCCCGGTGATCGAGGGCGCCGAGACCGCCATGCGCGACTGGTTGATGGAACACACCCCGGCCCTGGGCACCCTGCCGGTAGAACACCTGTGGGCCATTCGTGGCGAGGTCCTGGCCGCAGAGCCCAGTCTGAAGTACCGCCTTAGCGAATTGCGCCGCCGTACCCTGCGCCGCGCACTGGAAGGTGTCGGTTATTCCGCCGACGATGCCGTCGACCTGGCCGAAGGCGCTTTCCAGGCCATGCTCCACGCCCGTCACCGCATCACCTTCTTCCCGGACACCGTGCCCACCTTGGAACGCCTGGCCATTCGCTACAGCCTGGGCGTCATCACCAACGGCAATGCCGACGTCCGCCGCCTGGGTCTGGCCGACTATTTCAAGTTCGCCCTTTGCGCCGAAGAGCTGGGCATCGGCAAACCCGACCCGATGCCCTTCCTCGAAGCGCTCAAGCGCGGCGGTGTCAGCGCTGGGGAAGCCGTGCACATCGGCGACCATCCGGCCGACGATATCGAAGGCGCCCGCCGCGCCGGCCTGCGTGCCATCTGGTTCAACCCGCAGGGGAAGGACTGGACGGGCGAAAGGCTGCCGGATGCCGAGATTTCCAGCCTGGGAGAATTGCCTGGCGTGCTGGCGCGCTGGGCGAAGTGGCACTAAGCGACTCATAGGGTGCGCCATGCGCGCAGCCCGACCGGGAATCGTTGGGCTTCGCTCCGCTCTATACCAACCTACGGCATCGGCAGCCCCGAACGACGGGCAGAGCCTGAGTTCGCACAGACTTTCCCGCCTCCATGAAAAAGCCCGCCAATAGCGGGCTCTTTCGACGGGTGCCAGCCTCAAATGGGGCGGCTGCCGTACTTACTGTCCGGCTTCTTCGGCGGGTCGGCAACCACATTGGGTTCGACCTCCTGCACCTTGCCACCACGGGCCAGGAATTCTTCCATAGCCCTGGCCAGGGCATCGCGCTCTTTCTGCTTGGCTTCGATGCTGGGCAACTCTTCGACTTCGACCGCAGCCTTCGCCTTCTTCCCGGAGGGGGCAGGGGCCTCGCCATCGTCGTCGCTTTCACCATCATCGGCTGCAGCCAGCTCTTCGCCGTCGTCCTCGTCGGCCGCTTCCAGCTCGTCTTGTTCCAGTTCTTCGTCGCTCATGTTCTACCTCATGCCTTGCCAAAGCAGGTTAGTTATAGCCCAGCTGCGCCAGCTTTCTAACGCTGCCGGAAAAAATTCAGGACGCCTCGCCATGCAAGGTCGCCAACACCCGGCGCACGCCGCCCTGGTCGCGGTGCTCACCCAGGTAGACACCTTGCCAGGTGCCCATCGCCAGTTGCCCGTCTCGGACCGGCAAACTCAGCTGACAACCGAGGAGACTGCCCTTGAAATGCGCGGGCAAGTCGTCCGGCCCTTCATAGTCATGTTCATAGCCGCTTTCGCCCTGCGGCACCAGGCGATTGAAGAATCGCTCGAAATCCCGCCTTACCGCGGGGTCGGCATTCTCGTTCACCGTCAGGGAAGCCGAAGTATGTTGCAGCCAGAGGTGCAACAGACCCAATCGGTAGCGCCTCAGTTCCGGCAACGCCGCCAGGATTTCCTCGGTAATCAGATGGAAACCACGCGGCCTCGGATGCAAGGTGATCAGGGTCTGCTGCCACATGCGCAAATACCTGTTGCGGCTCGTACGGCGGGCATTCTAGCGCGGCCGAAAAAAAAACAAAGGGCGCCTTGCGGCGCCCTTTTTGGCTTTCCTGTCGACGACCCCGCCGGCAACCGCCGAACGGGGAAATCGATCGGATCAGAGGTTGTAGCCGCGCTCGTTGTGCTGAGCCAGGTCGAGGCCGACGGTCTCTTCCTCTTCGTTGACACGCAGGCCCATGACCACGTCCAGCACTTTCAGGATCACGAAGGTCACGATACCGGTGTAGACGACGGTGAAGGCCACACCCTCGAACTGGATGAGCAGCTGGGCGCCGATGTTTTCCACGGTGCCGAAACCACCCAGGGCCGGTGCCGCGAACACGCCAGTCAGCAGTGCGCCAACGATACCGCCGATGCCGTGCACACCGAAGGCGTCCAGGGAGTCGTCGTAGCCCAGCTTGCGCTTCAGGCTGGTAGCGCAGAAGTAGCAGACCACGCCGGCAACCAGACCGATGATCAAGGCGCCCATCGGGCCGACGGTGCCAGCGGCCGGAGTAATGGCAACCAGACCGGCGACCACACCGGAAGCGATACCCAGTGCGCTCGGCTTACCGTGGGTCAGCCACTCGGCGAACATCCAGCCCAGGGCGGCGGCGGCAGTGGCGATCTGGGTAACCAGCATGGCCATGCCAGCCGTGCCATTGGCCGCAACCGCGGAACCAGCGTTGAAACCGAACCAGCCCACCCAGAGCATGGCGGCGCCGAGCAGGGTATAGCCCAGGTTGTGCGGAGCCATCGGAGTAGTCGGGTAGCCTTTGCGCTTGCCCAGTACCAGGCAGGCTACAAGACCTGCGACACCGGCGTTGATGTGCACCACGGTGCCACCGGCGAAGTCCAGCACGCCCCAGTCCCACATCAGGCCGCCGTTGCCGCTCCACACCATGTGGGCGATCGGGGCATAGACCAGGGTGAACCAGACAGCCATGAAGATCAGCATGGCGGAGAACTTCATGCGCTCGGCAAAGGCACCCACGATCAGGGCCGGGGTGATGATGGCAAAGGTCATCTGGAAGGTGATGAACACGCTCTCAGGAATCGCGTACACCAGGCTGCTGGTGTTCAGGCCGCTGAGGAACGCCTTGGACAGGCCGCCCACGAAGGAGTTGAAGTTGATCACCCCCTGTTCCATGCCGGTAGTGTCGAAGGCCAGGCTGTAGCCGTAGACCACCCAGAGGATGCTGATCAGGCCGGTGATGGCGAAGCACTGCATCATCACCGACAGAACGTTCTTGGAGCGAACCATGCCGCCATAGAACAGCGCCAGGCCGGGGATGGTCATGAACAGCACCAGCGCAGTAGCGACGATCATCCACGCCGTGTCACCACTGTTCAGCACGACCTCGTCGGCGGCCATGGCCAGGCCGGGGGTAACGAGGGACAAAAGGGCTCCTAGCCCTGCGGCTTTACGCAGAGTCATGTTGTTTTCTCCTGGGGCGTTGGGGTTCGGCGGCTTAGATCGCGTCTGTGCCGGTTTCGCCGGTACGGATACGGATGGCCTGTTCCAGATTGACGACGAAGATCTTGCCGTCACCGATCTTGCCGGTGTTGGCTGCCTTGGTAATGGCCTCGATCACACGATCGAGCTGATCGTCGGCGATGGCCACATCGATCTTCACCTTCGGCAGGAAATCGACAACGTACTCGGCGCCACGATAAAGCTCGGTGTGGCCCTTTTGCCGCCCGAAGCCCTTGACCTCGGTGACAGTGATGCCCTGCACGCCGATCTCGGACAACGACTCACGCACGTCGTCGAGCTTGAAAGGCTTGATGATGGCGGTGACTAGCTTCATGAAACTCTCTCCCGTGTTTTGGTTGACTTGCCCCAGGAAAAACGCGAACCCGGCTCAAGTCTAAGCGCAGTGTCTGGCTTTTGTAACGCGTCGGCCCGCCCTGGCTCGGCACTCCGACACAAACCAACCGCTTCTGGCGAAACACTCCCCCGCCTCGCCCGGTGCACCGGAACTGCATCGGTGCATGCGTCGTTCAGCTCCAAGCAGAATTCTTGCCAGCTCCAGACAAAGTGCCTGTTTTCAATCAGATACTGGCCGGATGCCGCATTTCAGAAGGCCCGATCGTGCGCGCATCGCACCAAAGCAGTGCGCAGCGCTCCAGCCCATTGCTCAATAATTGGGCACCGGGCACTGCCGGCACGGCCCCAGAGAGCACCGTGATAGACTCCCGCTCATTCACTTACGGATACCGCCATGCTGCCGCCCAAAGCCCTGCTCGATACCCTCGCCGCCACTGCCTCGCGCCTGTTCAGCAGCGACAGCCCGTTGCCCCGTGCTGAAATCGAGGCCCAGTTCAAGGTCCTGCTCCAGAGCGCCTTCGGCAAACTCGACCTGGTCACCCGCGACGAATTCGACAGCCAGATGGTGGTACTCGCCCGCACCCGCGCGCGCCTGGAGGCCCTGGAAGCCAAGGTCGCGGAACTGGATGCCAAGCTGAACCCGCCGTCGGCGGAGTGATCCCACTCCGGCCCGGCGGACCGATCAAGGAGTGATCAATGTCCCTGGCCATCGTCCACAGTCGCGCGCAGGTTGGCGTCGAAGCCCCTGCCGTGACCGTCGAAGCGCACCTCGCCAACGGCCTGCCGTCCCTGGCCCTGGTTGGCCTTCCGGAAACCGCCGTGAAGGAAAGCAAGGACCGCGTCCGCAGCGCGATCCAGAACAGCGGGTTCGATTTCCCTCCCCGACGCATCACCCTCAACCTCGCTCCGGCAGATCTGCCGAAAGATGGCGGCCGCTTCGACCTCGCCATTGCCCTTGGCGTGCTCGCGGCCAGCGGCCAATTGCCGGCCGGTGCCCTGGATGAGGTGGAATGCCTGGGTGAACTGGCGCTTTCCGGCTCGCTGCGATCTGTGCAGGGTGTACTCCCCGCCGCGCTCGCCGCTCGCGCCGCCGGGCGGACCCTGGTGGTGCCACGGGATAATGCCGAAGAAGCCAGCCTGGCCGGCGGTCTCAAGGTGCTGGCCGCCTCGCACTTGCTGGAGCTGACCGCGCACTTTGCCGGCCATACCCCACTGCCCTTCTACCAGGCCCAGGGCCTGATGGACGAGCGCCCGCCCTACCCCGACCTCGCCGAAGTCCAGGGCCAGGTCGCAGCAAAGCGCGCCCTCCTGGTCGCTGCGGCTGGGTCGCACAACCTGTTATTGTTGTAGTTCAGTGCACCAATAGATCAGGATCAGCCCCACCATGAAGCCCCTCGCCTACAGCTACATCCGATTCAGCAGCCCAGAGCAGGCCCGAGGCGACAGCTACAGGCGCCAGCGGGAAGCGGCTGAGGCGTACTGCAAGGAGAACGGGCTAGAGCTGGCGGCAGCGAAGGAATACAAATTCTTTGATGCTGGCCGGAGCGCATACAAGGGCAAGCACGTAGACGACACAGGCGAGCTGAAACGCTTCCTTGGCTATGTGGAAGACGGGACCATCAAGCCCGGATCATATCTGCTGGTGGAGAGTCTGGACCGATTATCACGAGAGAAAGTGCGGGATGCCCTGCCCCGCTTCCTCGATCTGCTGGCGAAGGGAATCAACATCTACACCAGTGCAGACAGACGCCTTTACACAAAAGACTTTAACGACATTGATCTGATTGTCTCGATTGTTTCCATGTCCCGTGCCCACGAAGAATCCAGCGTCAAAGGAATGCGGGTTAGTAAGGCATGGCGACAGAAGCGTGATCTTGCACGAACCGAGAAGAAACCACTCGGAGCTGCCTGCCCTTACTGGCTGGAGCTGAAAGATGGCGTATATCAGCCGATCAAGACGCGAGTGGAAGTCATTGAACGTATCTTCAGGGAAGCGATTGAAGGTCGCGGCCAAGTGATCACAGCGAAGCGATTAAACGCAGATGGTGTGCCCGTGTTCGGTAGCACTACCGGCAAGAATGGCAGCAAGCCCCGCAATCAAAGTGGCACTTGGGGAACGAGCAGTGTTGCCAAGATTCTCGATAATCGGGCCGTGCTGGGCGAGTACCAGCCTATGCACTTCCTCGACGGTGTTCGGCAGAACGATGGCGAAGCTGTGGAAGGCTTCTACCCGCGAGTGATCGATGAAGAAGTGTTCCTACGGGCTCAGGCGGCACGGGCCCAGAGAAAACGGTACTCAGTTACCAAGCAGGCCACGGAGTTCAACATCTGGCAGGGGCTGGCCAAGTGTCGTCTCTGCGGCGATGCCCTGCACCTGATCAACAAGGGTAAGCCTCCGAAGGGCTACAAGTATCTGTGGTGCCACTCAGCCAAGAAAGGGAGCTGCACAGGCGGCATGATTCGGGCGGAGTACGCTGAAACCGTCTTCAAGGAAGTTCTGGCAAAGGTGGACGCTATGTCGCTGGTGCATGGTCGTTCCGCTGAAATCCACAGGAGCCTTGAAGCTGCTGAAGGCCAACTGGCGATAGTGGCGAGCAGGCTAGAACAGGCCATTGATGCACACACAGAATTCCCATCCAAACCCAGCGCCCAACTTCTGCAAGCCCTGGAGCTGGAACACGAGCAGCACACATCAAAGCGCGATGAGCTACGCCAGCAACTGGCATCGAGCCGCGTGATCAGCAAAGACGATTTCTTCCAGAGGCTGGACCTTGTGTCCTACGAGGGGCGGGCGGCCGCAAACAGTTTGCTGAAGCGACTCGGCATCCTTGTTCAGTTCCAGAGGTACAACCCGAATAGCTTTACGTGTTGGGTTCTAGATACAACCTACGAGTCAGCGGCGAATGACTTTGACGGGCAACTGTTCGGTATCAAGTATCTCGATGGTGCCGTAGAGGTTCAGGCGATGGACGACGATATCTGGGCGAGGCAGGTCGAACAGGGTGAGCTTGATCCAGACCGAGCAGAGCGTGAACAGGAAGAAGGCATTAGCTGGCACTGGTTCAGCGAGCAGCTAGGGCGGGGAGGCAAGATCGAATGAAGCTCACCCCAAACCAGATCAACGAGACGCACTACTTCGAGAAGTTCAGCCAGCACTACGAGCTTCCACCCGGAACGGTTGTGCACGACGACAAGCCCGATGTGATCATCCAAGGAGAGAGAAGCATCGGCATAGAGATTGCCCATCTCTTCAAAACCGATGGTAGTGATTTTCGGAGCGAGCAGCGCCAACGACAGCAGCGGTTGAAAATCGTAGAACAGGCCGAACGAGAATACCTGTCGAAAGGGGGCAGGAAGATTGAGGTAAGCCTCGACTTTGACCCCAACTTCCCGATTGAGAGGGAGCGTATTCCCCAGATAGTACGTAGCGTGGCAGACCTCGCACTGAAGGCGTCCTCACACCACGATACTTGCGTGATGCGGAATCCCTTGGACGATACGCCGGAACTCTCATTCCTCTTCCACGATGGCAAGGAATACCCCAACAGTAAGTGGCGCTATCAGCAGAGCTACGACGTACCTGCCCTATCAGTCGCACAGGTCAAGGACATGGTGCAACAGAAGATCAGCAAGCTACTGGGCTACACGAAACACGATGCTTACTGGCTGCTGCTAATCGTCGACTTCTGGAATCCCGCACAGGACCAGGGCATTGAGTGGCCTGCTGGTGAGTATCTTGCCTCCACCCCATTCGAGAGAATCCTTCTCTACCGGCCTGCGTTTGCCCAGGTTGTCGAAGTCCCCCAGAGATGAGCTGGGCATCTGAAGACATTTTCCAAAAGGCAGGCAGGGGCAATCGGAAATAGGCTGAGATTTCGGCCAAACAGAATATCGGTCGAGCAACTTCTCAGAGGTGAGAAAATACGGCTCTGGGTGGCGACCTCCTTGATGCCCCAGCCCATCACCCCGGACATCCTGCACTAGGAATTCAAAATATCCTCAGAGGCAGAAAAAAGGCCGCTCATGGGGGCCTGTAGGGTGTCTTCAAAACTGAAGGGTGTCGGTAGTGACTACACCCCCTTCGCCAGCTCCAGTCCAAGGCGCTGCATGACACGCATAACGGCAGTCGGGGACCACTGGCCACCACGAGCTGTTGGGATGCCCTTGGAGGTGAGGCAGTCGGCAACTTGCTGGAGGCTCTTAGCTCCCTTCAGGACACACAGTTCAATGGTGTCTTTCACCACTGCTGCACGGTCGTCAGCCTGCTTGCGCTGGGTGTCGTGGCCCTTGGTGCGGTTGAGCATGCTGCGGCCCTTGGCGAGTGCCTGAGAGCGGTTTTCGATCTTCTGCACTGCGTCTGCATCCCCAGCTTCTGCACGAGCTTCCAGCGACTTGAGAGCGGCCTTGGTGCGTTCGCTGATGAAGGTGCGTTCCTGCTCAGCCAGCATTGCGAACAAGTGGAGCTGCATGGTGTCAGCCTTGGGCATGGTTGCCACCATGAACTTGCTGCGTTTCATCAGGCCAGCGATGTGCTCAACGTCCCGGCTCAGGCGGTCTAGCTTGGCCACTACTACCGGCAGACCATGAGCAAACGCCTTGGCGCCTTCTGGACGCTCCAGCGGGTGGATGGAACCGGAGATACCAACATCAGTGTGTTCAGCTACTACCGTCCAGCCCTGCTGCTCAGCGGCAATGCGGATGTACTCCTGTTGAGCTTCGATACCCAGACCGGATTCACCTTGGCCCTTGGTGGACACTCGGTAGTAGGCGATAACTTCCATGCTGATGACTCCGTTCTGTGGCTGATGGAGTCATTTTACATCTGTTACAACGGTCGTTCAACGATTGTAATGAGCAGAATGGGCCAGATTGGGGGCGACTCCTGCTCGATTGGCGGAGTGCTGGTCAAAGTCATCGGTGAAATCGAATCTGAGTTGAACTGACGTGGTGCAAGCCACCAGCGGCGAAAAGTCAGCTGTAGCGGTAATCGAGGGGGCTTCGCTTAACCCCATCCGGTGGAAATGCTGATGGATAGGGGGCTGTGAGGGTATCGGGAGGAAGGTTCTGTGACCGGAGTGATTGATCTAGTCACGAATTTGATAGTTCTGGATTGCTTACTAGGTTGGATAGACCTTCACCGGCTCCAGCAACTCCGGGTAATCATTGCGAGAATTGCCCACATCTGTCGTAACCGGGTGAACGGCAAAGTCTCTCCGACTCAGGGCAATAGCGCCCTGAACCTGCTCTGTCTTAGTGCTGGGCGATAGCCAGAGGTCGAACTGCTCCGGGTGGAGAATTACCGGCATCCGGTGATGGACGAAGGCTACCGACGGAGTTGCTTCCTTGGTCAACATCGCGCAGGAAACCACTTTCTGTCCTGCTGGCCCGAACCAGGTGGACCAAAGGCCAGCAATCGCCAGTACGCCATCGTCGATGCCGTGATGGTAGTAAGGCTGGTTGACCTTCCGACCTGACCTGCCCCGTACTTGCTGGTGGTTGCTCCATTCGAACCAGCCTTGGGCTGGCATCAGGCAGCGATGTGTCCGCAGACTCTGACGCCACATGGGCTTGTTCGCGGCTTCCTCAGAACGGGCGTTGAAACTGAAGTTGGGCGGCTCGGTTTGATTCCACCAGAAAGGAACAAGGCCCCAACGGGCCGGCACTACCTCTGGCTTACCAAGGTCATCGAGCTTCACCATAGGAACGATGGTCGTGGGCGCTACGTTAAAGCTGCGAATCCAGCGGCCAGAGTTGTGGGCACTGATTTGCCAGAAGTGTTCGATGTCCCAGTCTTCCGGAGAGACGTAGCGTCCGCACATAGCGATCACTCCACTGTCATCGGGGAAGCTTCAGTATTCGGAAAGAATCGCACGCTAGGCATTGGTCTGGCAGCACCCACGTTGCTGTTGGATAGGCGGGCAGGGTACAGAGCCGAACGAACAGAACACGCAGCAGTCACCAGGCTTGGGCCGCAGCAGTGCCTTGCATTGGCTGCACTCGTAGAAGTACTGGCAGGCGTCCGTGAGCATGGCTTCCTGCTGGGCATGGCCACAATGTGGGCAGGTCAATACGGATTCGAGAATGACGGGCATGTCAGGAATGTCGTTGGGGAAAAGAGGCCGCTACGGCTTGCGAGCATGGGGGAGGGATTGCCGCAACGGCCTTAAGGCAACTCGCTCCGCGCTCTGCAGGGGTACTTTAAGTGTAGTGGACTGAGCCGGGACATTGGCTGGAATGGACCGCTACAAGGGGCAAGGATGGAAAGGGAATTCGCTCTGGCAGGGACAGCCGCCGCCATCTGGTTAATGCATATGGGGCGAGTTGCTGCTGTCAGCTACACCGGCGATGCAGACGAAGAAAAAAGCCTGAAACGGGTGAATGCCCTTGTGCTTGCAACGGTTGCCACTACCGCTCGCTTTGCCCTCTATCTGGTGATGACGCTCCCATAGCGTTCCCCGCCCCAAATAGGAAAGCCACCGCGTTCCATTGCTCGATGGGGAGGGAGCGTGCGATGGCTTTCTGTCCTTCTGACGGGACACTTTCACGATACACCCGGTGTACATCGGCAATCGCGAGGGTGATAGACGGCGGAGGGAAAGAAAACCGCCAGGGCGAGCAGCCGCTCTGGGCGTTGGTGCCCCAGCTGACTCATGCCCCGATGTTCGGTCGTTGACTCCTCGGGAGTCAGAACTAGCCTCATCTCGTGGGAAAAATTCCCACGCTTTAGACGGTGCTGACTGGTTTGGAAGGATGGTGCGGAACCGCAGTTGCGCTATCACGCTGCAGATATTGGCCGTGCTGGTTGGCTGGCCGCTCCCCACGGGCGACTAGGTATGGACTGGTTGGCGTTCCCCTGTGTGCATGAGGATCACATCATGAACAGCCGATTGGAGTTACCTGCCTCAGAGACAGCTTTCCCTACAAAGAGGCCCGACCTGATAAGGACTGGATTGCTTGCGCTTGCAGCGTTGTCATCGGGCTTGCTGGGCCAGCAGGCTTATGCCGCTAAAGATGCGGGCTGTGAGGGGGGCGGATTTACCGTCGAGCTTCCGGGAGGGCCTGTCAGCGGACTGACCGAAACGACAATCCCCGCGAGCGGTTTGGGCACTAGCTTCACGGTTCGGGGCAAGTTCGTGGTGTTTGTGGTGGACGCGGCCACGCTGGGTGTTCACAACTACACGCTGACTGGGGCGCCCAATCCGCTGGACATGACCGGTGGTGTGCCGACCACAATATTTGCGAGCAAGACGCCTGATCTTCAGGGTGTGACGTTGAACGGGAACCTGACGCTTGAACTGGATGGCCCGGATGTCCTGCTGGCAAGAAATGGCCCCGGTGTCGGGATGAAAATTCAGGCCAAGGACTGTGCCCAGGGCGGGATATTCCAGATGGAGCCGTCACGGGCGGATGGCCTGACAACCGACTTCACTCACGTACTGGCAGACGGAGTTTTCTACTTCGATAACCCCAACTTCAGGAACGTGAACCTTCCGCTGTGCGTCCCTCCGAACTTCAACCCCAGTTGTGCCCCGGTGCCGGTCACGCCACGGGTCAACTTCGCCAATGACCTATCACCCAAGTTTGTAGGGCGAGACAGTACCCAGGTTGCCACCCGTGTAAGCCAGTTCGGGGGAGTCTCAGTGTGGCGGGTTGCCAGCGGCGGTCGAATGGGTGGTGTGCTGGGTGAAGATTCTGTGGAAGTGGCTCCACCATCCACAAACTGCGTCAAGAACTGCCAAGCCCAGAACCGTGTACGCGGCAAGTTCCCGGTGCTTGGGTTCCCCTTCCCTGTACCGCAGGAAAATAGACTGACGCCACGTTCGCCATGAGACGTTAGGCGCCGAAGTCGAGTTAACCCTAGTAAGGAAAAGAGGCCGTCACGGCTGCGAGCATTCGTTACGGGGAGGAGACGAAAGCACCGTGACGACCTTAGGAAAACAACGTGGCCACCACGGACACGCTGCCAAGTGCCCTTGACTGGGATGTGCCCGTAGTGGCCATTTGTCCTCTCTCTAGGACAAGTTTGAGATTAGTTGGCCGGCATACATCCGTGCCTGTAGGTGATGAGTGGACTGACATACCCGGCAGCGAGCAGTTTTCTGGCCGCCTGATATCCTCCCTGTACTTACTCCTACCTCAGTTGAAGGCCCAGCCCATGCCTGATTCGATGTTCGATGGGATTGTTCGCCGAATGGCCCGAAAGATGGCACAGAAGCACATCGCTCATGCCCTGGACGCATTGCACTATGGAGGGCTGTTCAACTTCGAAGAGTGCAAACAGGAAGCCAGCAAAAGCTTCTGGGCGAGGAAGAGCTGGTTCGCTGTGTTTGATCAGGCTTACTACGGCGAGTGGTACTGGCTGGGTAGTGACGATGCCCTGAAGGGCTGGCGTCGATTCGAGGACGTGGAGGCTTATGTTGACGGCTGGCGGGCTCAGGTCTTGTCGCTGGCGTACAACGGTTGGGTGAATGCACGAGTCATTGAGCAGTTTGGTTGGGTGGATGAGGTGGTGGGGCAGCAGTACGCCAACTGCAAGCGGCACCTCGACAAACTGAACTGGATCGAGGGCCCCCAGGTTCAGAAGAGCGGTGCATTGTCATCCTAAACCGGAGGCAATCCCGCTCCACGTGCTCAATCTTATTTGATCTTGACCGCAAGTTTCTCGACATCTTCGACGAGAGCGGAAGGCGTGCAGTCCAACGCAGCGGCCAGTTTGAAGATGATGGTGAGGGTGGGCTGGTTGATGCCCCGTTCAAGCAGACTCACGTAGTTCCGCTGCACTTCCGCTTCGTGGGCTAGCTGCTCTTGGGTGAGCCCAGCCTCCTTGCGTCTCAGGCGAAGCGCCTTCCCGAATGCCAACCCTACGTCCAAACCGCGTCCCCCACTTGAGTAGGGGAACTCTCGGCTTCGAGGCTGCCTCGGTCTTCACAATATGTTGTGAATTTTCAGGGTGACATGGCACCATTCCGCCAGCATGGCCAGTGGTGGCGAATCACTGCCGGGTAGCATGCGAACCGAGGAGAAGGAGCGAGAGATGAAGACTGGGCTTCAGGGTGTGGTGTTGGCTGGGGTGGTGACGTTGTTGGCTGGGTGTGCTGGTCAGCCGCAGTACCAGATGGTGAAACCGAGTGCGACTCAGGAAGAGGTAGTTCAGGACGATGCTCACTGCCGAATGCTTTCGAGCAACGTGCAGGTGGCTGACTACGAGTACCGGGGCACATTCATGGAGGGGGCCAACATCCTGCATAAGCAGAACCAGACGTACCAGCTCTGCATGACCAGCCGGGGCTATAGCGCTGTGAGGATGAAGTGATGCGGACGTTTAGGAACCCTGCGAACGGCCACACCGAGCAGTTCGAGGATGGAGCTTGGTTCTTCATCGTTCTTTTCGGGCCGTTCTACTTGGCTTACCGAGGGCTGTGGGTTCACTTCTTTATCTGGACGATCTTGGTAGGCGGGTTGACTGGCATCACTGGTGGCCCTGGCTTAATCATCGCGTTGCCTCTCGCCACCATCGTTTACGGCTTCACGATCGGAGGCATCCTTGCCAACTCGTACTTGCGTCGTGGCTGGGAGGAGGTGGCTGATCCGGCTTCCGCTGTTCCAGGGCAGGTGAATGTCAGCACGAATGGTCTACGTGAGTGTCCCTTCTGTGCCGAACTGATCAAGGCTCAGGCCGTGAAGTGCAAGCATTGTGGAAGTGAGGTTGAGCCTGTTCCTGTGCAAGCTGCTGAGGTTCTGAAGCCTGCCAGTACCATTTCAGCAAGGCCCTGGTTCATCACGATCCCCTACAGCTCGAACAATGAGTACCGAGCCATCGCAGAGAAGGTTCGGGAGCTGGGGCACGAAGTCCATTCCGAAACTAGCCTCTACATGCGTGTCGGGCCATACCCAACCAAGGATGCTGCTGGCGAGATACTTCGGCAGTTCATGGCGAATCACGACCTGCATGGCAACTTGGAAGAGGCCGCAGCAGGGTACGTTCCTGTGCCGCGCTGGGACTGAGGCAGTACGCTCGCCAAGCGAGGAAGTGAGATAGCCGGGAACGTGCTTCAGAGGGGGGCGGCATTGCACCGCTCCCATCAAGCGACCTTGGACAACTCCTCAGAGTCGAGGTGTAAGCCTTCCACCAGTACGGGTGGGTACAGCAGCCAATCCGGGTAGCCCTTCCACCCCCAATCGGTGTACTGCTTGCCTCCATGCACGCGACGGAACCGAGGTTGAGCACGGTAACGACGACGCCCCTTATCGATGGCTTCCTTCGCACTCCACAGCAGACCAGTACGGGCCTCCTCGATCTGGGCGAGGGTGACCATGCCCAAGTGTTCCAGCGTATTCCAGACAGGCTCAGCGGCTGTGTACAGCGTGTCGATGGCCACGTCCCAACTCCCAACCTCGCTGGCGACCCAGCTGTATTCATCGGGCGTATCTACCTGCGGCACCAGCGTATCGAGTTGCAGGCGCTTGAGTAGGTGGTCCTCGAAACGCTCCTTGTTGACGTGGAGCCCCTGCAAGGCATTGAAGGCGCCCTGGAGGATGGTTTCCTTCATGTAGCCGAAGTCACGAGCCATGGCAGGGCGAGGGTTTGTCCCCCAGAACAACCCCATGTTGTACTGAAGTGGCTTCCATGTGGCCCTGGCCAGACTCATGAAGCTACGGTGTGACCGTTCCAGCACGTCCTCACTCTCAAGCTGAGCAAGGTAAATGCCTAGCCCCCTCACCAACGGCAGCATGAAACGGCAGTTGTCGGCGTGGCGGCCTGCACCTGTACCGGCAAGACGCTCTAGTTCATCCTCGCACACACACAGGAGAGCCTTGGTGTAGACCTCGGGGCGGAATGTATTCACTTCCTTGCCCTTCTGGAAGGCGTCCATCTTCTCCAGCTCCTCGACTGGCAGTGCCTCTAGTTCCGGCAGTGTCCATTTGCGGTCTAGGTCGGCAACTGCCGTGCCCTTCTGCTGCCGGTTGTAGATTCGTTGAGCGAGGCTGTGGCGCTTGTTCAGTTTGATACTGCCCGCGCTGAGTAGGTAGTCGTCGAACTCTGCACCCAAGAACGCCAGTACCTGCTTGGCGATTGCTGCGGCTGTGGCGTTGGGCTTCACCTTCCACTTGGCCACCAACTTGGAAGCGGGGAGAGACAGACCGGCATCCATGGGCACTGGCTTGTTGTGGTGGCGCCTGTTCGCTTCACTGCAACCAATGAACAGGTTGTGTGGGTGAAGGAGGCCGATGGAGCCATCACGGCCCTTGTGGGGCTGGATATGGCACAGGTTGTACAGGCTCTTCCGCTCATCCTTGTTCCAGCCGTAGCACTTGAAGTAACTGGAATACAGGGAGGCGAGGTCATCCAGGCTCTGGGCGGTGTGGCCGTGCATGATCTGGACTGTTCCGGCATCTCGGCACTTGCTGATTACGTACCCGCCGAAGGAACTCTTCGCCCAGCGTTCAAGCTGGCTGACTACCTTGGCCTTCGCCTTGGCTGCTCGGGCTGCCTTCTCTTTGCAGGAGCGGGAGCAGAACCGCTGGGCCTTATCGGCAATGTACTTCTTGCCTTGGTAATCCGTGCCACAGTTGGCGCAAGTGTACTCACGCTGTCCGGCGTTGTTCTTTACTTCCATGTTCATCCTCGCTAGTCGGGATATTGAAATAGGCGTTGAACGCCTCTGTGATAACTACATTGATTACGCAAGATGGGCTGTTCAACCCTCGCGCTTCCATCAGCGCGATTAACTCCTGCTTGGCCTGATCGTTCAGACTAACTCTCATGCTCTTTCCTCTTGGACTTGGTTATTTTGACCGATATCGGTCGTGTTTATATGCGCTGGAGCCTTAGTGGCACTAAGCATTGCTCTGATTAGCGACGCGCACTTCCGTACTACCTCGAACTCAGCTTCGCGTTTCTCTGGGCAATAGGCGACGAGCAAGTGCGGGCCGGATCGGCTGGCATCAGCAGGAAGTCGATAGCGGGGAGTTTCGCGATAGTCCGTTGCGGACTGGGAGATGCGTCCATTTCTGGACTGAACGACCAAGTTACCACAGTTTCTCGACCTGTCAATAAGGCCTGAAAATTTCTGTTCTTTTCTTTATTTGGCGGAGTTCACTTATGCTCGTTTATATTTGATAACCACGTTCTCAACGAGATCAATGATGAAGTCCGTTGCCTTTACTTCTGATACAGATATGGCAGATGGATGAGCCGCAGTATTGCGTATGCCAAGCTTAACTTCCAGGATCTTCCTTACGTCATTTGTTATAATTCCAGCTTGACGGAGAAGCTCAATAAACTTTCCTTCCGGAATTTCTGAAAAGTCATCTTCCTTTGTTACGGCCGTGATCTTGACTCTCTTGTCGGCATTCAGCGAAAGGACTTGATTGAAA
Source organism: Pseudomonas sp. BN606 (assembly GCF_029873115.1). Lineage (NCBI taxonomy): Bacteria > Pseudomonadati > Pseudomonadota > Gammaproteobacteria > Pseudomonadales > Pseudomonadaceae > Pseudomonas > Pseudomonas sp. BN606. Next base: position 303,643 of record NZ_SSOF01000080.1, on the reverse strand, counting down.
TCCCCTAAGTGTTTCTCAAACGTGTACTTGCACAAGTGATCAACTGCAAGCATCCACGTCATAACAATGGCGGCACGCCGGGCGCCAATTTCATAACAGTCTATCGCTTCTTGGAGGAAACTTTGCTCATGCAGGTCGGTTACATTTGGCAAGAGATTTCGTAGCAATAGGCTCGTTTCAACGCGTGCAGGGCCAGAATGCAAAGTCTTTTGAATTTCGAGCTGACTTTGGCGGTTGAGTACGTAACCGTCTTTAAGCTTAAGGAATTTCTGGGATTTCCCCTTAGCAGAGCTTCGGGCTAGGTATTGGCTAATATTGCTGTACGGTGATATGCGTAACTCCGCAAAGCACTTCCCAATCTCAACACTCCGTGCTGCTTGAGCTTCATTAATTACGGTCAAGTAATAAACAAAGTAATCGACCAGCTGTGAAGCCGATCGATTAGCTAGGTCGGGTATGCTAAGAGCGAATGTTTCTAGCTTGCTCATTCAGTCGGCACGTTTTTCGCGAGATCGTGTTCAAGATGATTGCGTCCGGCGATTGTGAGCCGAATTACTCCTGTAGGATCAGTCTCAACCCAGCCTTTAGTCTGGGCAGTGTCCAAGACGCTTTGACGAAGTGCCTTGGGTATTTTAATGCTTGTGGCACGGTAGCAAGTGAACAGGTGGTCTTCATTGATCTCCTCGAAATCCAAGCCGTCTTTGAGGAAATATGTGAAGATCAAGTTGTGCTCCATGTTTGTCTTCGGTGCATATGTGCCATGGAAGTCTTTGAGACGGCCGAGCTTCCCTTTAGTCAGATCAAGGTCGCTAAGAAACTTCGGCTCATTACGCTTCACTTTCCGGGAGGGCGAAGAGTTGCTTGCTCTGGGAGCAGCTGGCTTGGTGGCTTTAGAGGTTGAAGCCGTAGACGGGACTACAGGAGTGGGCTCTTGAAGGGGAATTGGAGCTTCCACGGTTCGACTGACGGGAGTAGGAGTAGATGGAGCGACTTGACCAAGCCGTTCCTTGAAGTCTCCGTAAATCTCCAGAATGAAATCCTCGGTACCTTCAACCTCAATCAGACCCTGGGATAGGTCAATACGCAACTTCGCTGCAGTCATAGCAACTCCGGTCCATGTTGTGCCTGAGGCAGCGGTATATCACATCGCCATCCGTGTAGAACAGCCACAGGCGTTGTTAACTATTATTGGTGTATTCACTTATAACCTGTTGCTTTGCGGGCCGCCCGGCACCGGCAAGACCTTGCTGGCCAGTCGCCTGCCTGGTCTGCTGCCACCGCTGGAAGAGCATGAGGCCCTGGAAGTGGCGGCCATCCACTCGGTTGCCAGCCATGCACCGCTGACGAGCTGGCCGCAACGCCCCTTCCGCCAGCCCCATCACAGCGCCTCCGGTGCCGCGCTGGTAGGTGGTGGTAGTCGGCCGAAGCCGGGCGAAATCACCCTGGCGCATCAGGGCGTGCTGTTCCTCGATGAACTGCCGGAGTTCGAGCGCAAGGTGCTGGAGGTCCTGCGAGAGCCCATGGAAAGCGGTGAGATCGTCATCGCCCGCGCCCATGACAAGCTGCGTTTTCCAGCGCGCTTCCAACTGGTCGCGGCAATGAACCCCTGCCCCTGTGGATATCTCGGCGACCCGGCCGGGCGATGCCGCTGTACCCCGGAGCAGATCCAGCGCTACCGCGCCAAGTTGTCCGGCCCGCTACTTGACCGGATCGACCTGCACCTGACAGTTGCCCGCGAAGCAACCGCCCTGGAGCCACCGACAAGCACGGGGCCCGGCAGCGCGGAAGTTGCCGCGACGGTGGCGCAATCACGCCGCGTGCAACTCCGACGCCAGGGGTGCGCCAACGCCTTCCTCGACCTCAAGGGCCTGCGCCAGCATTGCGCCCTGGAAAGCGAAGACCGCGCCTGGCTGGAAGCAGCCTGCGAACGCCTCAATCTCTCCCTGCGTGCAGCCCATCGCATCCTCAAGGTGGCTCGCACCCTAGCCGATCTGGAGCAGGCCGAAACCATAGCCCGCCATCACCTCGGCGAAGCCCTGCAGTACCGCCCGGAAACCATGACATGAAGCAATAGAAACTATTGCAACTTAGCCAGCGAAAGACTTTTTCTATCGAAATTGCTAGAATTGCGCGCCTTCCGCCCTTGGCGGCCATCCGATTAAAAGGAGAGCTAGCTCAATGGAGGCACGTTCGTCTTCGCAATCCACCCTCAATCCGCCGGTCTTTTTCGGTTCGGCCATCCTCATCATCGCCCTGGTGCTCTACAGCACCCTCGCCCGCGATCAGGCGCAAGCGCTGTTCATCCACATCCAGGACTGGATCATCGTCAACGCCAGCTGGTTCTATGTCCTGACGGTCGCCCTGATCCTCATTACCGTCGTCTTCCTGGCCGTCAGCCGCTTGGGGGACATCAAGCTCGGGCCCGACCATAGCCAGCCCGAATACCGCAACGGCACCTGGTTCGCCATGCTGTTCTCCGCCGGCATGGGCATCGGCCTGATGTTCTTCGGCGTCGCCGAACCGCTGATGCACTACGCCAACCCGCCGGTAGGCGACCCCAACACCGTGGCCGCCGCCAGGGAGGCCATGAAGCTGACCTTCTTCCACTGGGGCCTGCATGCCTGGGCGATCTACGCGATCGTCGCGCTGATCCTGGCGTTCTTCTGCTTCCGCCATGACCTGCCCCTGACGCTGCGCTCGGCGCTCTACCCGCTGATTGGCGAGCGCATCTACGGGCCTATCGGCCACGCTGTGGATATCTTCGCCATCATCGGCACCGTATTCGGCGTGGCCACGTCGCTCGGCTATGGCGTGCTGCAGATCAACAGCGGCCTGAACCAGCTGTTCGGCCTGCCCGTGAGCGTGCCAGTGCAGTTGGGGCTGATCGCCGGCACCTGTGCCCTGGCGACGCTGTCAGTGGCCAGCGGCCTGAACAGAGGCATCAAGATCCTCTCCGAGCTCAACCTGGTACTCGCGGTCATCCTGCTGGTCGTGGTGCTGTTGCTGGGCCCCACCGTGTTCCTGTTCAAGACGTTCATCCAGAACACCGGCGGCTACCTGTCCGAGATCGTCAGCAAGACCTTCAATCTCTACGCCTATGAATCCAGCGACTGGATCGGCGGCTGGACCCTGCTCTACTGGGGCTGGTGGCTGTCCTGGTCGCCCTTCGTCGGCCTGTTCATTGCCCGCATTTCCCGCGGGCGCACCATCCGCCAGTTCGTCTGCGGCGTATTGTTCGTGCCGGCCGGCTTCACCCTGCTATGGATGACCGTGTTCGGCGACTCGGCAATCCACATGGTGCTGCACGAGGGTGTTGGCAGCCTCGCGGACACCGTGGCCCAGGACAGTTCGCTGGCGCTCTTCGCCTTCCTCCAGCAGTTCCCGTTCTCCAGCCTGCTCTCCGTGGTGGCGGTGTTGATGGTGGTGGTGTTCTTCGTCACCTCCGCCGACTCTGGCGCCCTGGTGGTCGACATGCTGGCTTCGGGCGGCCGGGAGGTAACGCCGCTCTGGCAGCGCCTGTTCTGGTCGATCCTGATGGGTGTCGTGGCCATGGCATTGCTGGTTGCCGATGGCCTGAAGGCCCTGCAGACCGCGACCATCGCCAGCGCCCTGCCCTTCGCCGTGGTGCTGCTGGCGGCGACCTGGGGCCTGCTCAAGGCGCTGCGCCTGGATGCCACCAAGCGTGGCATTCGCTACCAGGCCCTCAACCTCTCGCGCCCACCCCATCGCCAACAAGGCGGCTGGCAACGGCGCCTGCGCAACATCCTGATGTTCCCGCGCCGCACCCATGTCACCCGATTCATCGAGGAAGTCGTACGACCCGCCTGCCAGGATGTGTCCGAGGAGCTGCGCAAGCAGGGCTACGACGTGGACATACAGAACGGTCATGACGGGCGCTGCAAGTTGAATGTCGGTCACGGCAGCGAAGTCGATTTCAGCTACGAGGTCCGCCCCCGCGCCCTGCCGCTACCGCGCTTCGCGGGCCGTGATGGCAACGACGAAGGCACTGACGCACGCAAGTACTTCCGCGCCGAGGTGTACCTGCGTGAGGGCGGGCAGGACTACGACGTAATGGGCTGGAGCCGAGAGGAAGTGATCGGCGACTTGCTCGACCAGTACGAGAAGCACCTGCACTTCCTGCACGTCGTGCGCTGAGGGGTGCTCGGCTCATGCCGCTTCCTCTGCCAGCGGGAGGGGAAGCGGGCCCCGCCGTTGGTGGACCTTGGCCCCCTCTCCCATCAGGAGAAGGGCTGCCGGGGAGCCAGCCTGGCCAAGCATCTGGGTTTGGCTTCGCTCTCACCGGCGTGGCCCGCACTAGAGATGGCCGACTAATGACGTGGCTTCCCAAGTCCAGATGAAATACCACTTGTGCGACTGGCCACCTCTATTGAAACAAACAACCCGAAACACTTATTAACATTAATCAGAAAAAACTGTCAGAATCCACATACAAGCATTAGTAATTAACCCCTTCCACTGAACACCAATAGCAATCAACCAATACACAAGCTCCCTGAGACCCCTTCAAGAAAAAACCTACAAGTACAAAAGGTCAATTCGCCAAGACGGCCGGAATTGAGCTTATTGATGCATCTTTTTACTTCCTTAAACTTTGCGAGGCTCTTAAAGAGCACGATCACGAGTCGCCTCAACCAGAATTAAGGAAGCGCTATTTTGTCTATTCCAATTAAAGGCATGCTTGCCACGGCCGTAACCGGCCTCCTGCTCAACTCCGCAGTCGCTGCGGACGGAACCATCAACTTCACCGGCCAACTCACCTCCGCTTCCTGCGCTATCACCGGCGGCCCCGGCACCAGCGTCGGCGGTGGCGGCAAGGGTAACCAGCTCGTCAACGTCGACCTCGGCAAGGTGCCTATCGATTCCCTGGGCGGCAGTGCCGGCGGCGGCGTCACTGCCGGTACCGATATCAACCTGGAGCTGGATTGCGGCAGCACCGGCAGCGGCCTGACCACCGTCATGCTGCGTCTCGACGCGAAATCCGGCTCTGGCATCGACGCCAAGAATCTCAACCTGCTGAAAACCACCGGTAGCGCCACTGGCGTCGGCATCGGTCTCTATAACGACGACGGCAAACTGCTGAACCTTTCCGCCAACGACACCATCGATGCCCCCCTGGTCGCGAGCGGCAGCGCTCCGGTCAAGTACAAAGCCTCACTGTCCATGCGCGCGGCCTACGTGAAATCCAGCGCCGCCGCACCCACACCCGGCAGCGCCAACGGCACCCTGCCGTTCACCCTGACTTACAAGTAAGTCCAGCCACAAGCGGTGGGGTGCTTCCACACCCCTCGCTTCCAGATGCGAGATCAACGTGAAACGACTGACTTCCAGAACCCTCTGGGCCGGCCTGCTGTTGCTGTCTTCCGGCCTGGCCAACGCAGGCATCACATTGAGCGGCACCCGGGTCGTGCTGCAGGCGCCCGCGAAGGAGACTTCGATACTGGTGAGAAACCAGGCACCGGAAGACGTCATGATCCAGTCCTGGATGGAAATTGAAGGCCCCGATGACTCCCAGGACTTGCCGTTCGCCATTACACCCAACCTCAGCCGACTGGGTGCCAACAGGCAACAGAGCTTGCGCATCCTTTTCCAGGGTCAGGGCCTGCCAACGGACCGAGAGTCTGTGTTCCGACTAAGCGTCCAGGAAATCCCGCAGAAATCGGCGAACGACAACACCGTGCAAATTGCCCTGCGCCAGCGCATCAAGGTTTTCTACCGGCCGGCCGGCCTGCCGGGAGCCGCCGCGGATGCCCCTATGGAGCTGAAATGGCGCCTTATCCAGCAAGGCGGAAAACCCAGGATGGAAGTGATCAATAACTCGGCATTCCATGTATCCCTCGCTGATGCGAAGTTAAAGAACGGCAGCAAGTCCTATGACATATCAGTGGACATGGTCAGACCAAGATCGAGTAGCCAGTTCGATATCAAGGAATTGACCGGAGTCACTTCAATCAACGACATGAACATAGAATTCCAGATCGTGAACGACTTCGGCGGCCTCGATAAATACTCCAGCGCCATGAGCAATTGATCGCCCCCCCTGAATCGAGATCAATCAGCCTCGCCTAAAACACTGAAAGCTTATCTCCAGTCGACGCATGGAAGTTATCCAGAGGAACAAACTCGTGTCCATTTCCCGGAAAAGGCCCAACTTGAAGATTTCACCTTATTCCGGGGCGCCCTGTTTCATGGCCCTGAGCTTGGCGCTGCCCAGCACTTCCCCGGCGGTAGAATTCAACCCCGACTTTCTCCAGGGCCGTGACGCCCCTGTCGAACTCAAGTACTTCGAACAGGGCAGCACGGTACGCCCGGGCTCGTACGACGTCGACGTCTACCTGAATCAGTCGATATTCCGCCGTCAGAGCATCAACTTCAGCGCCAACCCCGGGAACGCCGACGTTCGCCCGGTGATTCGGGCCGGCCTGCTCAAAGAGTTGGGCGTGGACGTGGCACGGCTGATGCGGGAGAACCTAATTCCGGCCGATACAGACGACAGCACGCCACTGGATATCGCAGCGCTCGTTCCGGGCGCATCGGTGGAGTTCGAGGTCAACGAACTGGCCCTGCTGATTAGCATGCCGCACGCCTACGTACAGCGGCATTCGCGGGGTTATGTCGATCCGTCCCTCTGGGACGACGGCATCACCGCGCTCTTCACCAACTACCAGGCCAACTTCAGCCGCAACAGCAACCCGGGCCAGACCAGCGACTACCGCTACGTCGGCCTGCGCAACGGTCTGAACCTGCTCGGCTGGCGCTTGCGCAACGAGGCGTCCCTGCGCGGCGGCACCGGCATGCGCAACAAGCTCAGGAGCGACCGCAACTTCCTCGAACGCGATATCCGCCAGTTGAAAGGCACCCTGTCGCTCGGCGAGCTGTACACCCATGGCGACATCTTCGACAGCGTGCGCATGCGCGGCATCCAGCTCAAATCCGACATCGGCATGCTGCCCGACAACGAGATCGGCTACGCGCCGGTGGTGCATGGCATCGCCGAGACCAATGCCACGGTCGAAGTGAGCCAGAACGGCTATGTGGTGTACTCCACCAGCGTTTCGCCGGGCGCCTTCGAGATCACCGACATCTACCCCAACGGCTCCAACGGCGATCTCCAGATCAAGATCATCGAGGCCGACGGGCGGGAAAGAACCTATAGCCAGTCCTACTCCTACCTGCCGGTGATGACCCGCAAGGGCAGCCTGCGCTACAGCGTGGCGGCGGGTGAGTACCATACCGAAGGGCAGTCCTCACCCAGCTTCACCCAGGGCACGGCGGTCTATGGCGCCACCGATAACCTCACCGGTTACGGCGGCCTGCTCGCGACGCAGAAGTACAACGCGGTGAACCTGGGCATAGGCATCAACTCGGGCTACGGCGGGCTGTCATTCGACGTCACCAACAGCCAGTCGAAACCCCAGCGCGGCGGGCGAAAACAGGGTCAGAGCGCGCGTTTCCTCTATTCGAAGACAGTCAGCGCCACCGACACCACCTTCACCATGGTCGGCTACCGCTACTCCACCGATGGCTACCGCACCCTCAGCCAGCACGTGGAGGACATGGACTACGTCAGCGGCGAGCGCGTCGGCCGGCAGAAGAGCCGCTTCGACCTGACCATCAACCAGTCGCTCCAGGCGCGCGGCTCGCTATTCGTCAGCGCGGGCGAAACCAACTATTGGAACCGCCAAGGCAATACCCGCCGCTGGCAGCTCGGCTACAGCGACAGCGTCCGCACCGCCAGCTACAGCCTGGCCGTCTCGCGCACCCAGGAGGCAGGCTCCATGGGGCAGTCCGATACCCAGTTCACCGCATCCGTGAGCTTCCCCCTGGGCCAGGGTAACTCGCATCGTGCCTCTAGCAACGCCGTCTCTTCGCGCCATGGCGACTCCAGCCTGCAGAGCGGCGTATCCGGCTTCCTGGACGACAAGAACACGGTCAACTATTCCGCCCAGGCCGGCTACAGCAAGGACAATAAAGGTTCAGGCAGCTTCGGCCTGGGCTGGGACACGGCCAGGGCCTCGCTCAGCGCCAACTACAGCCTCACGCGGGACAGCAAGCACACGGACCTGGGCGCAAGCGGGTCGGTAGTGCTGCACAGCGGCGGCGTCACCTTCGGCCAGTCGGTAGGCGAAACCTTCGCCCTGGTGGAGGTACCAGACACCAGCGGCATCGGCCTCGACAGCCATGGAGCCATCCGCACCGACAGCCGGGGCTACGCCGTGGTGCCCTATGTCCAACCCTACCGCTACAACTGGCTGAACCTGGACACCACCACCCTGGATACCAGCACCGATATCACCGAAAACGCCCAGAGGGTCGTGCCCACCCGTGGCGCCGTGGTCAAAGGCCGCTTTGCCGCGGTAACCGGCCGCCGCCTGCAGTTCGAGCTGAGCCTGGACACCGGCAAGAAGGTGCCCTTCGGCGCCCAGGCTTTTGACGAAGAAGGCAAGAGTCTGGGCATCGTCGACCACCGCTCGCGCCTGCTGGTGTTCGGCAGCCAGGACAAGGGGCGGCTGGACGTGCGCTGGGAAGGCAATAGCTGTTCGGTCAACTACGATCTGCCCCCCGTGAACAAGGCACTCACCTACGAACGCTTCGCCGCGCTGTGCCAGAGCCGTTGAGCCCCCCGCACGGCAAGCGCCATATGCGCCCCCACTCAGCTATCCGGAGTCAATGATGAGTAGATGTACTGACACGCTGTTCTGGGCCAGCATCGCCTTGTCCCTGGGCACCCTACCCTCGACGGCCATGGCAGCTAGATGTCCCGATGGCCCCTACAGGTTCTACATGGCAGGACCGCCGGAAATCACTGTCGACCCGAGCGTCCCCAACAACACTACTTTCTGGACCGGCGATGTTTCTCCGCAACGCGTAGAGCCCCAAAAATGCTTTGTCGCCATCACTAGCATCTATATGGAGGGCACGACCCCATCGACAGGTCATCAGCTCTACGCTTCCGGCATCCCAGGTATCAGCTTCCGCTTGAAGTCCCCATTTGTTTGCTATACCGGCTATTGGCCGGGGCAGTGCAAATCACAGATCTGGAGCGAGAGCGTATACCCTCATCCAATCACACTCGAACTGGTCAAAACAGGCCCGATTACCGGTGGCGGAAAACTCTCCGGGGAGTTTGCCCGTCGGTTCACTGATTATGAGGACGAGGTGATTTACTCATGGTCGGGCAACAGCCTTGAAATCAAGCCCACGACACCCACCTGCAACGCCACGCAAAAGACGCTCGACGTCCCACTTGAGAAGGTCAGCACCTCAATCTTCACAGGAGTCGGTTCAACATCGCCCGAAAAAACGTTTGCCATCACGCTGGAATGCTCCGGTGGTGTGGAAGGCGTGACAACCAACCTGTACATGACGATGACCGACCAGACCGCCCCCGCCAATCGAACGGACCAGTTGAGCCTTGCCCCCAGCTCCACCGCTTCTGGCGTCGCCATCCAAGTGCTCAACGGCACCCAGCCGGTCAGGTACGGCCCGGACTCGAGCGAATCGGGCAACGAGAACCAGTGGCCGGTCCCCAATGGCCAGGGGATCGGCAATCAGAGACTCACCATTCCCCTCTCCGCACGCTTCATCCAGACGCAACCCACCATCGTGCCGGGATTTGCCAACGGCCACGCGACGTTCACCCTGAGTTATCGGTGAGCTTGATGAAGTCGGCGCGCCCCCGGCAGTTGGTTTCGGCCTCGGCAACAAAGGTCGCTTTTCAACAGCCAGCTAGCCCAGCAGCTCCACCTTCGGAAGCTGCATAGCCGCCACCTCCGCCTGCAGAAAATCACGCAAGCGCCGCAGGCGGTCCTGGCCGCTGCGGGCGCGGGGCCAGACCAGGTAGTAGCTATCGCCACTGGCCACCGCCGTGGGCCAGGGCAGGCCGATGCGCCCCCCGGCAACGTCTTCCGCCACCATCACCAGGTCACCGATGGATACGCCATAGCCGCGCGCGGCGGCGACGATGCCCAGCTCCAGTGTGTCGAACACCTGCCCTCCCTTGAGGGAGACCTCCTCCCCCAGCCCCATGCGCTGCAACCAACGACGCCAGTCGCGGCGGTCCGGCGTCGGGTGCAGTAGTTCGGTTCCTTTCAGCCGCGCCAGGTCCCAGGGTTCAGCGACCAGCGATGGCTCGCACACTGGTATCAGCCATTCGCTGAAGAGCAGGGTCACTTCCCAGTCCTGGCTGAAGTGACCGTCGCTGAGCAGCACCGCGCAATCGAACGGCTCATGTTGAAAATCCACCTTGTCCACATCCATCCAGGCACTGGTCAGTTGCACCTCGATGTCGTCATTGAGGTGCCGGAAGCGGCTGATGCGCGACAGCAACCAGCGCATGGTGAGCGTCGAAGGCGCCTTCAGGCGCAGGGTGGCGTCGTCGATCCGCAGCGTGATGCAGGCGCGCTCCAGAGCATCGAAACCATCCCGCAGGCCGGGCAGCAGCATGCGCGCCGGCTCGGTGAGCTGCAGATTGCGCCCCTGGCGCTCGAACAATCGGCAGGCGAAGTGATCTTCCAGCGTGCGGATGTGCCGGCTGACCGCGCTCTGGGTGATGGCCAGCTCCTCGGCAGCGCGGGTAAAGGAAGCGTGACGGGCGGCAGCCTCGAAGGCGCGCAGGGCGTAGAGCGGGGGCAGGCGGCGCGACATATGCCTTTACCTATGAGTCAAAGTCATGGATGGCATCATTTTTTTCCTTTTGTGCTGCAGGTTCAAGGCTCGGAGAATTGCTGAATCCAAAGCTGGCCAAGGGAATTGGCCGGCCCTCCGAGACAGTGAGCCTTACTCATGCCGCAGAGCATACGCAATGAACTGGTCGCCATACTGCGCCTGGCCGGACCGCTGATCGCGGCCCAACTGGCCCATGTGGTGATGGTGTTCACCGACACCGTGATGATGGGCCTGATCGGCCCCGAAGCCCTGGCCGGTGGTGGCCTGGGTGCTGCCAGCTACTCCTTCGTGTCGATTTTTTGTGTCGGCGTGATCGCCGCCGTGGGTAATCTGGTCGCCATCCGCCACGGCGCCGACGACAAAGTCGGCGCTACCCGCTTGACCCAGAGCGGCCTCTGGCTGGCCTTCGCCATGGCCCTGGGCGCGGGCCTGCTGCTGTGGAATCTCAAGCCTATCCTGCTCGCCTTCGGCCAGGCGCCAGAAAGCGTGGAAGGCGCCATGCAGTTCCTTTCCACGCTGGTCTTCGCCCTGCCCGGCTATCTCGGCTTCATGGCCCTGCGCGGTTTCACCAGCGCCATCGGCCGACCCGGACCGGTCATGGCCATCAGCATTGGTGGGGCGCTGACCAACTTCCTCCTCAACTACGCGCTGATCCACGGTATGTTCGGCCTGCCGCAAATGGGCCTCGCGGGCATTGGCCTGGTGACTGCCGTGGTGATGAATGCGATGGCGTTGTTGCTCGCCTGGCATATCGTGCGCAACCCGGCCTATTCGGCCTATCCGCTGCTCAAGGGTCTGCAACGGCCATCCCGCGAGGCGCTGGCCGAACTGGTGCGCCTGGGCCTGCCCATCGGCGGCACCTATGCGGTGGAGTCCGGCCTGTTCGCCTTCGCCGCCCTGTGCATGGGCGCCCTGGGCAGCACTCAGTTGGCGGCGCACCAAATCGCCATCCAGTCGGTGTACGTGGCCTTCATGGTTCCGGTGGGGATTTCCTACGCGGTGACCTTCCGCATCGGCCAGCATTTTGGTGCTGGTCGGCTTGAGGAAGCGCGCCGCGCCGGGCGCCTGGGTATCGGTTTCGGCGCCGGCTGCATGCTCGCCTTCGCGGTGCTGTTCTGGGTCGCGCCGGAGCTGGTAGTGGGCCTGTTCCTCGACCGCCATGCCCCGGAGTTCCACGGCATCGTGCAACTGGCGGTGAGCCTGCTGGCGGTGGCGGCCTGGTTCGAGCTGTTCGACGGCATCCAGACCATCGCCATGGGCGCCATTCGTGGCCTCAAGGACGCCAAGACCACTTTCCTGGTCGGCCTTGGCTGCTACTGGCTGGTGGGCGCTCCGACAGCCTGGCTGCTGGCCTTCCCCCTGGGCTGGGGCGCGACCGGAGTCTGGTGGGGTCTCGCGCTGGGGCTGGCGTGCGCAGCGCTGGGGCTGACGCTGGGTTTCGAATGGAAAACTGCGCGGCTGTTGCAGCCAGAGCCTGTGGGGGCGAATTCATTCGCCAGGGGCGGCGAAGCTGCCCTCGTGCAAACCTGCGACCCGCTTGGCGATTGATATCGCCCCTGCAAGGTCGGCGCGTAGCTGGCTCAGGGTTCCTGGCGGGCAATCAGCGCCTGGCGCGCGCCGAACACCAGGAATCGCGCCAGCTCGGCCAGTGGCAGTGGTCGACTGATCCAGTAGCCCTGGACCTGATTGCAGCCGAACTGGCGCAACAGCGATAGCTGCTCGGCGTTTTCCACACCCTCGGCCACCACTTCCAACTTGAGGTTCTGCGCCAGGTTGATCATGGCTTTCACCAATTGGCGGTTCTCGGGGCGGTCATGCATGCCGCCAACGAAGCTTTTGTCGATCTTCAGCAGCGCAATGGGCAGGCTATTGAGGTGAACGAAGGACGAGAAGCCGGTACCGAAGTCGTCGAGGGAGAAACGCACACCCAGATGCCCCAATGCATCCATGGTCTGACGCACCTGCTCGCTGCGGCGCATCACCGCCGTTTCGGTCAGTTCGAACTCCAGCCAGCGCGCATCGACCCCGCGTTCGCGGATCAGCCGGCTTAGCGTGGATAGCAATTGGCTGTCCTGGAACTGGCGGAACGACAGGTTCACCGCCATGTGCAACGGCGGCAGCCCTCGCCCCCGCAGCCACTGCATGTCGCGCAGGGCGCGGGAGATCACCCAGTAGCCCAATGGCACGATCAGGCCACTTTCCTCAGCCAACGGTACGAATTCGTTGGGCGTAAGCAGGCCGCGCTCGTTGTGGCGCCAGCGCACGAGAGCCTCCAGCCCAAGGATGTTGCCGGTCTCCAGGCACAGTCGCGGCTGGTAGTGCAGTTCCAGTTCGTCCCGGCGTAACGCACGGCGCAGTTCGCTCTCCAGATCGGCGCGACTGCGGGCACTGCGATTGATGCGCTCATCGAAGACATGGAAGGTGCAACCCTGGCTGGCCTTGGCCTGTTGCATGGCGATGTGGGCATGCCACATCAACGGATCGGCACCCTCGCTGGTACTGGCGTAGGCCAGCCCCAGGCTGCAGCCCAGCAGCAGGCTCTCGCCGTCTACTTGGTAGGGTTCGGCCAGAGCCTCGGCGATACGTTCAGCGACCCGCACCGCACGCGCTGGATCGCGTCGGGTATCCAGCAGCAGACCGAACTCGTCACTGCCCAGGCGCGCCAGCTGGTCACCGGCGCGCAATTGCGCCCTGAGCCGCGCCACCACCTGGAGGATCAGGCGATCACCGGCCTGGTAGCCGAGGGCGTCGTTGGCATGGCGGAAGTTGTCCAGGTCCAGGTGGCCGAGGGCCAGGCCACGCCCTTCGTATTCCACCAGGCGCGCGGCCAGTAGGGTCTGGAAGCCCTGGCGGTTGGCGATTCCGGTGAGCGGGTCCTGCTCGGCCAGACGTTCCAGGGCGTGCTGCAGGTTCCGCCGCTCACGGATGTGCCGCAGCGTGCGGCGCAACGTGTCTGGGCCCAGGTGCTCGCGAACCAGCCAGTCGCTGACTCCCTGGGGGGCTTCGGCGGGCTCTTCTTCCAGCAGCAGGATGATCGGCAGTGAGCAGCGCCCGGCCGAAGGCAGCAGGCGCGGGGTACAGAGCACCAGGGCGCAATCGAGTTCGTCGGCCAGGCTGCTTGCCACGTCCCAGGAGGTGGCGGTGATCAGGGAGGATGCGCTGCCCATCGCGGCCATGAGTTCGCGAAGCAATTCAGCCCAGGCCGGCGATTCCGCCAGCAGGAGCATGCGCAGGGGCTCGACGAGCGCGGACAAATGACCTCCCCGGGGTCACAGATTCTTCGGCGCTTTCGCGCCAGGCTGCGCCATTTCGGCGTCGCTCTTACCACGCATCCCTGCGCGGACTTCACCAATTCGCCGATGAAGACAGCAACATCGTACTGGCTGCGTGGAAATTTCCAAGGGCAACTCACCAGCAATCGAGGTTGCATCACAGTTGCCCAGAGGTACTTCGGTACAACCCGGCCGGCCTGATAGAATGCGCGGCCATTCGCCTTGATCCAGCCCCAGCATGTCCCGACTCAACCCTCGGCAACAGGAAGCCGTGAACTACGTCGGTGGTCCGCTTTTGGTGCTCGCCGGCGCCGGCTCCGGCAAGACCAGCGTGATCACCCGCAAGATCGCCTACCTGGTGCAGCAGTGCGGAATCCGCGCGCAATACATCGTCGCGGTGACCTTCACCAACAAGGCGGCGCGCGAAATGAAAGAGCGCGTCAGCACACTGCTGCGCGGCGGCGAAGGCAAGGGCCTGACGGTCTCCACCTTCCACAACCTCGGCCTGAACATCATCCGCAAGGAGCACGCGCGCCTGGGCTTCAAGCCCGGGTTCTCGATCTTCGACGAGTCGGACATCAAGGCGCTGCTGACTGACATCATGCAGAAGGAATATGCCGGGGATGATGGCGTCGACGAGATCAAGGGCTACATCGGCAACTGGAAGAACGACCTGATCCTGCCGGAGGAGGCGCTGGCCAAGGCGCGCAACCCGAAGGAGCAGACCGCTGCCGTCGTCTACCTGCACTACCAGCGCACGCTCAAGGCGTACAACGCGGTGGACTTCGACGACCTGATCCTGATGCCGGTGAAGCTGTTCCAGGACAATCCCGACATCCTGGAAAAGTGGCAGAACCGTGTGCGCTACATGCTGGTGGACGAGTACCAGGACACCAACGCCAGCCAGTACCTGCTGGTGAAACTGCTGGTGCAGCATCGCGCCCAGTTCACCGTGGTCGGCGACGATGACCAGTCGATCTACGCCTGGCGTGGTGCGCGGCCGGAAAACCTGATGCAGCTGAAGGAAGACTTCCCGTCGCTGAAGGTGGTGATGCTGGAGCAGAACTATCGCTCCACCAGCCGCATCCTCAAATGCGCGAACATCCTCATCGCCAACAACCCCCACGTGTTCGAGAAGCAGCTGTGGAGCGAAATGGGCGTGGGCGATCCGATCCGGGTGATCCGCTGCCGCAACGAGGATGCCGAGGCCGAGCGCATCGCCATGGAAATCCTCACCCTGCACCTGCGCACCCAGCGGCCCTACAGCGAGTTCGCCATCCTCTACCGGGGCAACCACCAGGCCAAGCTGATGGAGCTCAAGCTCCAGCACCACCAGATTCCCTACCGGCTGTCCGGTGGCACCAGCTTCTTCGGTCGCCAGGAAGTGAAGGATCTGATGTCCTACTTCCGCCTGTTGGTGAACCCGGACGACGACAACGCCTTCCTCCGGGTGATCAACGTACCGCGCCGGGAAATTGGCTCCACGACCCTGGAGAAGCTCGGCAACTACGCCACCGAGCGCGGCGTGTCGATGTTCGCCGCGTGCGACGAAATGGGCCTGTCCGAGCACCTCGACAGCCGCTTCACCGAGCGCCTGCAGCGCTTCAAGCGTTTCATCGACGGCGTGCGCCAGCAATGCGCGCAGAACGATCCCATCGCCGCCTTGCGCAGCATGGTGATGGACATCGACTACGAAAACTGGATCCGCCAGAACGCCTCCAGCGACAAGGTCGCCGACTTCCGCATGGGCAACGTCTGGTTCCTCGTCGATGCCCTGAAGAACACTCTGGAGCGCGATGAAGAAGGCGGCATGACCATCGAGGAAGCCATCGCCAAACTGGTGCTGCGCGACATGCTCGAGCGTCAGCAGGAGGAAGAAGAAGGTGCCGACGGTGTGCAGATGATGACCCTGCATGCCTCCAAGGGCCTGGAGTTCCCCTACGTTTTCATCATGGGCGTGGAAGAGGACATCCTCCCCCACCGCTCCAGCATCGAAGCGGACACCATCGAAGAAGAACGCCGCCTGGCCTACGTGGGCATCACCCGCGCGCGGCAGAACCTGGCCATGACCTTCGCCGCCAAGCGCAAGCAGTACGGCGAGATCATCGATTGCTCCCCCAGCCGCTTCCTGGAAGAACTGCCCCAGGAAGACCTGGAATGGGAAGGCATGGACGACGCACCAGTGGAGGTGAAGGCCGCGCGCGGCAACACAGCCCTGTCCGACATCCGTGCCATGCTGAAGAAGTCGTAATCAATATCCCGGCGCAGACCGGGCCATACATGAGGGTACTGGCGTGGAAGCGCTGAAACAGAAGATTCGTGAAGAAGGCATTGTCCTGTCCGACCAGGTACTGAAGGTCGACGCCTTCCTCAACCACCAGATTGATCCGCGCCTGATGCAGCAGGTCGGCCATGAGTTCGCCGAGCGGTTCCGCGGCCAGGGCGTCACCAAGATCGTCACCATCGAGGCCTCCGGCATCGCGCCAGCGGTGATGGCTGGCCTGGAACTGGGCGTGCCGGTGATCTTTGCCCGCAAGTTCCAGTCGCTGACCCTGAAGAACGATCTGCTGATCTCCAAGGTGTTCTCTTTCACCAAGCAGACCGAGAGCACCATCGCCATCTCGGCCAAGCACCTGACCTCCGCAGACAACGTGCTGGTGATCGACGACTTCCTCGCCAACGGCCACGCCGCCAAGGCTCTGATCGACCTGATCCAGCAGGCCGGCGCCAACGTCGCCGGGCTCGGCATCGTGATCGAGAAGTCCTTCCAGGAAGGCCGCGCACTGCTGGAAAGCGAAGGCTATCGGATCGAGTCCCTCGCACGCGTCGCATCGCTTGCCGACGGCCAGGTCGCCTTCCTCGACTGACCCGCGATCGGCTCGCCATGTTGTGGGGCGAATTCATTCGCCAAGCAGGACTACGTGCTGCCGAAGGCTGGGTTCCGCCTTGCTCTACCCAACCGACGGGACTGAGTTCGGCCGGCCCCGCGGAATGAATCCGCCACCCACAGCGGGAAGACCAGTAGCTGCGACAACAGGTCGCAGCGAGCAGACATGAAAAAGCCGCCCTTGGGCGGCTTTTTCATTGATGTCGGCGCTGTTACAGGCCGGACATCTTCTTGATGGCGCCTTTCAGCTCATCATCGGTGCAGTCAGCGCAGGTGCCTTTCGGCGGCATGCTGTTGATGCCGGTGATGGCCTTGGCCAGGATGCCGTCGAGACCGCCCTGGTGGTCAGCACGCTCTTTCCAGGCAGCGGTATCACCGATCTTCGGTGCGCCCAGCACGCCAGCGGTGTGGCAAGCGCCACAGTGCTTGGCAATGATGTCGTCCGGCGTACGCGCACCGCCGCCAGCAGCGGCTGCTACGGCGCCAACGCCCTTGCATTCCTGACCCTGTACGCAGACCTCGCCTACCGGCTTGATTCGCTCGGCAATGGCGTCGTCGGTCGCGGCCTGGGCGCTAACAGCCCACAGGGCCAATACGGCAGCATGGGCCGCCAGCATCTTCTTGATTAGGTTCACCCTTACACCCTCATCGTGGCTAGTATCGCCCGCGGCCACGGTTTCGCGAGCGGGCGGAAGTATATACGGTTAGTCCGCCGCGCTGAAACAACCCAACTTGTCGCAGGGAAATGTGCGTGGCGGTAATGGAATTCAGAAGTTCGCCGGGGTGGTCGCGCTGATCAGGCGTGCCGGGGCATCGAACGGGTTGCGGAAGCGGTGCGGTTTGCTGCTTTCGAAGTAATAGCTGTCGCCAGGCTCGAGAACGTACACCTCACTGCCGATGGTCAGTTCCAAGCGGCCTTCCACGAGCATGCCGGCCTCTTCTCCTTCATGGGCGTACATCTCATCGCCCGTGTCGGAACCTGGCGGATAGGTCTCGTCGAGGAACGCCAGGGCGCGGCTTGGGTGGGCCTTGCCCACCAGCTTCATGGTGATGGCACCGCTGCAGATATCGGTGAGTTCGGATGCCCGATAAACCACCTGGACCTGGTTTTCCTGCTCAAGATCGAGGGAGAAGAACTCCACCAGCGACATGGGAATACCCCCCAGCACCTTCTTCAGCGAACTGATGGAAGGGCTGACACTGTTCTTCTCGATCATGGAAATCGTGCTGTTGGTGACACCCGCGCGCTTGGCGAGCTCACGCTGGGACAGGCCTTTCAGCTTACGGATGGCTTGCAGTCGAACGCCGACGTCCAATGGCGGGATCCTCCTTGGGGATCAGGGGTAGTCACGGTCGCCGTATCATGGCAACAGCGTTCAGTATTTACAACACTTCGGCTGTTGATCCGGGACGAACTTTACCCTCCCCAGGTGAGCACTGGAGAACGTCGGGAAAATAACAGGTAATGTCGGCGAAATGATCAATATACCGATCAGTTCGCCGTGAAATTGAAATCAGCTGTAGACGAGCGGCACCCGGCGCAGGTTGCAGAATATCTGGTAGGGAATGGTGCCGGCGTGCGCGGCCACTTCACTGGCCAGAACCTCATTGCCCCAGAGTTCGACGCGGCTGCCCAGGCCTGCATCGGGCAGATCGGTGAGGTCAACCGTGAGCATGTCCATAGAGACCCGGCCAATCAGACGGCTCGGCCGTCCATCGATGCTCACCGGGGTGCCGGTGGGCGCATGGCGCGGATAGCCATCGGCGTATCCCATAGCGACCACACCGACACGAGTCGGGCGCTCGGTGACGAACTTGGCGCCGTAGCCAACCGGCTGGCCCGCAGGCAGCTCGCGCACACTGATGATCTTCGACTCAAGGGTCATCACCGGCTTCAGGCGCTCCGCCAGTGAATTGGGCTGCTCAAAGGGCGTCGCACCGTAGAGCATGATCCCAGGTCGCACCCAATCACTTGGGACTTGCGGCCAGCCCAGCACAGCCGGGGAGTTTCGGAGGCTGACTTCGGCCTCGAGCCCGGCGCGGGCCTGCTCGAAAACGGCCACCTGCTTAACGCTGCTGGTGCAATCCAGTTCATCGGCGCGGGCGAAGTGACTCATCAATACGATCTTCTCGACCTTCCCACTCGCCTGCAGGCGCTGCCAGGCATCACGGTACTCGGCCGGGTGCAGGCCAACGCGGTGCATGCCCGAATCCAGCTTGAGCCAAACGGTCAGCGACTTGTGCAGGTTGGTGCGTTCGATCGCCTCCAACTGCCAGCTGGAGTGCACCACGGTCCAGAAGTCGTGCTCCTGGATCAGCTCCAGTTCATCAGCTTCGAAGAAACCTTCCAGCAGCAGGATCGGCTTGCGGATGCCGGCCGCGCGCAGTTGCAGCGCCTCCTCGATACAGGCCACCGCGAAACCATTGGCCTCGGATTCCAGCGCCTGGGCGCAGCGCACCGCGCCATGACCATAAGCATCAGCCTTGACCACGGCGAGCGCCTTGGCGCCGCTGACTTCGCGGGCCAGGCGGTAGTTATGACGCAGGGCTTCAAGATTGATCAGGGCACGGGCGGGACGCATGGCGAGGGCTTCTTCTATTTGATCGGGTGGAAAAAACCCGGCGCGAACGCCGGGCTGAGCAAGAAACTTAAGGAAGAGCGGCGACGACTGTCATTTCTACCAGTACATCGGGCGAGTACATCTTCGCCTCGACGCAGGCACGGGCCGGAGCGGCGCCTTTAGGCACCCACGCATCCCACACCGCGTTCATCGCGGCATAGTCCGCCGCCATGTCCCTCAGGTAGATGGTCACCGACAGGATGCGGCTCTTGTCGGTACCGGCTTCGTCCAGCATCGCGTCGATCGCGGCCAGGGTTTCGCGAGTCTGCTGGCCGACGCCCGCGCTGTGCTTCTCATCCAATTGGCCAGCCAGGTAGACCGTGCCGTTGTGGATGACGATTTCGCTGTAACGGGTTTCAGTGCGCAGGCGCTGGATTGGCATTGCTCGGGGTCTCTTTGGAATTGCCGTAGCGGAAGATATCCAGGCCTTCTGCGCTGATCTCCGGACGCTTGCGCGCCATCAGGTCAGCCAGCAGGCGGCCGGAACCGCAGGCCATGGTCCAACCCAGGGTGCCGTGCCCGGTGTTGAGGAACAGGTTGCGGAACGGAGTGGCACCCACGATCGGCGTGCCGTCCGGGGTCGCCGGGCGCAGGCCGGTCCAGAAAACTGCCTGGGACAGATCGCCGCCTTCCGGGTAGAGGTCGGCAGTAATCATCTCCAGGGTGTCGCGGCGAGCCGGATTCAGGTCCAGGTTGAAGCCGGTGATCTCGGCCATGCCGCCCACGCGGATGCGGTTGTCGAAGCGAGTGATGGCGACCTTGTAGGTCTCGTCGAGAATCGTCGAGGTCGGAGCCATGGCCGGATTGGTGATCGGCACGGTCAGCGAATACCCCTTGAGCGGATAGACCGGCGCCTTGATGCCCAGCGGCTTGAGCATTTGCGGGGTATAGCTGCCCAGCGCCAACACGTAGCGGTCTGCGGTTTCCAGCTTGCCATCGATCCACACGCCGTTGATGCGGTCACCAGCGAAGTCCAGGCGCTCGATGTTCTGACCGAAGCGGAATTCCACGCCCAGCTTCTCCGCCATCTCGGCGAGGCGGGTGGTGAACATCTGGCAGTCGCCGGTCTGGTCGTTGGGCAGGCGCAGGGCGCCGGCCAGCTTGTGCTTGACGTTGGCCAGGGCCGGTTCGACGCGGGCGATGGCATCACGATCCAACAGTTCGTAGGGCACACCGGACGCTTCGAGTACGGCGATGTCCTTGGCGGCAGCATCGACCTGAGCCTGGGTGCGGAACAGTTGGGTGGTACCGAGCGCACGGCCTTCATAGCTGATGCCGGTTTCAGCACGGAGTTCGTCGAGGCAATCGCGGCTGTACTCGGACAGACGCACCATGCGCTCCTTGTTCACCGCATAGCGGGCGGCGGTGCAGTTGCGCAGCATCTGCGTCATCCACAGGTACTGATCGATGTCGCTGGTGGTACGGATGGCCAGCGGCGCGTGCTGCTGCAGCATCCATTTGACGGCCTTCAGCGGCACGCCGGGCGCCGCCCAAGGCGATGCATAACCGGGGGAAACCTGGCCAGCGTTGGCGAAGCTGGTTTCCATGGCCACGGCGTTCTGGCGGTCGACCACGACCACCTCGAACCCTGCTTGGGCCAGGTAATAGGCGCTTGTCGTACCGATCACGCCACTGCCAAGGACCATTACTCGCATGTCTGTCTCCATTCGCAACGGGGATTCCGCTGCGTTTGTTATTTTGAGCGTCGTTGGCGCGAAGTATAGGGAGACAAACCCAGTGATATTCACTATATAGATAGGGATATTTGGCGATAATTCTCGGCAGAATGCGCTTCAACGGAGGGGCATCCACCATGCGCACCCAGCACCAATCCCGTCGTGAACTGGACAAGATAGACCGGAATATTTTACGAATCCTGCAGGAAGACGGCCGGATCTCCTTCACCGAGCTGGGCGAGCGCGTGGGGCTGTCTACTACGCCCTGCACCGAGCGTGTGCGCCGCCTGGAGCGCGAGGGCATCATCCTCGGCTACAACGCCCGCCTGAACCCGCAGCACCTCAAGGCAAGCCTGTTGGTATTCGT
This sequence comes from Pseudomonas sp. BN606, assembly GCF_029873115.1. Classification (NCBI taxonomy): domain Bacteria; kingdom Pseudomonadati; phylum Pseudomonadota; class Gammaproteobacteria; order Pseudomonadales; family Pseudomonadaceae; genus Pseudomonas; species Pseudomonas sp. BN606. The sequence goes on along the minus strand of NZ_SSOF01000080.1, from coordinate 282,134 downwards.
CGAGATCAGCCTGGACTACAAGTCCGGCGACACCTTCGAAGACTTTCGCCGCGCCGTCCTCAAGCTTCCCCATGTGCTGGAATGCCACCTGGTCTCGGGTGACTTCGACTATCTGGTGAAAGCGCGGATCAACGAAATGGCCTCCTACCGCAAGCTGCTCGGAGACATCCTGCTGAAACTGCCCCACGTGCGCGAATCCAAGTCCTACATCGTCATGGAAGAAGTGAAAGAGTCACTGAACCTGCCGATTCCCGACTGATTTGTTACGAGCGTTCCGAACCCCTTGGCATAGCTCGGGGGTTCGCCTTATCCTGCCCGGGCGTCAAATTTTCCAAACAATAAAATCAGGATTTCGCACATGAACGCCCGCGTTCGCATCCCGGTGCACACCGAACAGCACGCCCCTTCCTATTACGCAGCGACCGCCAACCGGCGCATCGAGCACCCGCCCCTGGTGGGAGAGGAGGTGGCCGATGTGTGCATTGTCGGTGGCGGTTTCTCCGGGCTGAACACGGCGATCGAACTGGCCAAGCGCGGTCGTTCCGTGGTGCTGCTGGAAGCCAGGCAGATCGGCTGGGGCGCCAGCGGACGCAATGGCGGGCAATTGATCCGCGGCGTTGGCCATGGTGTTGAGCAGTTCGAGTCGGTGATCGGCGCCGAGGGCGTGCGTTCGCTCAAGCTGATGGGCCTGGAAGCGGTGGAGATCGTTCGCCGCCGTGTCGCGGAGTTCTCCATCGATTGCGACCTGACCTGGGGTTACTGCGATCTGGCCAACAAGCCACGCGACCTCGCGGGTTTCGCCGAAGACATGGAAGAGCTGAAAGGCCTCGGCTATCGCCACGAAATGCGCCTGCTGCAAGCCCATGAGATGCGCAGCGTGGTCGGCTCGGACCGCTACGTTGGCGGCCTTGTCGACATGGGTTCCGGCCACCTGCATCCGCTGAACCTCGCCCTGGGCGAGGCCGCTGCCGCACATTCCCTTGGCGTGCGCCTGTTTGAGCATTCCGCCGTCACCCGGATCGACTACGGCCCCGAGGTGAAGGTACATACCGCCCGGGGACACGTCCGCGCCAAGACTCTGGTACTGGGCTGCAACGCGTACATGAATGACCTCAACTCCACCCTCGGTGGCAAGGTGCTCCCCGCCGGCAGCTACGTGATCGCCACCGAGCCGCTGTCCGCCGATCTTGCCCATCAACTGTTGCCGCAGAACATGGCGGTCTGCGACCAACGCGTGGCACTGGATTACTACCGCCTTTCCGCTGACAACCGCCTGCTGTTCGGCGGTGCTTGCCACTATTCGGGGCGCGACCCGGCGGACATCGCCGCTTACATGCGACCGAAGATGCTCAAGGTATTCCCGCAACTGGAGAACCTGCGTATCGACTACCACTGGGGCGGCATGATCGGCATCGGCGCCAACCGTCTACCGCAGATCGGCAAGCTGCCCGACCAGCCCAATGTCTACTTCGCCCAGGCCTATTCCGGTCACGGCGTGAACGCCACTCACCTGGCCGGACAGTTGCTGGCAGAGGCCATCTGCGGCGAACAGAGCAACGGTTTCGACATCTTCTCCAGAGTGCCGCACATCACTTTCCCGGGTGGTCGCCATCTGCGTTCACCGCTGCTGGCCCTCGGCATGCTCTGGTACCGGATGAAGGAAGCCGTGGGGATCGCCTGATCCCACTGCATCAATCAGGCTTGGCCCGAACTGCGAACCCCATCAATTGGCCGTTCCGCCGCGATGGGTTTCGCTTTGCTCTGCCTCATCCGGATTTCAGTCGGGAACAGCCTCGGCGCCGTCCTAGAACAATTCGCGGGTCCAGGCCAACCAGACGAAACCCGCTGCGCCCAAGGCCATCATCAGCGGCAGTGCGTGGCCACTTATCCACTGGCTTGCCGCACCGGTTACCAGTGGCCCGATCAGGCAGCCGATCCCCCAGAGCTGCGCGATATGGGCGTTGGCTCGCACCAGCTCGTCATCCCGATAGCGTTCGCCGATCAGGATCAGCGCCAGGGTAAAGAGCCCACCCGCGCTGGCCCCGAACAGCACCCAGATCGGCCAGATCAGCGGCGTATGCAGCAGAATCGGAATGGCCAGGCTGCTCGCCAGCAGCGTGACGCCGCAGGCACGAAACAGACTGAGGCGGGACATGCGGTCTGCCAGCCAGCCGATGGGGAGCTGCAGGGCGGCATCACCCACGACCACCACACTGGCCATCAACAAGGCCACTTCCTGGGTGAACCCCTGGCGCAGGCCATAGATCGGCAACAAGGTCAGCATCATCGCTTCGAAGGCGGCGAACAGCACGACCGCCCAGGCGATGGTCGGCAAGCGTGCACAGAAGGACCAGAGACCGCGCCCCGAAGCGCTATGGGCGTCGACACTGGGCGCGCCAGTACGGCCGAGCAGCAGCAGGGAACCACCGACCAGCAGACCGGTGCCGGTCCAGAAGCCGAGGTCATTGCCAGTACCGAGTGCCGTGAGCAGCAGCGGGCCAGACAATTGGCTCAGGGCGTAGCCGGTGCCATAAAGGGCAACCAGGCGGCCGCGCCACTCTTCCACTGCCAGTTGGTTGATCCAGCTTTCACCGAGGATGAACACCACGGTCAGGGCAACACCGATCAACAACCGTAGCAACAGCCAGACCGGATAAACCTGAACCAGCGCCAGTAAGCCCACGGACAATGCGCCCACCAGCAGGCAGAGCTGCATCAGGGTCGTAGTGCCGAAGCGGGCGGCCAAGCGTCCAGCGATCACCGCTCCAAGTAGAACACCTACAGCCGGGGTCGCCGCCATGACACCAATGGCAAAGCTGCCGTAGCCCCAGCTCTCCAGCCGCAAAGAGACAAGCGGCATGGTCACACCCAAGGCGAGGCCGATGCTGATGACCGCACCGCAAACGGCGAAATAGGTTCCCCAACGCATTGCCAATGTCCTCCCTTTCCGTGTGGGGCAAAGCAAAAACGGCCGGGTTCCATCGCTGGAAACCCGGCCGCAGGCGTGGCTCGAAGAGCCGGCCCCCGAATGATGGGGGCGGACCTCAGTTGGAACTTAGAGCTTGATCCAGGTGGATTTCAGCTCGGTGTACTTGTCGAAGGCGTGTAGCGACTTGTCGCGGCCGTTGCCGGACTGCTTGAAGCCGCCGAAGGGCGCGGTCATGTCGCCGCCGTCGTACTGGTTGATCCAGACGCTGCCGGCGCGCAGGGCCTTGCCGACAAGGTGGGCGCGGGACAGGTTGTTGGTCCACACCGCCGCGGCCAGACCGTAGATGGTGTCGTTGGCGATGGCGACCGCTTCTTCTTCGCTGTCGAAGGCGATGACCGAGAGCACCGGGCCAAAGATTTCTTCCTTGGCGATGCGCATAGCGTTGTCCACGCCGTCGAAGATGGTCGGCTCGACGTAGGTGCCGCCGGTTTCTTCCAGCACACGCTTGCCGCCAGCAACCAGCTTGGCGCCGTCATCATGGCCAGCCTGAATGTAGGACAAGACGTTGTTCATCTGGGTGGTGTCCACCAGGGCGCCGACGTTGGTCGCCGGGTCCAGCGGGTTGCCTGGCTTCCAGGCCTTGATCGCCTCGACCACCATGGGCACGAACTTGTCCTTGATGGAGCGCTCTACCAGCAGGCGCGAACCCGCGGTGCAGACTTCGCCCTGGTTAAAGGCGATGGCGCCGGCAGCGGCTTCGGCGGCGGCCTGCAGGTCAGGGGCGTCGGCGAAGACGATGTTCGGGCTCTTGCCGCCGGCTTCCAGCCAGACGCGTTTCATGTTGGATTCGCCAGCGTAGATCATCAGTTGCTTGGCGATCTTGGTGGAGCCAGTGAACACCAGGGTGTCGACATCCATGTGCAGGGCCAAGGCCTTGCCCACGGTGTGGCCGAAGCCCGGCAGCACGTTCAGCACGCCAGCCGGGATACCGGCCTCGATGGCCAGCTGGGCCAGGCGAATGGCGGTCAACGGCGACTTTTCAGACGGCTTGAGCACCAGCGAGTTGCCGGTGGACAGGGCCGGGCCGAGCTTCCAGCAGGTCATCAGCAGGGGGAAGTTCCACGGCACGATCGCAGCGACCACGCCCACCGGCTCGCGGGTTACCAGACCCAGCTCGTTGTGCGGGGTGGCAGCGACTTCGTCGTAGATCTTGTCGATGGCCTCACCGCTCCAGCGGATGGCGCGGGATGCGGACGGGACGTCAACGCTCAGGGAGTCGCTGATCGGCTTACCCATGTCCAGGGTTTCCAGCAGGGCCAGCTCTTCGGCGTGGGCATCGATCAGGTCGGCGAAGCGAATCATCACTTCCTTGCGCTTGACCGGCGCCAGACGCGACCACACACCGGACTCGAACACGGCGCGGGCATCTTTCACGGCCAGCTCGGCATCAGCCAGATCACAGCTGGCTACTTTGCCCAACAGACGACCATCGACCGGGCTGATGCAATCGAAGGTCTCGCCGGAAACGGCGGTGGTGTATTCGCCATGGATGAAGGCGCGGGTCTCGATCTGCACGGACTTGGCGCGTTGTTCCCAGTCTGCACGGGTCAGGGTGGTCATCGGAGCTTTCCTCTTATTAGAAGAGTGCCGCCAGCTCAGGCATGCACTGTCAAAAATTCTGCAAGGCCGACCTATATCTGGCCATCTTCGCAACCCTAAACCAGAGAGCCCAGCCTTTTCAATATATTTTACAGTTGCCGGCCAAACAGCCTTGTCATGTTCGTTATATTAAACATAGACTCCGGCAAAATCACTACAACACCACACCTTGCCTTCTCTGGTGGTCACAATGACAAACGCCTACGCGCCTCAACCGGACAGAATATCCAACAGTCTTGATGATTTCTGGATGCCCTTCACCGCCAACCGTCAGTTCAAGGCCAAGCCGCGCCTGCTGGAAAGCGCCGAAGGGATGTACTTCACCAGCACCAATGGCCGCCAGGTCCTCGACGGTACTGCCGGGCTCTGGTGTTGCAACGCCGGCCACGGACGCCGCGAAATCACCGAGGCGGTGAGCAAACAGATTGCCAAGCTGGATTTCGCACCGACTTTCCAGATGGGACACCCCCTGCCCTTCGAACTGGCTGAACGCCTGGCCGATATCGCCCCCAAAGGTCTCAACAAGGTGTTCTTCACCAACTCCGGCTCGGAGTCGGCGGATACCGCACTGAAGATCGCCCTGGCCTACCAGCGCGCCATCGGCCAGGGTACCCGCACCCGCTTGATCGGCCGCGAGCTGGGCTACCACGGCGTCGGATTCGGCGGCATTTCTGTCGGTGGCATGGTCAACAACCGCAAGGCCTTCCCTGCCCTGCTGCCGAACGTCGATCACCTGCCGCACACCCTGGACATCCAGCGCAATGCCTTCAGCCGGGGCCTGCCGGAATTCGGTATCGAGAAGGCCGACGAACTGGAGCGCCTGGTGACCCTGCATGGCGCCGAGAACATCGCCGCGGTGATCGTCGAACCCATGTCCGGTTCGGCCGGCGTGATCCTGCCGCCGGTGGGCTACCTGCAACGCCTGCGCGAGATCACTCGTAAGCACGGCATCCTGCTGATCTTCGACGAAGTCATCACAGGCTTCGGTCGTGTCGGGCAAGCCTTCGCCGCCCAGCGCTGGGGCGTTACCCCGGACATCATCACCTGCGCCAAGGGCCTGACCAATGGCGCCATTCCCATGGGCGCGGTGTTCGTCGCCGAGACTATTTACCAAGCCTTCATGCAAGGTCCGGAAAGTGCCATCGAGTTCTTCCACGGCTATACCTATTCCGGCCATCCGGTGGCCTGCGCCGCCGCCCTGGCAACCCTGGATATCTACCAGGGCGAGGGCCTGTTCGAGCGCGCTGTCGCGCTGGAAGGCTACTGGCAGGATGCACTGCTCAGCCTGCGAGACCTGCCAAACGTAATCGACATCCGCGCCGTCGGCCTGGTCGGAGGCGTACAGCTCGCTCCAGGCGCCGAAGGCGTCGGCAAGCGAGGCTTCCAGGTATTCGAACAGTGCTTCCACGATGACCTGATGGTGCGCGTCACTGGCGACACCATCGCCATGTCGCCGCCGCTGATCGTGGAGAAGGAACAGATCGACATTCTCGTCGGCAAGCTCGCCGACTCCATCCGCAAGGCCGTCTGAACAAGGACCGCAAAATGAACATCCAGCAGATTGTCGACTTCGCCCAGGCCACCACCGCACCGGAGCATTACCGCCCGGCCCCCGAGAAGATCCTCAAGGGACACCCGGAGCAGAGCGTGCGCAACCACTACGGCAGCCCATGCGGCCAGTTCAACGTGGGGATCTGGGAAGGCGCCGCGGGTCACTGGACGGTGAGCTACAGCGAGCACGAATACTGCGAGATTCTCCAGGGCGTGTCGGTGATCCGCGATGCGGACGGCAACGCCAAGACCGTTCGGGCTGGCGACCGCTTCGTCATCCCGGCCGGCTTTTCCGGTACCTGGGAAGTCCTTGAGCCCTGCCGCAAGGTCTACGTGATCTTCGAGCAGGCCGCCCGCTAAACCTGCCTTATCCGATGTCACCCTTCAGCCCGCCTAGTGCGGGCTTTTTTATGGCCGCGGTAGAAGCTCCCCGTTGGGCGGCTTGAGTGGAGCGCCACCGGGCCCGTCCTGTGGTTCTTGCCTGGCAGCTAAATTCCGGGCATGAAAAAGCCCGCACAAGGCGGGCTTTCTCGACAAGGGCCGGATCAATTACTTGATCTTGGCTTCCTTGTACATCACATGCTTACGCACGACCGGATCGAATTTCTTGATTTCGATCTTGTCGGGAGTAGTGCGCTTGTTCTTGTCGGTGGTGTAGAAGTGGCCGGTACCGGCGCTGGACACCAAACGGATCAGTTCACGCATGATTAGCTCCTTAAACCTTTTCGCCGCGGGCGCGCAGTTCAGACAGAACTACGTCGATGCCGCGCTTGTCGATTACACGCATGCCCTTGGCGGAAACGCGCAGACGTACAAAGCGCTTCTCGGACTCGACCCAGAAGCGATGGTGCTGCAGGTTCGGCAGGAAACGACGACGGGTTTTGTTGTTTGCGTGGGAAATGTTGTTCCCAGTAGCCGGACCCTTACCGGTTACTTGACAGACTCTCGACATGACTCAGCCCTCTAAACCACATGCCCAACCCGGCATGGGTTGGCCGCTTGAACTCTCACATTTTGGGCGCTTGAACGCCCGTCTCGTCGGGGTCTTACCGGCCGCATATTGACTGCGAAAGACCGGGCCCCCAGAAAAGAGCGCTGCTTTATATCAGAAAGACCCTAGTGCAGCAAGGGACGTAGCGATTTACCCACAGGCTCGGGAATGCCGCAATCATACCCGTGCCGCCGCACCAAGGGGGCTCCGACGAGGCGACCGCTCGTCGCCACCACCAATTGTTAGCTGACCTGGCTTGGTCTAGGGTAAGGCCTTTGGCCCTTCGCGGGCCCACCCGCCCATGCAAAGGAGCTTGCCATGCGTTTCGCCGCCCTCCCGCTGCTTTTCGTCCCGCTGTTCGCCCAGGCCGCCACGTTGAGCGTCTGCACCGAGGCCAGTCCCGAGGGGTTCGACGTGGTGCAGTACAACTCCCTGACCACCACCAACGCGTCGGCCGACGTGCTGATGAACCGCCTGGTGGAGTTCGACGCGCAGGACAGCAAGCTGGTGCCAGGCCTGGCCGAACGCTGGGACGTCTCCGCCGACGGATTGACTTACACCTTCCAGCTACGCAGGAACGTGGCCTTCCACTCGACCGACTACTTCAAGCCGAGCCGCCCGCTGGCAGCCGATGACGTGGTGTTCAGCTTCCAGCGCATGCTCGACCCGAGCAATCCCTGGCACAAGGTCGCCCAGAGCGGCTTCCCCCATGCCCAGTCCATGCAGCTGCCTGGCCTGATCAAGAGCATCGACAAGCTGGGCGACCAGCAGGTCCGATTCACCCTCAACAAGCCGGACGCCACCTTCCTGGCCACCCTGAGCATGGGCTTCGCCTCCATCTATTCGGCCGAGTATGCCGACCAGTTGATGAACGCGGGGACGCCCGAGAAGCTCAACGCCCAACCTATTGGCACCGGCCCGTTCGTCTTCCGCCGGTTCCAGAAGGACGCCGCCGTGCGCTACGCAGCCAACCCTGATTACTTCGGTGGCAAGCCGGGTATCGACGGACTGGTCTTCGCCATCACCCCGGACGCCAACGTACGCCTGCAGAAGCTGCGTCGCGGCGAATGTCAGGTCGCCCTTTCACCCAAGCCCCTGGATGTGAATTCAGCAGCCAGCGACAAGAACATCAAGGTGATCCAGACCCCCGCATTCATGACCGCCTTCGTCGGCATCAACAGCCAGCATCCGCCGCTGGACAAGGCCGAAGTCCGCCAGGCGATCAACCTCGCCTTCGACAAGCCGAGCTATATCAAGGCCGTATTCGAAGGCAGCGCCACCGCAGCCGATGGTCCGTACCCGCCGAACACCTGGAGCTACGCCAAGGACCTGCCGGCCTACCCTAACGACCTGCAGAAAGCGAAGGCGCTGCTTGCCGAGGCGGGTCTGAAGGATGGATTCAAGACCACCATCTGGACCCGTCCCTCCGGCAGCCTGCTCAACCCAAACCCCAGCCTGGGCGCCCAACTCCTGCAGGCCGACCTGGCCAAGGTGGGCATTCAGGCCGAGATCCGCGTGATCGAATGGGGCGAGTTGATCCGCCGCGCCAAGGCGGGCGAACACGATCTGCTGTTCATGGGCTGGGCTGGCGACAACGGTGACCCGGACAATTTCCTCACCCCACAGTTTTCCTGCGCCTCGGTTCAATCCGGGCTCAACTTCGCGCGTTACTGCAATGCCGAGCTCGACAAGCTGATCGCCGACGGCAAGAGCCATACCGACCTGACTGAGCGCACCAGCCTCTATACAAAGGCACAGCAGATCATCCGCGAGCAGGCACTCTGGCTGCCCCTCGCCCACCCCACGGCCTTCGCCCTGACCCGCGCAAACGTCGATGGCTATCAGGTCAGTCCCTTTGGCCGACAGGACTTCTCAAAGGTGAAGCTGGACTAGATCCAGCCCCACTCGGCCATCGACAGTGGCTCGCCATCGCCAACGATGAAGTGGTCGAGCACTCGCACATCGATCAGCGCCAGCGCTTCCTTGAGGCGCCGAGTCAGTTGACGATCCGCTTCGCTGGGCTCGGCGACACCTGAAGGATGGTTGTGGCTGAGGATCAAGGCCGCCGCATTGTGCGCCAGGGCCCGCTTGACCACCTGGCGGGGGTAGACACTGGCGCCATCGATGGTGCCGTGGAACAACACTTCGAAAGCCAGCACCCGGTGCCTGGTATCGAGGAACAGGCACGCGAACTGCTCGTGATGCGAATGGCGCAGCTGCGCCTTGAGGAAATCGCGCACCGCCTGGGGACTTTCCAATACAGAGTCGCGGCGCAGCCCCTCGGCCAAGTGGCGGCGGGCCATTTCCAGGACGGCCTGCAACTGGGCGAACTTGGCCGGCCCCAGACCAAGGTGCTGACTGAACTCCTGCAGCTCGGACTCCAGTAACGCGCGCAGGCTGCCAAAGTCGTTCAACAGATGGCGCGCCAGGTCGACGGCACTGCGGCCAGCCACCCCGGTACGCAGGAAAATGGCAAGGAGCTCGGCGTCGCTCAGGGCCGCCGCGCCCAGTTCAAGAAGTTTCTCCCGCGGACGTTCCGCCGCGGGCCAATTGCGGATGCTCATGACACCTCCATGGTTGAGCCGCGCCGCTGTTCCAGTGCGGTCGCTGTGCTATCTTAACCCACCTTTTTTGCGCGGCGATCGGCCTGGGGAGGCGCCTTCGCCGCTGCACATCTTCAACCTCATAAAGGCAGGCCTATGCAGCGGCTCTATCGGAAACGCATCCTTCTGGGCGTGGGCGGCGGTATTGCCGCCTACAAGAGCGCTGAACTGGTTCGCCGACTGCGCGACCAGGGCGCCGAGGTCCGCGTGGTAATGACCCAGGGCGGCCGCGAGTTCATCACCCCGCTGACCCTCCAGGCCCTCTCCGGGCATCCCGTCCACCTCGAGCTGCTCGACTCCGCTGCCGAAGCGGCCATGGGGCACATCGAGCTCGCTCGCTGGGCCGACCTGGTGCTGATCGCACCGGCCACTGCCGATCTGATGGCACGCCTGGCACAGGGTGTCGCGGACGACCTGTTGACCACCCTGGTGCTCGCCACCGATGCGCCCGTTGCCCTGGCTCCCGCGATGAACCAGGCCATGTGGCGCGACCCGGCCACCCAAGCCAATCTGGAACTCCTCGCCAAGCGCGGGCTACGACTGTTCGGCCCTGCTGCCGGCAGCCAGGCCTGTGGCGATATTGGCCTGGGCCGTATGCTCGAAGCCGAGGAACTGGCCCAGCGCGCCGCCGATTGCTTCGAGCATCGGGCACTTACCGGGCGCCATGTGCTGATTACAGCCGGTCCGACCCAGGAGAACATCGACCCGGTGCGCTATATCACCAACCACAGCTCCGGCAAGATGGGCTTCGCCCTCGCCGAGGCCGCTGTGGAAGCCGGCGCCAAGGTGACCCTGATCACAGGTCCGGTGCACCTGCCCACGCCGGACCGGGTCAACCGCATCGACGTCGTCAGCGCCCGCGACATGCTCGCTGCCTGCGAAGCGGCCATGCCCTGCGACCTGCTGATCGCCGCCGCCGCCGTGGCTGATTACCGCCCGGAAGTGGTTGCACAGCACAAAATGAAAAAAGACCCGACCAGTGGCGAAGGCCTGCTGCTGCAGCTGGTGCGCAACCCCGATATCCTCGCGACGCTCGCCGGCCGCACCGACCGCCCGTTCAGCGTGGGCTTCGCCGCCGAGACCGAGAACCTGCTCGAGTACGCTTCGCGAAAACTCAAGGACAAGAACCTCGACCTGATCGTCGCCAATGACGTGGCCAACCCAAGCATTGGCTTCAACAGTGAGGAAAACGCCATCACGGTCATCGACCGCGACCTGGCCCAATCCAGCTTCGCCCAGACCAGCAAGGGCAAGATCGCCCGCCAGCTGATCGCCTTCATCGCCGACCGCCTCAACCAGGCCTGAGACTCCATGCACTCACTGCAAGCCAAGATCCTCGATTCCCGTCTCGGCAGCGAATTCCCGCTGCCGCAATATGCCACCCCAGGCTCCGCCGGCCTCGACCTGCGCGCCATGCTCAAGGAAGAAGTGATCCTAGAGCCGGGCCAGACAATCCTCATTCCCACCGGCCTGTCGATTCACATCGCCGACCCAGGCCTGGCCGCGCTGGTCCTGCCGCGCTCCGGCCTTGGCCACAAGCATGGCGTGGTCCTCGGGAACCTGGTAGGCCTGATCGACTCCGACTACCAGGGCGAGCTGATGGTGTCCTGCTGGAACCGCGGCCAGACTGCCTTCCACATCGCCATTGGTGAACGCATCGCCCAGCTGGTACTGGTGCCCGTGGTCCAGGCGCACTTCGAACTTGTCGACGAGTTCCACGAAAGCGAACGTGGCGCCGGCGGCTTCGGTCACACCGGCAGCCACTGATAGAACCACACCAGGACGAACCGCCCAGGAGACGTTCAGTGAAACTCTTCAAGCGCAGTAGCAAGGACGCCACCACTCACGGAGTGGCCAGCCGGCCGACCGACTCCAGGCACCCCCGCAAAGGCTCTGGCGACCTGCTCCCCGGCGCGCTCGCCGCACTGACAGGCGTCGCCGCCGCTGGCGCCCTGCTCTGGCTCGGAGTCCTCGGTCCTGCCGAGCAGAGCCGAGTCGACCAGCTCGGCCAGGCCTGGGGCAGCAGCCAGGCAGCCACCCTGCGCCAGGCGATCGTCCAGTTGCAGGCGGATACTAATGCCGCCGCCCAAGACCCCGGCCTGATCGACGCCCTCAACAGTGGCGACGCCGGACAGTGGCTCGCCGCCGAACGCAGGCTGGGTTATCGCGACGGAGTGATCGATGCCCACCTCAACCTGCCCGGGCAGGCCCAACAGAACAGTCAACGTGCCGCGCCAATGAACTTTGCCGCACTCGACATGCTGCGGCGCCTGGAAAGCGGCCAGCAACCCAGCCCGGAAGCCTACAAGGTGGGTGATCGCTGGCTCGTCTACAGCGCCGCACCGCTGCGCCTGAATGAACAGAGCGTGTCCCAGGGCACACTGCTGCTGGTGTTCGACCTGGACCGACTGCTGCGCAGCCTGCCGTCGATATCGTCGGATATCGGTCAGCTGCAACTGATCCAGCAGTTCAGCAACGCTCCGGCCCAGGTCCTCGCACAGCGCGGCCAGGCCGACGGTGCCACTCCCATCGCCCTGGACAGCGGCAACCCTAACTGGAAGCTCAGTTTCACACCTGGACAGGCCCTGACTCAGACCAACCTTTCTCCCTTGCTACTGGCGCTGGCCGCCCTGCTCGCCCTCGGCGGTGCAGTCCTCGGACTGAAGCTCAGCCAGGGCGCCCTGCAACGCAAGCTGCGCGACGACGCCGAGCAGCTCAATCAGCTGCTGCAAGAACTCTCGAACGGCAAGAGCGTCAAACCCTTAAGTCTGCGCCTGCCAGCGCTGGACAGCCTGGCCCAGGCGCTCGCGCGCCAACCCAGGCGCAAACCCGAGCCGGCGCCGGAGAATGGCCTGGTCCAGGCGCCCGCCGGCGACCACGTTGCGACGGCATCCGCCCGGCCGGCCGAATCGGCCGACCCACGTTTCCAAGATACCGACATTCTCGATATCGACATCCTCGACGAAGACCAGGACCTCCTGGGATTGGAGCAAGCCCCCGCCATGACCAGCATCGAACAGATCGCTCCCCCTCTGCCCGCCAGCATTTTCCGCGCCTATGACATCCGCGGCGTGGTCGGCGACACCCTCACCACAGAGACCGCCTACTGGGTAGGTCGCGCCATCGGGTCCGAGAGCCTGGCCCGTGGCGAACCCAACGTTTCCGTAGGCCGCGACGGTCGCCTGTCCGGCCCCGAACTGGTCCAGGCGCTGATCCAGGGCCTGATGGACTGCGGCTGCCAGGTCACCGACGTCGGCATGGTGCCGACTCCGGCGCTCTACTATGCCGCCAACGTACTGGCCGGCAAATCCGGCGTGATGCTCACCGGCAGCCACAACCCGCCGGACTACAACGGCTTCAAGATCATGGTGGCCGGCGAAACCCTGGCCAACGAGCAGATCACCGCCCTGCATACCCGCATCCAGAACAACGATCTGGCCAGTGGCGTCGGCAGCATTGAAGCGATCGACGTGCTGGACCGTTACTTCCGTGAAATCCGTGACGACATCGCCCTGGCCAAGCCCATGCGCGTCGTCGTCGACTGCGGCAACGGCGTAGCCGGCGTGATCGCCCCGCAATTGATCGAGGCCCTGGGCTGCACCGTGATCCCGCTGTTCTGCGACGTCGACGGCACCTTCCCGAACCACCACCCGGACCCGGGCAAGCCGGAGAACCTGGAAGACCTGATCGCCAAGGTGAAGGAAGAGAAAGCCGACCTGGGCCTGGCCTTCGACGGCGACGGCGACCGCGTTGGCGTGGTGACAAACGAAGGCACCATCATCTACCCGGACCGCCTGCTGATGCTGTTCGCCAAGGACGTGGTATCGCGCAATCCGGGCGCCGACATCATTTTCGACGTCAAGTGCACCCGCCGCCTGACCTCTCTCATCAGCGGTTATGGCGGCCGTCCGGTGATGTGGAAAACCGGCCACTCGCTGATCAAGAAGAAGATGAAGGAAACCGGCGCCCTGCTGGCCGGCGAAATGAGCGGCCACATCTTCTTCAAGGAGCGCTGGTACGGCTTCGACGACGGCATCTACAGCGCCGCCCGTCTGCTGGAAATCCTCAGTCAGGACAAGCGTGATGCGGAACATGTGTTCTCGGCCTTCCCGAAAGACGTCTCCACTCCGGAAATCAACATCACCGTCACCGATGAGACCAAGTTCCTCCTGATCGAGCGCCTGCAACGCGAGGCCAATTGGGGCGAAGCCAACCTCACCACCCTCGATGGCGTGCGTGTCGATTATCCGAAGGGCTGGGGCCTGTGCCGCGCCTCCAACACGACTCCCGTGCTGGTGCTGCGCTTCGAGGCCGACACCGAGGAAGAGCTGGAACGCATCAAGCAGGTGTTCCGCAGCCAGCTCACCCTCATCGCCCCTGAACTCAACCTGCCGTTCTGATCTGTTTCACTGGAGCCCAGCATGACCCTCAGCCTTGACGCTGCTTCCCACGTCGCCCAGGTCCTGTCCGAAGCGCTGCCTTATATCCGCCGCTTCGTCGGCAAGACCCTGGTGGTCAAGTACGGCGGCAACGCCATGGAGAGCGACGAGCTGAAGGCCAGCTTCGCCCGCGACGTGGTGCTGATGAAGGCTGTCGGCATCAACCCCGTGGTAGTGCACGGCGGTGGCCCGCAGATCGGTGACCTGCTCAAGCGCCTGTCCATCGAAAGCCACTTCGTCGACGGCATGCGCGTGACCGACGCCCAGACCATGGATGTAGTGGAGATGGTTCTCGGCGGCCAGGTGAACAAGGACATCGTCAACCTGATCAACCGCCACGGCGGCAGTGCCATCGGCCTGACCGGCAAGGACGCCGAGCTGATCCGCGCGAAGAAGCTCACCGTCACCCGCCAGACCCCGGAGATGACCCAGCCAGAGATCATCGACATCGGCCACGTGGGTGAGGTTGCCAGCGTCAATACCGACCTGCTGAACATGCTGGTACAAGGTGACTTCATCCCGGTGATCGCACCGATCGGTGTCGGCGCCAACGGCGAGTCGTACAACATCAACGCCGACCTGGTAGCCGGCAAGGTGGCCGAGGCGCTGAAGGCCGAGAAGCTGATGCTTCTGACCAACATCGCCGGCCTGATGGACAAGCAGGGCCAGGTGCTCACTGGCCTTTCCACCGAGCAGGTCAACGACCTGATCGCCGATGGCACCATCTACGGCGGCATGCTGCCGAAGATCCGCTGCGCCCTGGACGCGGTGCAGGGCGGCGTGAATGCCGCGCACATCATCGACGGTCGTGTGCCCCACGCGGTGCTGCTGGAGATCTTCACCGACAGCGGCGTCGGCACCCTGATCACCAACCGCAAGCGTCACTGAGCGGAGCGAAACCCAGGCAGGCCGGAGTGATCCGGCCTGTTTTATTCAAGGAGCAGGAAATGGCCAGACTGTCCCGCGACGACTTCAGCTACTTCCACGCCTTGCGCGTGCGCTGGGCCGAAGTCGACCCGCAAGGCATCGTCTTCAATGGCAACTACCTGACCTACGCCGATGTCGCCATCACCGAGTATTTCCGAAGCCTGGAAGTGGCCTACCCAGCCGACCTGCTGAAGGACGGCGGCGACTTCTTCGCAGTGAAGACATTGCTCGAGTACCTGGCGCCAGCGCGCTTCGACGACCTGCTGGATATCGGTGTGCGGGTTAGTCGTCTGGGCGGCGCGAGCATGGCCTTCGAGCTGGGCATCTGGCGTGGAAACGATCAACTCACCTCGGGCGAGGTGGTCTACGTGCATGCCGACGCCGACAATCGCAGAAGTCTGCGGCTGCCGGACTGGCTGAGGGAACGGGTGCGGGGTTTCGAGCGGATCGCACCGACCGATTGAGGCAGGTCAGCGAACTCCGCCGAGTAGCTCGGCCAGGCGCGCACGATCAGCTGCGAAAGCAGCCTTGGCGGCTTCGCGGCTTTTCTCGTATCGAGCGATATCCTTGTCTAGCCCTTTCTGCTGGTCGCGCAGGTTGTTGATCTGCTCCACGAGGTGCGCCGGCACTTCACGTCCAGCCCGCTCGCTTTCCGCCGCCTGGCTCTGAAGGTTGGCCTGCTGGGTGCGCAACGACTGCTGGTTGCCTCGGGCGACGCCGATCAGCCCGTCCAGCTCAGCCAACTTGCGAACCAGAGCGCGGTCAACATCCTCAACGCTGGTATACAGACGCAGCAACTGGGCATCGGAGCTGGCCCGGGCCTTGGCGTCCAGCTGACGCTGCATTTCCTCACGGCTGGGCGCAGGCGGAATCACGCGAATGACCCTGCCCTGCTCGTTGAGCACCTCGTAACCCTTGCCGATGTATTCCGGTGGTACGCCCTGGCGATCAAGAACGGTCACGCCCTTGTCGTCGACATAGCGATACAGCTCCGCCGCGCCGGCCAGAGCCGGCAGCAGCAGAAACAGCACCACGCTGTAGCGGAATGCAGGCGACGTCAGCATGAGGACTCCCAGCCCCGAATGGTCAGATTCCGAAGTTGGCGCGATAGGCTTCCACGGCGGGCAGGTGCTTCTTCAACTCCGCGTCACCGGCCAGGTATTCCAGTACCTGCTCCAGGGACACGATGCTGACCACCGGGATGCCGAAGTCGCGCTCTACTTCCTGTATAGCTGAGAGTTCACCCTGGCCACGCTCCTGACGGTTCAGCGCGATCAACACACCGGCCGCCTGGGCATTCTGCGCCTGGATGATCTGCATCACCTCGCGAATCGCGGTGCCGGCGGTAATGACGTCATCAATGATCAGCACGCGACCGGCAAGCGGCGCACCGACCAGGGTGCCGCCTTCGCCGTGGTCCTTGGCTTCCTTGCGGTTGAAACACCACGGGATGTCGATCTGATGATGCTCGGCCAGTGACACGGCAGTCGCCGCTGCCAATGGGATGCCCTTGTAGGCCGGACCGAACAGCACATCGAAAGGAATGCCGCTGTCCACCACGGCGGCCGCATAGAATCGGCCGAGCTGGGCAAGAGCCAGGCCACTGTTGAACAGGCCGGCATTGAAGAAATAGGGGCTGGTACGCCCGGATTTGAGAGTGAACTCACCGAAACGCAGAACTCCGCGCTCGATGGCAAAGCGAATGAAATCGCGCTGGTACGCCTGCATGAAAAGCCTCGGACGGCACGGATTTAGCTAAAAAGAAAGAGCTCGGGTATCATACACGCACGTGTTTTTGGGGGCCATTTATGCGGATCATCAGTGTGAACGTGAATGGTATTCAAGCGGCAGCCGAGCGAGGTCTCCTCAGCTGGCTGCAAGCTCAGAATGCCGACGTGATCTGCCTGCAAGACACACGTGCCTCCGCCTTCGACCTGGACGACCCTGCCTTCCAACTGGATGGTTATTTCCTCTACGCCGGCGATGCCGAAGTGCCTGCCCAAGGTGGCGTGGCGCTCTATTCGCGGTTGCAACCCAAGGCGGTTATCTGGGGACTCGGCTTCGAGTCCTGCGATCGGTACGGACGCTATCTGCAGGCTGATTTCGACAAAGTGAGCATCGCCACCCTGCTGCTGCCTTCCGGGCAAGGCGGGGACGAGAATCTGAACCATAAGTTCAAGTTCATGGACGACCTCACCCATTACCTGAACAAGCAGCGCCGCAAGCGTCGCGAATACATCTACTGCGGCTCGCTCTACGTCGCCCACCAGAAGCTGGATGTTAAGAACTGGCGCGATTGCCAGCAGATCCCCGGCTTCCTGGCGCCCGAGCGTGCATGGATGGACGAAGTGTTCGGCAACATGGGTTATGTCGATGCTCTACGTGAGGTCAGCCGCGAAGGCGACCAGTTCAGCTGGTGGCCGGACAGCGAGCAGGCCGAGATGCTCAACCTCGGCTGGCGCTTCGACTACCAGGTGCTGACGCCGGGTCTGCGCCGCTTCGTGCGTAGCGCCAAGCTGCCGCGCCAACCGCGCTTCTCGCAGCACGCACCGCTGATTGTCGACTACGACTGGTTGCTGAGCGTGTGATCCAGGCAGAAAAAAGCCGGCTTTCGAGCCGGCTTTTTCTTGTCCGCAATTCGGCCTATTTCACCAGTCGCCAGCAGAAGGGGTAGCGGTATGCCTGACCTTCGTTGGCCTTGATCCCGGCGATGATCGTGAGCACCAGCGCACCGATACTCACCAGCCCGAGCAGCGGGAAGCCGATCACCACCAGCATCAGCAGGAAACACAGTACGACAGCCAGCGCCACGGTGATCTGGAAATTCAGCGCTTCCTTGCCCTGGGCGTCGACGAAGGGATCGAGGTCCTTCTTGATCTGCCAGACGATCAGTGGCCCCAGCAGATTGCCAAAGGGAAACACCAGGCCGAGGAATGCGGAGAAATGGCAGAACATCGCCCATTGCCGCACTTCCCTGTTCGGCTCCTGATATTGAGTAGGTTCGTCCATTCCCACGTCTCCTCGTGCGGATGTGCCGTCAGTCGGCCAGCGCGGCGCGCTGCAGCTCGAACAGCTCGTTCAGACCCTGGCGCGCCAGGTCGAGCATGGCCGTCAGCTCTTCCGGCTGGAAGGGCGCACCTTCGGCGGTGCCCTGCACTTCGATGAAGCCACCGGCATCGGTCATGACTACGTTCAGGTCAGTTTCGGCAGCTGCGTCTTCCAGGTAGTCCAGGTCCAGAACCGGCTCACCTTGGTAGATGCCCACGGAAACGGCGGCAACCATCTGCTTCAGCGGCTCGCCTTTCAGGGCGCCACGCTTCTTCAGCACCTTCAGCGCATCAACCAGGGCCACCATGGCACCGGTGATGGAAGCGGTGCGGGTGCCACCGTCGGCCTGAATCACATCGCAATCCAGGTAGATGGTGTTCTCGCCCAGCTTGGTCATGTCCAGCGCCGCGCGCAGCGAGCGGCCGATGAGCCGTTGGATCTCCAGGGTGCGGCCACCCTGCTTGCCACGACTGGCCTCGCGCTGGTTACGCTCGCCAGTGGCGCGCGGCAACATGCCGTATTCGGCAGTCAGCCAGCCCTGACCCTGCCCCTTGAGGAAGCGCGGCACGCCGGACTCGACGCTGGCCGTGCAGATCACCTTGGTATCCCCGAACTCCACCAGTACAGAGCCTTCGGCGTGCTTGGTGTAGTTGCGGGTGATGCGGATCGGACGCAGCTGTTCGGCCGCGCGGCCACTGGGACGTTTCATTCGGGCTTACCTGTTCGGGAGAAATCTGCCCGCCATTATAGAGGCCCCGGGGCATGGGGGACATCGCCACGTTGGGAGGCGCAAGCCGCCTGGGCTACAATCGCCTCCTTTGATCGTCGAAACCGAGAGGAAACCCCATGGTGCACAGCATGACCGCCTTCGCACGCGTTGAACGGGCCGGCTCCCACGGCACCCTGAGCTGGGAACTGCGCTCGGTCAACCACCGTTATCTCGAACCCCACCTGCGTCTGCCGGAATCCTTCCGTGACCTCGAAGGCCCCGTGCGCGACGCCCTGCGCCAGGGCCTGTCGCGCGGCAAGGTTGAATGCACTCTGCGCCTGGCAGAAGAAAGCACTGGCAAGCCGCTGCAGGTGGATCGCGAGCGCGCCGGCCAGCTGATCAAGGCCGCCGAAAGCGTTGCCGCGCTGATCCAGCAACCCGCACCGCTCAACCCCCTGGAAGTCCTCGCCTGGCCGGGCGTACTGGTGGCCGATGCTGAGGACCCGCAGGCGCTCAATGCAGCCGCCATGGAAGCCTTCTCCCAGGCGCTTGACGAGCTGAAGAAAGGCCGTGCCCGTGAAGGTGCCGAGCTGGCTCGCCTGCTCAATGACCGCCTGGATGCCATGCAGGAAGACGTCACAGCCCTACGCGCCCTGGTCCCGCAGATGCTCGCAGCACAGAGACAGAAGATCCTCGATCGCTTCTCCGAAATGAAGGCAGAGCTCGATCCGCAACGATTGGAGCAGGAGATGGTCCTACTGGCGCAGAAGAGTGACGTCGCCGAAGAACTGGACCGCCTCGGCACCCACATCAGCGAAGTCCGCCGCGTGCTCAAGGCTGGCGGCGCCGCCGGCCGCCGCCTGGACTTCCTGATGCAGGAACTCAACCGTGAAGCCAATACCCTGGGCTCCAAGGCCTTCGACCCGCGCAGTACTCAGGCTGCGGTCAACCTCAAGGTGTTGATCGAGCAGATGCGCGAACAAGTCCAGAATATCGAGTAAGAGACCGCCCCCATGACCGCCACTCCCGGCACCCTGTACATCGTTTCCGCCCCCTCCGGCGCCGGCAAGACCAGCCTGGTCAAGGCGTTGATCGACGCCGAACCCAATATCCGCGTTTCGGTTTCCCACACCACCCGCGGCATGCGCCCGGGCGAGGTGGACAGCGTCAACTACAACTTCGTGAGCCGCGAAGAGTTCGTGCAGATGCTCGAGCACGGCGACTTCCTGGAACACGCTGAAGTCTTCGGCAATCTCTACGGTACCTCCCAGCGCTGGGTCCAGCAGACCCTGGCCGAAGGCCATGACCTGATTCTCGAGATCGACTGGCAAGGCGCCCAGCAGGTCCGTCGCCTGATGCCCCTGGCCAAGTCCATATTCATCCTGCCGCCAAGCCAGGAAGCCCTGCGCCAGCGCCTCGACAACCGCGGCCAGGACAGCGAAGAGATCATCGAGCGCCGCATGCGCGAGGCCGTCAGCGAGATGAGCCACTACGTCGAGTACGACTACCTGGTGATCAACGACGATTTCGCCATAGCCCTGGAAGACCTCAAGTCCATCTTCCGTGCGAACCAGCTGCGCCACGACTCGCAACAAGTCCGCCACGGCGCCCTGCTGGCCCGCCTGCTCGACTAGCTGCACGACTCTCTATCGCTTTCATAGCTAGCCCCCGCGTCGGTCCTGAGCCACACTCCACCCGCAAAGCGCCGAAAATCGGCGCTTCCCTAATTGCTGGCGATTTTTTAGACTATTCAGTCCGCTCGCCCAATTGGGCACAGCATCAGCCATTCATTTCGTGCTACGAGGAACACCATGGCCCGCGTTACCGTTGAAGATTGCCTGGACAATGTCGACAACCGCTTCGAGCTGGTCATGCTCGCTACCAAGCGTTCCCGTCAGCTGGCCACCGGCGGCAAAGAGCCGAAGGTAGCCTGGGAAAATGACAAGCCGACCGTAGTCGCCCTGCGCGAAATCGCTGCCGGCCTGGTCGACTATGAAGTCGTCGCCCAGGAAGACATCGTTGAAGAAGAGCCGCTGTTCGCCGCATTCGAGGACGAGGCCAACGAGGCCCTCTGAATCCATGCCTGGTCGACGTCGCACGGCGCAGGGTCATGAAGGTCGGCAAGGAGAGACATCTTGCCGAGCATAGACGCCCTCGCCGATCGACTTTCGACCTATCTCGGCGCCGACCAGGTCAACCTGGTGCGCCGAGCCTACTTTTACGCAGAGCAAGCCCACGACGGCCAGCGCCGCCGCAGCGGTGAAGCCTACGTCACTCATCCGCTTGCCGTAGCAAGCATCCTCGCCGACATGCACATGGACCATCAAAGCCTGATGGCCGCGATGCTGCATGACGTGATCGAGGACACCGGCATCGCCAAGGAAGCCCTTTGCGCGCAATTCGGCGAGACCGTCGCCGAGCTGGTGGATGGGGTCAGCAAGCTGACCCAGATGAATTTCGAGTCCAAGGCCGAAGCCCAGGCCGAAAACTTCCAGAAGATGGCCATGGCCATGGCGCGCGATATCCGCGTGATCCTGGTCAAGCTGGCCGACCGCCTGCACAACATGCGCACGCTGGAAGTGCTATCCGGTGAGAAGCGCCGGCGCATTGCCAAGGAAACCCTGGAAATCTACGCCCCCATCGCCAACCGGCTGGGTATGCACAGCATGCGCGTGGAGTTCGAGGACCTCGGTTTCAAGGCCATGCACCCGATGCGCTCGGAGCGCATTCGCGCGGCGGTGCGGCGCGCCCGCGGCAACCGCAAGGAAATCGTCAACAAGATCGAGGAGTCGCTGACCAACTGCCTGCGCCGCGAAGGCATGGAAGGCGAGGTCATCGGCCGCGAGAAACATCTCTACAGCATCTACAAGAAGATGCGCGGCAAGCGCCGGGCGTTCAACGAGATCATGGACGTCTACGCCTTCCGCATCATCGTCGACAAGGTCGACACCTGCTATCGCGTGCTCGGCGCCGTGCACAACCTGTACAAGCCGCTGCCGGGGCGTTTCAAGGACTACATCGCGATTCCCAAGGCCAACGGCTACCAGTCGCTGCATACCACCCTGTTCGGCATGCACGGCGTGCCCATCGAAATCCAGATCCGCACCCGTGAAATGGAAGAGATGGCCAACAACGGCATCGCCGCCCACTGGCTGTACAAGTCCACCGAGGACGACCAGCCCAAGGGCACCCATGCCAGGGCACGCCAGTGGGTCAAGGGCATCCTGGAACTGCAGCAACGCGCCGGTAACTCACTCGAATTCATCGAGAGCGTGAAGATCGACCTCTTCCCCGACGAGGTCTACGTGTTCACGCCCAAGGGCCGCATCATGGAGTTGCCGAAAGGCTCCACCGCGGTCGACTTCGCCTACGCGGTGCATACCGACGTCGGCAACACCTGCATCGCCTGCCGCATCAATCGCCGCCTGGCGCCCCTCTCGGAACCGCTACAGAGCGGCGAGACAGTGGAAATCGTCACGGCGCCCGGCGCGCGACCGAATCCGGCCTGGCTCAACTTCGTCGTGACCGGCAAGGCACGTACTCACATTCGCCACGCCCTCAAGCAGCAGCGTCGCTCCGAATCCATCAGCCTCGGCGAACGCCTGTTGAACAAGGCTCTGGCCGGTTTCGAGAGCCATCTGGACAAGATCAGCCCCGAACGCGTCCAGGCTGTCCTCGGCGAGTACCGCCTGGACGTGATCGAAGACCTGCTGGAAGACGTCGGCCTCGGCAACCGCATGGCCTACGTAGTCGCCCGCCGCCTGCTGGCCAGCGACGGCGAACAGCTGCCGAACCCCGAGGGGCCGCTGGCAATCCGCGGCACCGAGGGCCTGGTGCTGAGCTATGCCAAGTGCTGCACGCCGATTCCGGGCGACCCCATCGTCGGCCACCTTTCCGCCGGCAAGGGCATGGTGGTGCACCTTGAGAACTGCAAGAACATCAGCGAAATCCGACACAACCCGGAGAAATGCATCCAGCTGTCGTGGGCCAAGGACGTTGCCGGCGAATTCAACGTCGAGCTGCGCGTCGAGCTGGAGCACCAGCGCGGCCTGATCGCCCTGCTGGCCAGCAGTGTCAATGCCGCCGACGGCAATATCGAGAAGATCAGCATGGACGAGCGCGATGGCCGCATCAGCGTGGTCCAGCTGGTGGTCAGCGTGCACGACCGCGTGCACCTGGCCCGAGTGATCAAGAAGCTGCGCGCGCTCAAGGGGGTGATCCGCATCACCCGCGTGCGGGCGTAGCTGATCCCAAGAGCCCAAAGGAGTTCTCATGAGCAAGACCGTCATCAGCAGCGACAAGGCCCCTGCCGCCATCGGCACTTACTCTCAGGCCATCAAGGCCGGCAACACCGTCTACATGTCCGGCCAGATCCCGCTGGACCCGAAAACCATGGAGCTGGTCGAAGGCTTCGAAGCCCAGACCGTGCAGGTCTTCGAGAACCTGAAAGCCGTGGCCGAAGCCGCGGGCGGTTCCTTCAAGGACATCGTCAAACTGAACATCTTCCTGACCGACCTGTCCCACTTCGCCAAGGTCAATGAAGTCATGGGTCGTTACTTCGAGCAGCCCTACCCGGCTCGCGCCGCCATTGGCGTAGCTGCGCTGCCGCGCGGCTCCCAGGTGGAAATGGACGCCATCCTGGTCCTCGAATAAGTTACCTCTGCCACGGGCCGCTCGGTCCGTGGCATCGTTCCGGAAGGAATCCGTCATGCGTCACACCCTCCCCCTGCTGCTCTGTGCGGCCATTCTTGGCGGCTGCTCCAGCACGTCATCAGACCCGAGCGGCATCTGGATCAACCAGGCGGCCATCAATGCCGCAGCCAAAGAGGGCAAGTTACGCGAGTCCCTGCTCGCCTATGGCCCGAACCTGGAGTGGCAGATCGACCAGAAATCCGGCGAGGCCCACTACAGCAATGGCTTCGAACTGGGTGAAGGGCGCCTCGCGGCCCAGGAAGATGACGGCTGGCGAGTGGACTTCTACGGCGACTACCACGAAGAACTTGAAGTGGACGGCAAGGAACTGGTGCAGAAAGCCAGCGATAACCTCCCCGAACAACGCTTCGTCCATCCGGACCAGAATCCTGCCGAAGGGGCACCGCTTGGCAGCGCATTCGAGCACGCGCTCTACTCCGCCTATCTCGGCGGAACCTGGAAAATCGTCGAAGGGCAAGGCCAGGGCGGCCTGGTCAAGTTCAATCCTGATGGCAGCCTGGAAGGCCTCCCGGGCGCTGATCGCTATGCCCTCTGCCTCGCTGGCGACTGCGCCGCGATGAGCGGCGAGAACGACAGCATCTGGCTACAGAACGGCAAACAGGGTGCGGCCTGGATCTTCGTCCACGATGGTGATGAGCTGGAAATCCTCGAAGCGCGTAACCGTGCGCATATCGACGAGATGCCAGAGTACGCCCCCGGCAAGCGTGCCTGGCTGCTGGAGCGCGACTGAACCGTAGCGAAGCCCAACGAACACATATTGGGCTTCGCTCCACTTAGCGCCAACCTATACGCCACCCATCACCCCGATCGCCAGCCATCCCCCCAGCGCCAGCAACAACGCGCCGCAAAACCTATCCAGCGCCCGGACCCGGAGTTGCAGCCAACTACGCCAGCGCGGGTGGTCCAGCAATCGCACCAGCGCCATATCCCAGAACAGCACCACCACTGTCATCCAGCCCATGCTCATGACCAGCCCCCAGCCGGGCATAGCCGCATTGCGCAGCACACCGAACAGTCCGGCATAGAAGAGCGGCAGCTTGGGATTGAGACTGCTGGCCAGCAGCCCCTCGAAAAATCCGAGCCGCCACGATCCATGCCCACCCGCCTTGGCCTGCGGCAGTTCCAGCTCACGGGTCGCCAGCAGCGCCTGGGTGCCGATCCAGATGAAATAGCCACCGCCAACCAGTTGCAGCACCTGCCAGAACGTCCCGTTCGAAGCGGGCAACAGGCTGAGGGCCAGCAAGACCAGCAGCATGCTCAGCAAATTGGCCAGCGCGATGCCCGCCGCAGCACCATCCGCGTGGCGCAGGCCATTGACCAGTCCGGCCCGCAGCAACAGGAAGAAATCGGGCCCTGGCGACAGCAGGGCAGCGAAGTGGGTACTGGCGACCAGCAGGAACAACGCGAGCATGGCTTCGAGCCTCCGTGAAGTGCTGCGGACAGTGTCGAAGTCCGTGGCTCAAGCGGTCTTGGAGAAAACTCAGAGTCTGATCACGGTTTCGCGAGCTAGAGCCATGCAAGGCGAAAGCAGGCGAGGAAGCGGGCCGGGCTCGCACGCTAGTTTACGAGTTGTAAATGAACACTCCGGGCCTGCTTTTAACGCGGCATGGTCGACGCGCAGCAGATCGTGAACAGGCTCTCAGGTACGCGCGGCTCGGCGGAACTGCCCCGGCGTCACGCCGGTGAAGCGTTTGAATGTACCGGAGAAGTGGGCCTGATCGTAAAAACCCAGGGACAGCGCCACCTCCAGTGGCGGCTGATTGCTCAAAAGCAGGCGCTTGGCCTCGCGCACCCGGCGTTGCAGCAGGTAGGTGTGCGGCGGTACACCGTAGGCACGACGAAATGCGTCGATCAGATGACGCGGATGTCGCTGCACCAGCCCGGCCAGTTGCTCGAGGCTCACGGCCTCAGCGTAGTGAGCCTCCAGGTAGTCGCGCAGGAAATTCGTCACACCGCCATCCCGGGATGCGGGTGCCGCCGCACGCAGGCCGCCGTGGCGGACGAACACCAGTTCAAGCACATCCAGCAATTCGCTCTCCAGCGCCAGCGCATCGCCACGCTCGAACTCCGCCGCCAAGCGCGCCAGTCCGGCCGCCACCTGCCCGTCATCGGCCGGATTCAACTCGCGAAACCCATCGGGCAAGCGCTTGCGCCCGAGCAGGGTCGGCAGGCGCGACTCTTCGACGTAGAGCATGCGATAGATCAGCCGCTCGGATTCTGCATGCCCGGTGTGGGGCTCTTCGGGGTTCATCAGCGACAGAGTGCCCGCCGGCAGCGCATGGCGTTCACCCCGGCACTGATAGCCGCCTACGCCATGCAGGATGGCGCCAATGGCGAAGGCGTCGTGGCTGTGACGGCCAAAGGGCTGCCCGGAGAAATCCGCATGAAACAACTCCACCCCCGGTAACCAGGGGCGAGCCAGCATGCGGTTGGCATCCATGTTCAGGCTCCGCTGAGGATCGCCCCGTAGCCTTCGCGGTAGCTCGGGTAACGCGGCGTCCAGCCCAGGGCTCGGGCGCGGGCGTTGCTGCAGCGCTTGCTGCCGGAGCGGCGTACTGTCGACTCGTCGGCCCACTCCGTCACGCCCATCCGCTCGCGCAACCAACCCACAACCTCGTGCAACGGAGCCGGCGTATCGTCGACACCGATATAAAAATCGTCCAGCGCCACACCGTCGGCATCAGCCTTGAGCAGATGAGCCAGCAAGCCGGCGCAATCGTCAGCGTGGATACGGTTTGCATAGAGCGGCGGCTCGCTGACCACGCGATAGCCCATGCGCACTTGCTTGAGCAGCCACTCGCGTCCAGGACCGTAGATACCCGTCAGGCGCACACAGGTAGCGGGAATGCCGCTGCCCAGGACGAGGCGCTCGGCCTCCAGCATGACCTGGCCGGAATAACCCTCGGCCTCGGCCGGGGAAGTCTCGTCGATCCACTCGCCGTCTCGCTGACCATAAACCCCGCTGCTGGAGACAAACAGAACGCGCCGCGGCACCTGGCCGTGCTGAGCCAACCACGCGAGCACGTGGCGAAGGCCTTCGACGTAGGCCAAGCGGTAGCCGGCCTCATCGTGCTGGTTGGCCGCCGCGCTGTAGACCAGATAGTCCAGGGTCCCCTGGGGCCAGCCCGTCGGACAGTCGGCCCGCTCGAGGTCGCCAGCTACCGGCAACACACCCGCTGGCAACGCCGAAACCTGGCGGCGAAGGCCATGGATAGTCCAGCCGGCCTGCAACATCTCGGTAGCCAGGCGGCTGCCAATATCGCCGCAGCCGGCGATCAGGAGGGAAGCGGACATCGGGAAAACTCCGAAAAAGTCCTCAGGATAGGGCCATGGCAGGCAATCGCCAATCACTCACGGCACGCCTTCGAATCGCCAAACGGCAATGTGATCGATAAATAGTCACTTCTACAAACAAGAATTACTTGCAATAATGCGAACCCTTCGGTCCAGGCTGCTACCTCAATGCCGTTGGACGAAATCGCTTCCTTTCCTTCAGGTCCGGCCAGCATGAAATCCAACGCTCGCAACGTACAGCCCAACATTGCCTCCCGCCCACCTCGCCTGCTGGCAGCCCTGCTGATCAGCATGATGCTGGTACCCAGCGCCTCCTTTGCCGAGGAGCCGGCCGCCGCGAGCCAGCCCGCCGCTGCCCAGGCCAATGCTACCAACACCGCCGCCACCCCGGCCGCCGG
Source organism: Pseudomonas sp. BN606 (assembly GCF_029873115.1). NCBI lineage: Bacteria > Pseudomonadati > Pseudomonadota > Gammaproteobacteria > Pseudomonadales > Pseudomonadaceae > Pseudomonas > Pseudomonas sp. BN606. Next base: position 254,873 of record NZ_SSOF01000080.1, on the reverse strand, counting down.
CGGCACCGCAGTGCAGGCCGACGCTGCCGCCCTGGACCCGAACGCCATTCCGACCGACCCGCTGGCAGCCGGGGCGGAAGGCGAGCTGACGCTAGCCCACGACCTGTCCCCCTGGGGCATGTACCAGAACGCCGATATCGTGGTGAAGGCCGTGATGATTGGACTGGCTCTGGCCTCCGTCCTGACCTGGACCGTGTGGATCGCCAAGGGCTTCGAGCTGCTCGCCGCCAAGCGCCGCCTGCGCCGTGAACTGGGCACCCTGAAATCCGCCCGCACCCTGAACGAAGCCGGACAGAAGGTCAGCAACGGCACCTGCATCTCCCACCAGCTGGTGCAGGACGCCCAGGAAGAGGTGAAGCTCTCCAGCAACACCCGCGAGAAAGAAGGCATCAAGGAACGCGTCAGCTTCCGCCTCGAGCGCCTGGTCGCCGCCAGCGGTCGTCAGATGAGCCAGGGTACCGGCGTGCTCGCTACCATCGGCTCCACCGCACCCTTCGTCGGCCTGTTCGGCACCGTCTGGGGCATCATGAACAGCTTCATCGGCATCGCCAAATCCCAGACCACCAACCTCGCCGTGGTCGCCCCCGGTATCGCCGAAGCGCTGTTGGCCACGGCCCTTGGTCTCGTCGCGGCGATCCCGGCGGTAGTCATCTACAACGTCTTCGCTCGCTCCATCGCCGGTTACAAGGCGCAGGTGTCCGACGCGTCGGCCCAGGTCCTGCTGCTGGTCAGCCGCGACCTCGACCATCACACGGCCGAGCGTGGCCAGTCTCCGCAAATGGTGAAAGTAGGCTGAGTCATGGGAATCCATCTGAACGATGGGGGCGATGATCTCCAGGAAACCCACGAGATCAACGTCACCCCCTTCATCGACGTAATGCTGGTGCTGCTCATCATCTTCATGGTGGCGGCCCCCCTGGCGACGGTCGACATCAAGGTCGACCTGCCCGCCTCCACCGCCAAGCCCGCGCCCAGGCCGGACAAGCCGATCTACCTCAGCATCAAGGAAGACAAGAGCCTATACCTGGACAACGAGCAGGTCACCGAAGAGCAACTGGCCAGCGTGCTGGACAAGCTGACCAAGGCTGACAAGGAGAAGACCATCTTCGTGCGCGGCGACAAGGTCGTCGAATACGGTCGCCTGATGGAAGTCATGGATGCCCTGCGCAACGCCGGCTACCTGAAGATCGGCCTGGTCGGACTCGAGACGGTCGGGACTAAATGAGCCAAGGCAAACGCAAGCTGTCGCAATGGGGCGTCAGCCTGGTCGTCGTGCTCGGCCTGCACATCGGCCTCGGCCTCTGGGCGCTCTACTGGCGCCCTCACGCCGAGCCGATCGAGCTGCCGCCGGCGGCCATGATGGTGGAGCTGGAGCCGCTGCCGGCTCCAGCTCCGTTGCCGGCGCCACCGCCCCAGGTCGAGCCCGAACCCGAACCGCTGCCCAAACTGGTGGAAGTGCCTAAGCCGAAGATCGCCATCGCGCCCAAGCCGAAACCCAAGCCCAAGCCGCCGAGGCCGAAACCGCCGGAGCCCAAGCCTGAGAAGCCGCAGGAAACCGAGAGCGTGAAGGAAAGCGTCGCCGCGCCGACCACGACCCCGAGCGACACCAAGCCCGCTGCACAGCAGCAGGCCGCTTCCAGCGCACCTTCGGACGCCAAGCCGACCTGGCAAAGCAAGCTGCTGGCGCACCTGGCTCGCTATAAGCGTTACCCGGACGATGCCCGCCGCCGCGGCTTCGAAGGGGTCAACCGCCTGCGCTTCGTGGTCGATAGTGAAGGCAAAGTGACCTCCTACACCCTGGTCGGCAAGTCCGGTAGCGCTTCGCTGGACCGTGCCACCCTGGAGATGATCCGTCGCGCCCAGCCGCTGCCCCCGCCCCCGCCGGAGCTGCTCAACAACGGCTCCCTCGAAGTGGTCGCGCCCTTCGTCTACTCGCTGGACCGCCGCTGACTCCCAAGCGCCTGCGCACCTCGCGCAGGCGCTTGGTTCCATTGACTCCAGCCGCTATGCTTGCCGGACCTCAATGGATAAATGCTATGACCCTCACCGAACTGCGCTACATCGTCACCCTCGCCCAGGAACAGCACTTCGGCCGTGCCGCCGAGCGCTGCCATGTGAGCCAGCCGACCCTGTCGGTCGGGGTGAAGAAACTGGAGGACGAGCTCGGCGTGCTCATCTTCGAGCGCAGCAAGAGCGCAGTGCGCCTGACCCCGGTCGGCGAGGGCATCGTTACCCAGGCACAGAAGGTGCTGGAGCAGGCGCAGGGCATCCGCGAGATGGCCCAGGCCGGCAAGAACCAGCTCGCCGCGCCGCTCAAGGTTGGCGCCATCTACACCGTTGGCCCCTACCTCTTTCCGCATCTGATTCCGCAGCTGCACCGGGTCGCCCCGCAGATGCCGCTGTACATCGAAGAGAACTTCACCCACATCCTGCGTGACAAGCTGCGCACTGGTGAGCTCGACGCGATCATCATCGCCCTGCCGTTCGTCGAAGCCGATGTGCTGACCAAGCCGCTCTACGATGAACCCTTCTACGTGCTACTGCCGTTCGGGCACCCCTGGACCGAGCGCGAATCCATCGACAGCGAGATGCTCAACGACAAGAGCCTGTTGCTGCTGGGCGAAGGCCATTGCTTCCGCGACCAGGTGCTGGAAGCCTGCCCGAGCCTGCGCAAGGGTGGTGAAGACAGCGCCAAGCACACCACGGTGGAATCCAGCTCCCTGGAGACCATCCGTCACATGGTTGCTTCCGGCCTCGGCGTATCGATCCTGCCGTTCTCGGCGGTGGACAGCCATCACTATGCCCCCGGCGTCATCGAGATCCGCCCGCTGACACCGCCCGTGCCCTTCCGCACGGTGGCCATCGCCTGGCGTGCCAGCTTCCCGCGCCCGCGCGCCATCGAAGTGCTGGCGGACTCGATCCGCCTTTGCTCCGTGGCTCACCCGAAAACCCAGGGCGAACCGCAGCCGGCATGACCGAGCTGGCGCAAGTCCCGGTCACCGCGCTCAAGGGCGTAGGTGCCGCCCTGGCGGAAAAACTCGCCAAGGTCGGCCTGGAAAACCTGCAGGACATCCTTTTCCACCTGCCCACCCGCTACCAGGACCGAACCCGCATCACCCCGATTGGCGAGCTGCGCCCGGGCCAGGATGCGGTAGTGGAAGGCATTGTCGGCGGTGCGGACGTCGTCATGGGCCGCCGCCGCAGCCTGCTGGTACGCCTGCAAGATGGCAGCGGCACCCTCTCCTTGCGCTTCTTCCACTTCAGCCAGGCGCAGAAGGAAGGTCTCAAGCGCGGCACCCAGTTGCGCTGCTATGGCGAAGTCCGCCCCGGCGCCACAGGACTGGAGATCTACCACCCGGAGTACCGCGCCCTTAGCGGCGACGAGGCGCCGCCGGTGGAGCAGACCCTGACTCCGATCTACCCGACTACCGAAGGCCTGACCCAACAGCGCCTGCGCAGCCTCAGCCAGCTCGCCCTGGCCCGCCTCGGCCCACACAGCCTGCCGGACTGGCTGCCCAAGGAACTGGCGCGCGATTACCACCTGGGCTCGCTGGACGAGGCCATCCGTTACCTGCACCGCCCGCCGCCGGACGCCGACCTGGAAGAACTCGCCGAGGGCCAGCACTGGGCGCAGCAACGCCTGGCCTTCGAGGAACTGCTGACCCATCAGCTGTCCCTGCAACGCCTTCGCGAGAGCCTGCGTGCCCAGCACGCGCCGCCATTGCCGCCGGCGCGCAAACTGCCCGCGCAATACCTTTCCAACCTCGGCTTCCAGCCCACCGGCGCCCAGCAGCGCGTTGGCGCCGAGATCGCCTACGACCTGGCCCAGCAAGAACCCATGCTGCGCCTCGTGCAGGGCGACGTCGGCGCCGGCAAGACGGTGGTCGCCGCCCTGGCCGCATTGCAGGCCCTGGAGGCCGGCTATCAGGTGGCACTGATGGCGCCCACGGAAATCCTCGCCGAACAGCACTACGTCAACTTCACCAAGTGGCTGCAACCGCTCGGCATCGAAGTCGCCTGGCTGGCCGGCAAGCTCAAGGGCAAGGCCCGCGCCGCCGCGCTCGAGCAAATCGCTGGCGGTACACCGATGGTGGTCGGCACCCACGCACTGTTCCAGGATGAGGTGAAGTTCAAGCGCCTGGCCCTGGTGATCATCGACGAGCAGCACCGCTTCGGCGTCCAGCAGCGCCTGGCCCTGCGCCAGAAAGGCGTGGACGGGCGCCTCTGCCCGCACCAGCTGATCATGACCGCCACGCCGATCCCGCGAACGCTGGCGATGAGCGCCTACGCCGACCTGGACACCTCCATCCTCGACGAACTGCCTCCCGGCCGTACCCCGGTGAACACCGTGCTGGTGGCCGATAGTCGCCGTATCGAAGTGATCGAGCGGGTCCGTGCGGCGTGCCACGAAGGGCGCCAGGCCTATTGGGTCTGCACCCTGATCGAAGAATCCGAAGAGCTGACCTGCCAGGCAGCGGAGACGACTTTCGAAGAGCTTTCCTCGGCCCTTGGCGAACTTCGCGTAGGCCTGATCCACGGACGCATGAAGCCCGCTGAGAAGGCCGCGGTGATGGCCGAATTCAAGGCCGGCGCCCTGCAACTGCTGGTGGCCACCACCGTGATCGAGGTGGGCGTGGATGTGCCCAACGCCAGCCTGATGATCATCGAGAACCCCGAGCGGCTTGGCCTTGCCCAATTGCACCAGCTGCGCGGCCGCGTTGGTCGGGGCAGTGCCGCCAGCCACTGCGTGCTGCTCTATCACGCGCCACTGTCACAGCTCGGCCGTGAACGCCTGGCGATCATGCGTGAGACCTGCGACGGCTTCGTCATTGCAGAGAAGGACCTGGAGTTGCGCGGCCCCGGCGAAATGCTCGGCACCCGCCAGACCGGCCTGCTGCAGTTCAAGGTGGCCGACCTCATGCGTGATGCCGATCTGTTGCCCGCCGTACGCGACGCGGCCCAGGCCCTGCTGGCCCATTGGCCTCAGCATGTCAGTCCACTATTGGAGCGCTGGTTGCGTCACGGCCAACAGTACGGCCAAGTGTGATGCAGTTCACAGCTCAATCGTCGCCTCGCCCCGACCTCTTCTAACCTGCTCGTTATACTCCGGGGCAGAAAAATCAAAGCTGGATGCTGCCATGACTGAAGTCGCCCTCGCCCCGGATTCCTCGCCACAACCGCCCGAAGTGATAGTGCAGCTGCTCGAGAAACTCGGGCTTGCGTTCCAGGTTCGACTGGAGCATCCGGGTCTGCCCGCTGCGCAGCGGGTCCAGTCGGTGTTGCTGGAAGACGCCGTAGGCGCTCTCCTGGTGCTGTTCCCGCGCAGCCAGCTGCTCGACCTCAATCGTCTCGCCGAACTCACCGGCCGCAAGCTGGTGGCAGTCAAGCCCGAGCGCCTCGAGCGCATGCTCGGCAAGCACCAGTTGGGCGCACTGCCCGGGCTGCCGCCACTGACCAGCTCGCCCTGCCTGTACGACGAGCGCCTGTTGCAGGAACCGCGCCTGCTGGTGGAATCCGGGCAGCCCGGGGTACTGCTTGAGCTGGCCAGCGAGGACTATCGTGGCCTGCTGAGCAAAGCCAGCGCCGCGCGCTTCGGCGAGCCCCTGGCGAGCATCCGCCCGAACCTTGATCGTCCGGCCGACGACCGCGCCGAGATCACCCAGGCCGTGCAGGCCTTCACTGCACGCCGTATCCAGCAGCGCCTGGAAGAAACCATCGAGATCCCGCCGCTGGCGGAATCCGCGCAGAAGATCATCAAGTTGCGAGTCGATCCCAATGCCACGGTGGAAGACATCACCGGCGTGGTGGAAACCGACCCGGCCCTGGCCGCGCAGGTGGTGAGCTGGGCCGCCTCGCCCTACTACGCTGCCCCTGGCAAGATCCGCTCGGTGGAAGACGCCATCGTGCGCGTGCTGGGCTTCGACCTGGTGATCAACCTGGCCCTCGGCCTCGCCCTCGGCAAGTCCCTGAGCCTGCCCAAGGACCAGCCGCAGCACGCGACCCCGTACTGGCAACAGGCGATCTATACCGCCGCGGTGATCGAGGGCCTGACCCGCGCCATGCCTCGCGCGCAGCGCCCCGAGACCGGCCTGACCTACCTTGCCGGGCTGCTGCACAACTTCGGCTACCTGGTACTGGCCCACGTCTTCCCGCCGCACTTCTCGCTGATCTGCCGTCACCTTGAAGTCAACCCGCACCTCTCCCACAGCTACATCGAGCAGCACCTGCTGGGTATCACCCGCGAGCAGATCGGCAGCTGGCTGATGCGTTTCTGGGACATGCCGGAAGAGCTCTACACCGCCCTGCGCTTCCAGCACGACCCTGACTATCAGAACGACAATGCCGCCTACCCCAACCTGGTGTGCCTGGCGGTCAGCCTGCTGCGCAACCGCGGCATCGGCTCCGGCCCGGAAGTAGAGATCCCGAACGACCTGTTCGAAGCGCTGGGTATCACCCGCGAGAAGGCGGATGACGCAGTCAACAAGGTGCTGCAGGCGGAAGCCGCTCTACGCGAACTGGCTTCCCAGTTCAACGCGCCGCACTGATCCTGCGGACATGAAAAAAGGGGCGCCAATGGCGCCCCTTTTTTCATGTCCTTTCCGCACGCTGTGGGAGTGATTTCAATCGCGAATGAATTCGCTACAGGGAAAACAATGTCAGGCGGCTTTTTTCTCGACGGCCTTCTTCTTCGGCACCAGGTGCTTGGTCAACCCCTGGAACCAAATCACCAATGCTGGATTGCCCTGGATCTGGATGTCCTTGTTCTGGATGCCCTGCATGAAAGCCAACTGCTTGTTCTTCGCACTCATCGTGGCAAAGCCGTAGGCACCGTCCTTGAAGCTAATGGCGAACGCGGGTGCGCTGGCGACGCCGCGCTTGCTGATTACGCGCTGCTCGCGAACGATGAAATGACGGGCGATCTTGCCGTCCAGAGTATGCAGTTGGAACACCAGGTCCTTGCCCGCCAGCTGCTGCTGGAACTCGGCGTTATCACGGCTGGCCTTGGCCATCAAACGGCCCAGCATCCAGAGAAGAAAGCGGAATTTCATGCGCGCACGGCCTCGAAGGATTGAGAAAGCGGCGCATTGTAGCGGTTTGCCGGCAGGACTACAGCCAGCCAAAGGAGGGTATTGCGAGGGGCTTGAGTGAACTGCCCGGAACCTCCCCGGTTCCGGGCAGAAGAAGCTTAGTTCACCGCTTCTTTCAGCGATTTGCCCGGTTTGAAGGCGACAGTATTGCTGGCCTTGATCTTGACCGGCTGACCCGTCTGCGGGTTCTTGCCGGTGCGGGCACCACGATGACGTTGCAGGAAGGTGCCGAAGCCCACCAGCGTTACGCTGTCCTTGCGGTTCAGCGCGTTGGTGATTTCTTCGAGCACCGCATTGAGTACGCGATTGGCCTGATCCTTGGTGAGATCGGCCTTTTCGGCGATGGCGGCGGCGAGTTCCGGTTTACGCATAGATGCCTCATTGACGGTTTGTTGTTTTTGTGTCCGTGCTGTTCGTCCAGAACAGCGCCCAAGGCGCCGCAACGGCTCTGCGCTGCGGCAGACCACGGGGAGGATGGCACGCCGATTGGCACTCCGCCAGTGTCCTCCGCGGGAATTCCGAAAGAACAGAACGATTAATCCGACAGAAGGGCTGACATTTATGCCAGAAGCGGCGGCAGCTCCCGGTTCAGGGCCAGTTTCTCCTGCACCGCAGCCCCCGTGAGGGCATATCCGAGCAGGCTACCAGCAGCATCACGGCAAAGCGCCTTGATGTCCGCCCCGGAGCCTTCGACCGTCCAGCTGCCATCCGTGCCACGGGGCGGCGGCGACACCACCAGCGGGCACACCGGGGTCTTCACCGTCACCGGCATTGCGCCGTACGCAACCGCGGTGGCATTGCCCGCCAGGGTCTGCGCCAGCGCACGGGCACAGGCCATCAGCGGCATCACATAGAGCAGGTTGAGGCCATCGACTTCGGCGCAATCACCCAAGGCGTAGATATTCGCGTGGGACGTACGCAACTGACGATCAACCGCGACACCGCGGTTCACCGCAAGACCAGCTGCCGCGGCCAACTCGGTGCGCGGACGCAAGCCTACGGCAGATACCACCAGGTCACAGGCAATGCGGGTGCCATCGGAGAGCAAGGCATCCAGGCCGTTCTCGCCACGGTCCAGGCGAGCCAGCACCGGGCCCAGGTGGAAACGCGCCCCGAGACCTTCCAGCCCGGCCTGGACCGCAGCCGCGGCGGCCGGATGCAGAAGGCCCGGCATCACCTGTTCACAAGGCGCGACCAGCGCGACTTCCAGGCCACCCAGGCTGAGATCGTTGGCGAACTCACAACCGATCAGGCCGGCACCGAGGATCAGCACCCGGCGCTTGCCAGCCGCAGCGGTGCGGAAGCGCGCGTAATCTTCCAGGTCGTTGATCGGGAAGATCGCATCCTGGGCATCGCCTTCCACCGGCACGCGGATAGTGTCCGCGCCCCAAGCGAGCACGAGGTCGCGATAGGGCACCGCTTCCTCGCCTATCCACAGGCGCTGGTGACCAGGGTCGATTCCGGTGATACGTGTGTGCGTGCGAATTTCCGCCTTGAGCTGCTCAGCCATGGCGCCGGCCTCGGCCATGGCCAGGCCATCGGCATCCTTGTTCTTGCCGAAGCCGGTGGAAAGCATGGGCTTGGAATAGGAGCGGCCATCGTCAGCGCTGATCAGGAGCAACGGGGTTTCGCTGTCCAGCTTGCGAAACTCCTTGGCCAGGTTGTAACCGGCCAGGCCGGTGCCGACTATCACCACGGGTGCACTCATTGCTCACTCCTGCTCGCGAAACGACACGACGGCCCACGGGCCGTCGCTTGAATGGGGGTTGGATGGCGGACGGATCAGGCGATTTCGATCATCTCGAAATCGATCTTGCCGACGCCGCAATCGGGGCAGACCCAGTCCGGCGGAATATCTTCCCAGCGCGTGCCGGGTGCGATGCCTTCTTCGGGCAGCCCCTCGGCTTCGTCGTAAATGAAACCGCAGACAACGCATTGCCACTTGCGCATGACCACCTCCGCCGGCGCGGAAAGCCTTACTGAACCTACTCCAATCGACCGGCGACCGCCAAGCGCCACCGGACCAGTCCAGACAGAGGATAGGCTGATCCTGTGGACACGAAAAAGCCGGCATGGGCCGGCTTGGTCGAGGCGGGAACGGGATCAGTTGATTTCGATCATCTCGAAATCCAGCTTGCCCACGCCGCAATCGGGGCAGATCCAGTCTTGCGGCACATCTTCCCAACGGGTGCCAGCGGCGATGCCGTCATCCGGCCAGCCCTGGGACTCGTCGTAGACCAGGCCACACACCACGCATTGCCACTTCTTCATCACTTTGCTCTCCACAATCATGCGTTCTCGAACCGTAGCCTCTGGCGGGCGTTTCCGGTCACGTCAGGGGCGCTTTTTACTGGTTTATCCCACCCTCGGGCAAGAGGCAGCCGACGGGCACTGGCCGTGCTAATCTGCGCCGTCTTCCATCGCCCAAGCCCCGCCCGTGCCCCACGCAGCCCTCGTCCATCCGCCTCGCTGGCTCACCGCCACCCAGCTCCATCCCGCTCCGGCAGCCGGCGTCCGTGACTGGCTGTTCGACCAGGGCTCGCTGACCCGGCGGCTGACCGTCCTTTCGGATAACGCCTTCAGCGTCACACCGCTGGAAGAAGGCTGGCAGACCCTGCGGGTCGACGAGTGCGCGGCCCTTGGAATTCCCGCCGGCAGCCAGGGCTGGGTACGCGAGGTGTACCTGCGCGGTCACGGCGAGATCTGGGTGTTCGCCCGCAGCGTCGCCGCCCGCGCCGCCCTGGAAGGTTCCGGGCTGGATCTGCACCAGCTCGGCAGCCGCTCCCTTGGCGAGCTGTTGTTCAGCGACCGCGCCTTTGACCGGGGCGCCATTGAAGTCACCCGCTATCCGGCCGCCCTGCTGCCGACTGACGTGCGCGCCGAACGCCTGTGGGGCCGTCGCTCGTGTTTCTCGCGGGGTGAGTTGGGGGTACTGGTAGCGGAGATCTTCCTCCCCGCACTGTGGCGCCAGGCTGACATCGAGGCCGTATAATCCGGCGCTTCGAAGGGAGAGCGCTGATGTACCTGACCCTGCTGCAATCGCTGAACCGCCTGCACCCGCGCGCCATGGATTTCATCCAGCTGACCCGGCTGGACAAGCCCATTGGCATTTACCTGCTGCTCTGGCCCACCCTCTGGGCCCTGTGGATTGCAGGTGAAGGCAGCCCCAGCCTGGCCAATCTGCTGATCTTCGTCCTCGGCGTGAACCTGATGCGCGCCGCTGGCTGCGTGATCAACGACTACGCCGACCGCAATTTCGACGGTCACGTCACCCGCACCCGGGCGCGCCCCCTGGCCAATGGCCGGGTCAGCCCACGCGAGGCGCTGGTGTTCTTCTTCATCCTGGTGGCCATCAGCTTCGTACTGGTGCTGTTCACCAACGCCGCCACCATCTGGCTGTCCTTTGGCGGCCTTGCATTGGCCGCCTGCTACCCCTTCATGAAGCGCTACACCTACTACCCGCAGGTAGTGCTGGGCGCGGCCTTCTCCTGGGGCATGCCCATGGCGTTCACGGCAGAAACCGGTGAGCTGCCGGCGGCGGCCTGGCTGCTCTACATCGCCAACCTGCTGTGGACCGTGGCCTACGACACCTACTACGCGATGACCGACCGCGAGGACGACCTGAAAATCGGGGTCAAATCCACCGCGATCCTCTTCGGCGACGCCGATCGCCTGATCATCGCCACACTGCAGGGCCTGGCGTTGTTCTGCCTGGTGCTGGCGGGGAATCGCTTCGAGCTGGGGGTTTGCTTCTACCTGGGCCTGGCGGCTGCGGCCGCGTGCTTCGCCTGGGAGTTCTACAGCACCCGCACCAAGGACCCGCAGGCCTGCTTCAAGGCCTTCCTGCACAACCACTGGGCAGGCCTGGCCATCTTTGCCGGCATCGTCGCCGACTACTCGCTGCGCTGAGGCGTCATCACGCGAACCAGACGACAAGTGCGGGCGAGGCAGCCCAAACACAAAAAGGCCGAGGACGCGATCCTCGGCCTTTTTCTACGCAGTATCGGCAACGCAGGTAGTTTTCCAGCCGGCTAGTAGGCTTCGGGCTTGGCGACGTGCCAAACCCCCATCTTGCCGTCGCCTGTGACATCACCGGCCTTCTTGTCCATGACGAAGGTGTACAACGGCTTTCCGTCATACGCCCACTGCATGGAGCCATCGTCGCGCTTGACGACGCTCCACTCACCCTCTGCCTTGGCGCTGGCATCGGCCATCAGTGGCGGCCAGTTCTGCGCGCATTGACCGTTGCAGGCGGACTTGCCGTCGGAGTCCTTGTCGTAGGTGTAAAGCGTCATACCCTTGGCATCCACCAGCATGCCGTCCTTCTCCATCGCCGGCTCGGCCGCCAGGCCCAACAAGGGCCAGCTCAGCAATACGCCGGCAAACAGCGGGACGAATCGGGGGGAAATTCTTCTCATTTTCTAGCCTCTCCTCGGAATGAACAGCGACAGCCTGGCGGCAGCTGGATCACGGCTTGAGGTCACAGCAGCACAGGACAGAAGGAGCCACGAACCCCCATCAGGGCGATGGGGTCCTGTGCCAGGCTCCAGGCCGCCCCAGGTTCGCGGCGGCCTCATTGAGAATAGACGAGGCCCGTTCGGCCGAGTTCCATGTCAAATGGAGGAGCTGCCGGGTTCGCGCCACTCGTTCAAGGACCTAACATTCACGTGTCACATCCCTGCAATAATTCCGTTATCTAATGCGGCGCAATCAGTCAAACACGCGACCTTTCTTGAGGCTTGAACATGGTTGGCAAGAACATCCTGATAGTCGACGACGAAGCGCCGATCCGCGAGATGATCGCCGTCGCCCTGGAGATGGCCGGCTACGACTGCCTGGAAGCCGAAAACACCCAGCAGGCGCACGCCGTCATCGTCGACCGCAAACCCGATCTGATCCTCCTCGACTGGATGCTTCCCGGCACTTCCGGCATCGAGCTGGCCCGCCGCCTGAAGCGCGATGACCTCACCTGCGACATCCCGATCATCATGCTCACGGCCAAGGGTGAAGAGGACAACAAGATCCAGGGTCTGGAAGTAGGCGCTGACGACTACATCACCAAGCCCTTCTCCCCGCGTGAGCTGGTGGCGCGCCTCAAGGCCGTGCTGCGCCGCGCAGGCCCCAGCGACAGCGAGGCACCGATCGCCATCGGCGGCCTTCTGCTGGACCCGATCAGCCACCGTGTGACCATCGACGGCAAGCCTGCCGAGATGGGCCCCACCGAATACCGACTGCTGCAGTTCTTCATGACCCACCAGGAGCGCGCCTACACTCGTGGCCAGCTGCTGGATCAGGTATGGGGCGGTAACGTCTACGTCGAGGAGCGCACTGTCGACGTGCACATCCGGCGCCTGCGCAAGGCCCTCGGCGAGGTATACGAAAATCTGGTTCAGACCGTTCGCGGCACCGGCTATCGTTTCTCCACGAAAAGCTGACCCCGCCCCCTCCACAAGGACGCGATAGGTGAATCAAGACTGGCGCGGCGTAGTCATCCGCCGCCTGCTCCTGCTGATCGGTGCCTGCCTGCTGGTGGGCCTGGTCACCGGCCACTATGCCTGGGCACTGGTGGTTGGCCTCGGCGCCTACCTCGGCTGGACCCTGGCGCAACTCCTGCGCCTGTACAAGTGGCTCAAGGAGCATCGGCCCGATGAGCCGCCGCCGGACGGCTACGGCCTCTGGGGCGAGGTGTTCGACAGCATCTACCACCTCCAGCGCCGCGACCAGCGCGTCCGGGGTCGGCTGCAAGCGGTGATCGACCGCGTGCAGGAGTCCACCGCCGCACTGAAAGACGCGGTGGTGATGCTCGACAGCGATGGCAACCTCGACTGGTGGAACCGCGCCGCGGAGACCCTGCTGGGCCTGAAGACGCCCCAGGACAGCGGCCAGCCGGCGACCAACCTGATCCGCCACCCGCGCTTCAAGGAATACTTCGAACAGGGCAAGTACAACGAACCCCTGGACCTGCCCTCGCCGGTCAACGACCGTCTGCGCCTACAATTCCACATCACCAAGTACGGAAACAGCGAGCACCTGATGCTGGTGCGCGACGTCACCCGCCTCTACCAGCTCGAACAGATGCGCAAGGACTTCGTTGCCAACGTCTCCCACGAACTGCGCACACCGCTGACGGTGATCGCCGGCTACCTGGAAACCCTGCTGGACAACGTCGAAGACGTGAATCCACGCTGGACCCGCGCGCTGCAGCAGATGAGCCAGCAGGGCCAACGCATGCAGAACCTGCTCAACGACCTGCTGCTGCTGGCCAAGCTGGAAGCCACCGACTACCCATCGGACAACCAGCCGGTGGCGGTGGACCTGATGCTGCTGCAGATCAAGGCCGACGCCGTCGCCCTGTCCGGCAACCGCCACCACCGCATCAGCCTGGAAGCCGACCACAACTACAAGCTCCGCGGCAGCGAGGCGGAACTGCGCAGCGCCTTCTCCAACCTGGTGTTCAACGCGGTGAAGTACACACCTGACGAAGGCGAGATCCGTGTCCGCTGGTGGGGCGACGAATCCGGTGCGCACCTTTCCGTGCAGGACAGCGGCATCGGCATCGAAACCAAGCACCTGCCACGCCTGACCGAGCGTTTCTACCGCGTCGACTCCAGCCGCAACAGCAGCACCGGGGGCACCGGCCTGGGGCTGGCCATCGTCAAGCACGTGCTGATTCGCCATCGTGGTCGCCTCGACATCAGTTCGGTACTCAATCACGGCAGTACCTTCACCTGCCATTTCCCCAGCGCCCAGGTGGTCCGGCGGAACTGAATGCCCCGGCTCCCCGACTTGCAAACTCGGGGTCCAGCATTCACCCTTAGCCGGTCATTCGTCAGCAAAAGCCCTCCATGGACCCTTCCCCTAGTACCAGCTTTCTCAGTTATTTCGCCGATTTCGGCCTGATTCTCTTCGCCCTCTTCCTCGTGCTGCTCAACGGCTTCTTCGTTGCCGCCGAGTTCGCCATGGTCAAGCTGCGCTCCACCCGCGTCGAAGCCATCGCCGACAAGCACGGCTGGCGTGGCCGCATCCTGCGCACCGTACACAACCAGTTGGACGCCTACCTGTCGGCCTGCCAGCTGGGCATCACCCTGGCCTCGCTGGGCCTTGGCTGGGTCGGTGAGCCGGCCTTCGCCCACCTGCTGCAACCGGTGCTGGAGTACGTCGGCATCGATTCGCCGAAACTGATCCATGGCATCGCCTTCTTCACCGCCTTCTTCATCATTTCCTACCTGCACATCGTAGTCGGCGAGCTCGCGCCCAAGTCCTGGGCCATCCGCAAGCCGGAGCTGCTGTCGCTGTGGACCGCCGTTCCGCTGTACGTCTTCTACTGGCTGATGTACCCGGCCATCTGGCTGCTCAATGCCAGCGCCAACGCCATCCTGCGCATCGCCGGCCAGGGCGAGCCCGGCCCGCACCACGAACACCACTACAGCCGCGACGAACTGAAACTGATCCTTCACTCCAGTCGCGCCCGCGACCCCAGCGACCAGGACATGCGCGTGCTGGCATCAGCCGTGGAGCTGGGTGAACTGGAAGTGGTGGATTGGGCGAACTCCCGCGAAGACCTGATTTTCCTGGAGCACGACGCTCCCCTGGCGGACATTCTCAGCGTGATCCGCCGCCACAAGTACAGCCGCTATCCGGTGCACGACGATCAGAAAGGCGAGTTCGTCGGCGTCCTGCACATCAAGGACCTGCTGCTGGCGCTGTCCGCGCTGGACAGCCTGCCGGAAAGCTTCGACCTCGCCGAACTCACCCACCCGCTGGAGCGCGTCACCAAGCACATGCCGCTGTCGCGCCTGCTGGAACAGTTCCGCCAGGGCGGTGCGCACTTCGCCCTGGTCGAGGAGGCCGACGGCAAGGTGGTGGGCTTCCTGACCATGGAAGACGTGCTGGAAGTGCTGGTGGGCGATATCCAGGACGAACACCGCAAGACCGAACGCGGCGTGCTGGCCTACCAGCCGGGCAAGCTGCTGGTGCGCGGTGACACCCCGCTGTTCAAGGTGGAACGACTGCTCGGCATTGACCTCGACCACGTGGAAGCCGACACCCTGGCCGGCCTGATCTACGAGAGCCTGAACCGCGTGCCGGAAGAGGAAGAAGTGCTGGAAACGGACGGCCTGCGCATCATCGTGAAGAAGATGAAGGGCCCGAAGATCGTCCTCGCCAAGGTGCTCAAGCTCGACTGAGCACCGCATGCGTAGGTTGGGCAGAGCGGTAGGCGCGAGCTTGCTCGCGAAAAGATCCCGCCCGGGCTGTTCGCGAGCAAGCTTGCTCCTACACCCTCTCCCGGAGGGAGAGGGGAGTAAAGACGCTACTCCCCGCCCACCGCGAAGTTCGGCAGCGTATCCACCGGCTGGGCGAAATCGAACGGAATGGATTCCAGCGCCAGGCCCAGGTTGCGCTGGATGACGAAGTGCAGGTGCGGACCGGTGCTGTTGCCGGTGTTGCCGGAGCGGGCAATGCGCTCGCCGATGGACACCTGCTGGCCCTCGCGCACCTGCACCGAGCCACGCATCAAGTGCAGGTAGACGCCCATGGTGCCGTCGTCATGCAGGATGCGCACGAAGTTGCCGGACGGGTTGTTGCCCCGACCGCTCTGGTCGTTCTCGATCTTTACCACCACACCCGGCCGCGCCGCGACGATGGGCGTGCCTTCGGGCATGGCGATATCCAGGGCATAGCGCCCCTTGGGCGTGAAGTGGCTGTAGCGGCCGTTGGCGCCTTGGGTCAAGCGGAAGGGGCCGCCCTGCCAGGGCAGCGGATAGCGATACACCACCGGCTGCAGGCGCGGGTCGCCCATGGCGTAGCGCAGCTTGGGTTTGTAGCGCATGGGCCGGCTCGGGTCGGCCGGGGCCAGGGTGGCCATGCGCATGCTGCTGCGCGGCGCCAGCACCCAGCGGATCGGCTGGTCCGGGGCACCGGAGACGTTGTGCGCCTGGTCGATGCGCAGCTCCACTTCCACCGGTGCGAACAGCTCGTTGCGCAGCACCAGGGTTTCGCCTGCGTCGTGCTTCTTGGTTTCCAGCTTCACCGACAGGTCCAGGCGCTCCACCATGCGGTCGCGGAAGACGAACACCTGGGCACCGGACACGGCCTTGTCGGTGTAGGTCACCACACCGTTGGCGTCGGTGTACTTGTATATGGTCACTGCCGCCGCCGGCAGGCTCGCGCCAAGCAGCAGCACTAGAGATAGGAATCGCCCCAGCATGTCGGCCCGTTGTTCTTCTGTGCTCCGTGTTGCCGAAGACTAGCAGCGCGAATCTCGCCGGGCGAGACGTTGCCCGTCGGGCTGTGACGGGGTTGGCTGGACGGTCAGGCGCCGGGGACGAAATGCTTCTGGGCAGTGCCGCGAGCGATCAGTCGGGACAGGTAATCGAGCTTCTGCGGATCACGATCGACGAAGCGGAAGGTCAGCAGCAGCCATTCGCTGTCGGGCTTGGGTTCCAGCGCCGCGACCGAATGCAGGTAGCCGTTGAGCCGCGCCACTTCGCCACCTTCACCCTGCTCCAGGTCGAGCACAGCGCTCTCCAGCACCTGCGGCAGCGGGTCGCCGGCACGAACGACGAGCTGCGCGTCCTTCAGGCTCAAGGCCTTGATCACACATGCCTGCATGCCACCTGGCAGGCGCAGCTGGGCCTGTCCGCGTCCGCCAGGCGCCTGGGCCGCGGTCTTGGCCGATGGAGCCGGTGCGGCAGGCTTGGCCACGGGTGCTGCCGCTGTCGGCGCAGCAGCCGGGCGGACCACCTCGGCCTTGCCACCGGTGAGGGCGGCCAGGGAGTCGTTGGCGAATCCACCTGCATTGGGCAGCTTGACCGGCGCGCTGGACATCAGCGCCTCGAGCTTGCCGCTGCGGCTCAGGGCCTTCTTCACCTTGGTGACCAACTGATCGTTGGAGAAAGGTTTGCCGATGTAATCGGTAACGCCGGCCTGGATGGCCTGGATGACGTTTTCCTTGTCGCCACGGCTGGTAACCATGATGAAGGGCGTGGTCTTCATATGGTCCTGCTCACGGCACCAGGTAAGCAACTCAAGGCCCGACATCTCGGGCATTTCCCAGTCGCAGAGGATCAGGTCGATCGTGGTGCGGGCGAGCATCTGCTGGGCCTTGCGCCCATTGATCGCTTCCTCGATCTGGATGCCAGGAAAGTTGTCGCGCAGTCCCTTCTTCACCAGATCGCGAATAAAGGAAGCATCGTCCACCACCAGCACATTGACCTTGCCCATCGACTACTCCTTGGAAAACGGAGCTAAGAATAGCCTTGGCTGATAGCCAATTGCCAAGCCTGTTTTTGCAGCACGACCAACTGGTCACATCCACCCTGGTGCGGGCGGGCCGCGGCTCTGAGTAGGGTGCGCTATGCGCAGCGGAAACTTTGGTGCGCACAGCGCACCCTACACCCCAGAAGCAGAACGCCCGGCACGAAGCCGGGCGTTCCTGGTACAGGCGGCAGGATCAGCTCTTGGGAGAACCCTCGCCAACACCAGCGCCATTGCCCTTCACTTCCTCGGCCATGCGCGCCAGGCCCAGGTGACGAACGTCGGTGCCGCGCACCAGGTAGATCACCAATTCGGAAATGTTGCGTGCGTGGTCGCCGATACGCTCCAGGGAACGCAGGACCCAGATGACGTTGAGCACGCGGCTGATGGCGCGCGGGTCTTCCATCATGTAGGTGACCAGCTCACGCAGGGCGGTCTTGTATTCGCGGTCGATGTTCTTGTCGTACTGGGCCACCGACAGGGCCAGGTCGGCGTCGAAGCGAGCAAAGGCGTCCAGGGCTTCCTGGACCATCTTGCGCACCTGGTCGCCGATGTGGCGCACCTCGACGTAGCCGCGCGGAGCCACACCTTCTTCACAGAGCTGAATAGCGCGACGGGCGATCTTCGAGGCTTCGTCGCCGATACGCTCGAGGTCGATCACCGACTTGGAGATGCTGATGATCAGGCGCAGGTCGGAGGCCGCCGGCTGGCGACGGGCGAGGATGCGCACGCACTCTTCGTCGATGTTGCGTTCCATCTGGTTGATCTGGTCATCGATCTCGCGGACTTGCTGGGCAAGGCCGGAATCGGCGTCGATCAGTGCGGTAACCGCGTCGTTGACTTGCTTCTCGACCAGGCCGCCCATCGCCAGGAGGTGGCTGCGCACTTCCTCCAGTTCGGCGTTGAACTGCTGGGAGATGTGATGGGTAAGGCTGTCTTTGTCGATCATTTTGATGTCCTAGGGAAGGCGTCTGTCCCCCCTCTCCCCTGGGAGAGGGGCCGGGGGTGAGGGAAGTCCGACATGGCTCGAGGCCGCCCTCACCCTAACCCTCTCCCAGCGGGAGAGGGGACGATCCGGGGTTAACCGTAACGGCCGGTGATGTAGTCTTCGGTCTGCTTCTTGTCCGGGTTGGTGAACAGGGTGTCGGTATCGCCGAACTCGATCAGCTTGCCCATGTACATGAACGCGGTGTAGTCGGAAACCCGCGCCGCCTGCTGCATGTTGTGGGTCACGATGACAATGGTGTACTTGTTCTTGAGCTCGTAGATCAGCTCTTCCACCTTCAGGGTGGAGATCGGGTCCAGCGCCGAGCAGGGTTCGTCGAGCAACAGTACCTCGGGCTCCACGGCGATGGTGCGGGCGATCACCAGACGCTGCTGCTGGCCACCGGACAGACCGAGCGCGGATTCGTGCAGGCGGTCCTTCACCTCGTCCCACAGGGCCGCGCCCTTCAGCGCCCACTCCACGGCTTCGTCCAGCACGCGCTTCTTGTTGATGCCCTGGATGCGCAGGCCGTAAACCACGTTCTCGTAGATGCTCTTGGGGAAGGGGTTCGGCTTCTGGAACACCATGCCCACGCGGCGGCGCAGTTCGGCAACATCCTCGCCCTTGCGGTAGATGTTGGTGCCGTCGAGACGGATCTCACCCTCGACGCGGCAGCCATCCACCAGGTCGTTCATGCGGTTGAAGCAACGCAGCAGGGTCGACTTGCCGCAGCCGCTTGGTCCGATGAAGGCGGTCACGCGCTGTTTCGGGATATTCATGCTGACGTCGTGCAGCGCCTGCTTCTCGCCATAGAACAGGGAGAGGCCGGGCACTTCGAGGGCAACGGTTTCCTTGTCCAGGCGCAGGTTCTGCTTGTCGCGGCCAAGGGCGGAAATGTTGACGCCGTGGCTGTGGGTTTCGTGTTGCATGTGTTCACTCCGTTCGTAGCTTCGAGCTACAAGCTGTAAGCCTCAGGCAATGCGGTTCGCGGCGGACGATCAGCTGTCCAGCGCCTTGTATTTCTCGCGCAGGTGGTTACGGATGGCGACGGCCGAGAAGTTCAGCAGGGCGATCACCAGCACCAGCAGCAGCGCGGTGGCATACACCAGCGGCCGCGCGGCCTCGACGTTCGGGCTCTGGAAGCCGACGTCATAGATGTGGAAGCCCAGGTGCATGATCTTCTGGTCCAGGTGCAGGTACGGGTAGTTACCGTCCACCGGCAGGCTGGGCGCCAGTTTCACCACGCCCACCAGCATCAGCGGCGCCACTTCACCGGCGGCACGGGCCACGGCGAGGATCAGGCCGGTCATCATGGCCGGGCTGGCCATGGGCAGGACCACCTTCCACAGGGTTTCGGCCTTGGTCGCCCCAAGGGCCAGGGACCCCTCACGCACGGCACGCGGGATACGCGCCAGGCCTTCTTCGGTGGCGACGATCACCACCGGCACGGCAAGGATCGCCAGCGTCAGGGACGCCCAGAGCAGCCCCGGCGTACCGAAGGTCGGCGCCGGAGCGGATTCAGGGAAGAACAGGCGGTCGAGGGAGCCACCCAGCACATAGACGAAGAAGCCCAGGCCGAACACGCCGTAGACGATGGCCGGAACGCCCGCCAGGTTGTTCACCGCAATGCGGATCACGCGGGTCAGCGGGCCCTGCTTGGCGTACTCGCGCAGGTAGATGGCGGCGATCACACCAAAGGGCGTAACGATCACGGCCATGATCAGGGTCATCATCACGGTGCCGAAGATGGCCGGGAAGATACCGCCTTCGGTGTTGGCTTCACGCGGGTCGTCGGCAAGGAATTCCCACAGCTTGGCGAAGTAGAAGCCGAGCTTGGCACCCACGCCCATGGCGTTGGGCTGGTAGGCGTGAACCACCTTGCCGAGGCTGATTTCCTGTTCCTGGCCGCCGGACTCACGGACCACGACGCTGTCGCGGTTGAATTCCTGGTGCAGGCCCATCAGCTGCTCTTCCAGGCCCTTGTAACGCGTCTCCAGCTCGGCGCGCTCGCTGGCGATGTCGGCCTGGGCCTCAGGGGTCAGGGCGTCATTCAGTTCCAGCTTGCGGGTCTGCAGGCGCAGGCGCTCCAGGCCATGGTTGATGGCGCCGATGTCCTTCTTCTCCAGCTGGTAGAGCTTGTCGTAGAGGGCATTCACGCGCTCCAGGCGCTTCAACAGCTCGGCCATGGCGGCCTCGCCTTCGGCCACTACCTGGCCGTTTTCCTTCACCGATACGAGGCGGCCGTAGAAATTGCCCCACTCGCGGCGCTCCAGCGCCACCAGCTCGGCCGGATACTTCTGGTCCAGCAGCCAGTCACCTACGACCCAGGTGAAGTCGCTGCCATAGACGTCACGGTTGCCCACCTTGAGCAGCTCGCGGGTCATGAACTCCGGGCCGGTTTCCGGCACGGGCAGGCCGGCGCCTTGCAGGCGCACACGGGATACTTCCTCGATCTGTACCGCTTCGCCGATCACCGGCTTGGCTGCCTGGCCGGGCACGGAGTACTGCGCCTCCACCAGATCGGCCGGCCAGAAGTGGGCGAGGCCACGCACGGCGATCACCGAAAGCAGGCCGATGGTCATGATGACCGCGATGGAAACCGCGCCACCACTTATCCAGACGCCCGGTGCGCCACTTTTGAACCAGTCTTTCAGGGAAACCTTTTTCACGGATTTCTCCACCGCGTGAGTCTTTCAGTTCCTCCCGCCAGGGGCCGGAGGCTTCGTGTCATTTACCCCCTCTCCCTGAAGGGAGAGGGTCAGCAGATGCGCCTCTACGAGGCGCGCTTTTAAAGAGACGCGTACTTCTTGCGCAGTCGCTGGCGGATCAGCTCAGCCAGGGTGTTCATGACGAAGGTGAACGTCAGCAGCACCAGCGCCGAGAGGAACAGCACCCGGTAGTGGCTGCCGCCCACTTCCGACTCCGGCATTTCCACAGCCACGTTGGCGGCCAGGGTGCGCATGCCTTCGAAGATGTTCACTTCCATTACCGGGGTATTACCGGTGGCCATCAGCACGATCATGGTCTCGCCCACGGCGCGGCCGAGGCCGATCATCAGGGCGGAGAAGATGCCGGGGCTGGCGGTCAGCAGTACAACGCGGGTCATGGTCTGCCACGGCGTAGCGCCCAGGGCCAGGGAGCCGTAGGTCAGGCTCCTGGGTACGCTGAACACGGCGTCTTCGGCGATGGAGAAGATGTTCGGGATCACCGCGAAGCCCATGGCCAGGCCGACGATCAGGGCGTTGCGCTGGTCGTAGGTAATGCCCAGGTCATTGCTGATCCACAGGCGCATGTCGCCACCGAAGAACCAGTTTTCCAGCAGCGGGCTCATGCCCAGGGCAAACCAGGCGGTGAGGCCGACCACCGGGATCAGGATGGCCGCTTCCCAGCCGTCCGGCACTCGCAGGCGGATGGACTCCGGCAGGCGGCTCCAGATGAAGCCGGCCAGCAGGATGCCAAAGGGTGTCAGCAGCAGCAGGCTGAAGATGCCGGGCAGGTGGCCTTCCACGTAGGGTGCCAGGAACAGGCCGGCGAAGAAGCCCAGGATCACGGTGGGCAGCGCTTCCATCAGCTCGATCACCGGCTTGACCTTGCGGCGCATTGCCGGGGCCATGAAGTAGGCGGTGTAGATCGCAGCGGCGATGGCCAGCGGAGCGGCCAGCAGCATGGCGTAGAAGGCCGCCTTGAGGGTGCCCCAGGTCAGCGGTGCGAGGCTCAGCTTGGGTTCGAAATCGGTGTTGGCCGCGGTCGACTGCCAGACGTACTTCGGCTCGTCATAGCTCTCGTACCAGACCTTGCCCCACAGCGCGCTCCAGGAGACTTCCGGGTGCGGGTTGCTGAGGCGGAACGGCAGCAGCTTGCCACCTTCTTCGACCACGATGCGGTTGGCGCGTGGCGACAGGGCCAGCATGCCGGTGCTATCGGCAACCGGTTCCACCAGCAGGGTGCGGTGGGCGGTGCTGTGGAACACACCGAGGTGGCCGGTGGCATCCAGCGCGACGAAGCCCTTGCGGCGCTCTTCAGCGGTGATCTGCACCACCGGGCTGGTCCCCAGCTGGAAGTCACGGATGTGCTTCAGGCGCGAGGAACCGTCCGGATCGCGGGCCATGAACCACTGGGCGATGCCGCCCTTGGAATCACCCACCATCAAAGAGATGCCGCCCAACAGCATGTTGCTGGCGGTGACCTCGCGCTCGCCGTCTTCCAGCAGCTTGTAGCGGCCGTTCAGGGCATGCTCGCGCAGGCTGAAGACGTCGGCCTGGGCACGCCCGTTGAGCACATAGAGCCACTGGTGGCGCGGATCGATGTAGATCGCCTTGATCGGTTCGACCATCTGCGGCAGCTCGACACTGCTCTGCTCCTGGGTGGTCTCACCGGTCAGCATGTTCTCTTCGCTGACTACCTGCTGCACGTGCAACTGGTTGCCGGTGGAGCCGGCCAGGATCAGCGTCTCGTCATTGATGCTGAGGGCGACGTGTTCGATCGCGCGGCCCTGGGCATCCAGCACCATGGGTGCTTCGCCGTAGGGGAAGCTGACAAGGGGCTCGATGGTCTTCTGGTTGTCCGGGTAGGTGATCTTGTAGCTGTGCTTGAAGATCAGGGCCTGGCCGTTGGACAGACCCAGCACCACCAGCGGGCTACCGGGCTGGTCCTGGCCGATGGATACCACGCTGGCTCCCGTCGGCAGCGGCAATTGCTGGCGCTTGAGCGCGCTGCCGTCCTTGACCGAGAAGAACTGCACCTCGCCCTTGTCGGCAACGCGCATGCCGACCATGTTCTGCTCTTCCAGGGCCAGCAACAGGGGCTTGCCAGCATCCTGCTGCAACCAGGCGGGGCTCTGTTCCTTGCGCGCGGTCAGTTCCGCGCCCTTGAACAGCGGCAGCACCACATAGGCCAGGTAGAAGAAGATCAGGGTAATGGCGCCCAGTACGGCAAGGCCACCGACCAGCACGTACCAGTGGGTCAGGCGATCCTTCAGCGCACGCATCTTGCGCTTGCGCACCAGCGCAGGCGTATTGAAGTCGATGCGGGCGGGCGGGTTCTTCGGAGTATTCAGGGAGTTGGCCAGGTCAGTCATGGATTCGGGCTCTTGCCACAGTCAGCGCGCGCAGGCTTTTACGATGGGGGCACAGACTACGGGCTTCGTGTGACAGAAAGATTACAGCGAGTTGACGTGGCGAAGCCCACCCGGAGGAATCCTCGGGCGGGCTTCTGCGACGGGGTCTTCCGTCGCCCTTGCGTCCTTGCGGAGCGGCACGCATGAGGCGGCCGCTCCCTTATCCGGTCTGGATTACAGACCCAGATCTTTCAGTGCTTTCTCGGCAACCTTGGCCGGGACAGGGATGTAACCGTCCTTGACCACGACTTCCTGACCTTGCTTGGACAGAACCATCTTCACGAACTCGGCTTCCAGCGGAGCCAGCGGCTTGTTCGGCGCCTTGTTCACGTAGACGTACAGGAAGCGGGACAGCGGGTAGCTGCCGTTCAGGGCGTTCTGCTCGTTGTCTTCAACGAACTCGCCACCTTCTTTCTTGGCCAGGGCAACAGTCTTCACGCTGGAAGTCTTGTAGCCGATACCCGAGTAACCGATGCCGTTGACGGATTGGCTGATGGACTGAACCACCGAAGCGGAACCCGGTTGTTCGTTCACGTTCGGTTTGAAGTCGCCTTTGCACAGGGCTTCTTCCTTGAAGTAGCCGTAGGTGCCGGATACCGAGTTACGGCCGAACAGCTGGATCGGCTTGGAAGCCAGGTCGCCGGTCACGCCCAGGTCACCCCAGGTCTTGATGTTGGTGGTGCCACCGCACAGGCGGTTGGCGGAGAAGATCGCATCGACCTGCTGCATGGTCAGGCCTTTGATCGGGTTGTCCTTGTGCACGAAGATCGCCAGGGCGTCGACGGCAACCGGAACAGCGGTCGGCTTGTAGCCGTACTTCTGCTCGAAAGCCTGCAGCTCGACGTCTTTCATCTTGCGGCTCATCGGGCCCAGGTTGGCGGTGCCTTCGGTCAGAGCCGGCGGCGCGGTGGAGGAACCGGCGGCCTGGATCTGGATGTTCACGTTCGGGTACTCGCGCTTGTACGCCTCGGCCCACAGGGTCATCAGGTTGGCCAGGGTGTCGGAACCAACGCTGGAGAGGTTGCCGGAGACACCAGTGGTTTTCTGGTAGGCCGGGATAGCCGGATCGACAGCGGCGACCGCGCTGGCGGTAGCGACGCCGGCGGCGACGAAGGTCAGGGCCGCCATCAAACGCTTCAGTTTCATGCCTTGCTCCTAAGCAGGACGAGGGGGTGAATGCAACGGGGGCCAGTATCGAGAGGCCGTATGACCACTCTATGAATTGATTGTGACAATTGGATGAAAGGCCACCATCCGCTGTCCAACGGAAAATCACGCCCCGTGAATCGTCCGGAGACCCCCACATGAAGCCCCATCCCCTGCTGCCTATCGCCGTTCTGGCCCTCTGCACCGCCTGCAGTGAAATGGCCGCATTGACGGTCGAGGACGGCACCGGTCCCAACCCGCAGCTGCCTGCGCCGAACAGGACGTTCATCCCCACCGTCAATGTTGCGACCGCCGTGGGCTGGCCCGCCGGGACCCTGCCCATGGCCACCAAGGGCACCCAGGTCAATGCCTTCGCTGAAGGCTTGCAGCATCCGCGCTGGCTCTACGTATTGCCCAATGGTGACGTACTGGTGGCCGAGAGCGCGGCACCCGGCACGGACAAGGCGCCAAGCCTCAAGAGCCGGGCAGCAAGCTGGTTCATGAAGAAAGCGGGCTCCCAGGTACCCAGCGCCAACCGCATATCCCTGCTGCGCGACATCAACGGCGACGGTGTGGCCGACCTGCGCAGCACCTTCCTCAGCGGCCTCAACTCGCCCTTCGGCATGGTGCTGGTGGGCAAGGACCTCTATGTCGCCAACGCCGATTCCCTGATGCGCTTCCCCTATGAAAAGGGCGCCACCGAGATCAGCGAGACGGGTACCAAGGTCACTGACCTTCCCGCCGGCCTGAACCACCACTGGACCAAGAACGTCATCGCCAGCCGTGACGGCCGCAAGCTCTACATAACGGTGGGCTCCAACAGCAACGTCGGCGAGAACGGCATGGAGGCCGAAGAAGGCCGCGCCGCCATCTGGGAACTGGACCGTGCCAGCGGCAACAAACGCCTCTTCGCCACTGGCCTGCGCAACCCCAACGGCATGGCCTGGGAACCACAAACCGGCAAGTTGTGGACGGCCGTGAACGAGCGCGATGAGCTGGGCAGCGACCTGGTGCCGGACTACATCACCTCGGTCAAGGACGGCGGCTTCTACGGCTGGCCCTACAGCTACTATGGCCAGCATGTGGACGAGCGCATCCAGCCGCAACGCCCGGATCTGGTGGCCAAGGCCCTGGTTCCCGACTACGCCCTGGGCCCGCACACCGCCTCACTCGGCATCACCTTCGCCAAGGGCAGCAAGCTGCCGGGCTTCCAGAACGGCCTGTTCGTCGGCCAGCACGGCTCCTGGAACCGCAAGCCCCACAGTGGCTACAAGGTGATCTTCGTGCCGTTCAAGGGTGGCAAGCCCAATGGCCTGCCAGTGGACGTACTGACCGGCTTCCTCGACGACAAAGGCAATGCCCAGGGTCGCCCGGTGGACGTCAAGCTCGACAGCAAGGGCGCCCTGCTGGTGACAGACGACGTGGGCAACAAGGTCTGGCGGGTGAGTGCGGCGAAGAAGAAATGAGCCACTCCCGGCATTGTATTTCGATGGGGTTCGCGGGCTCTACCCACTCCATGGAGCTGATCTGGCACTCAGAGCCTTTTCACGAGCTTGGGAGCTGGCGCCATGCAAGGCAAAAGCAGGCGAGGACGCGCAGTTTACAGCTGTAAATGAGCAGTCCGAGCCTGCTTTTAACGCAACAGGACCGACGCGCCGCTAATCGTGAACAGGCTCTCAGCGCTTCTTCGCGATCAGGAACACCCCGATCAGCATCGCCACGCCACACAGGGCTCCCACGTAATAGGCCGGGCCGAGCTTGTCCCACTTCAGCAGCAGCGACACCACCATGGGCGTCAGGCCGCCGAAGATGGCGTAGGCCAGGTTGTAGGAGAAAGACAGCCCGGAGAAGCGCACCACCGCCGGGAAAGCCTTGACCATTACGTAGGGCACGACGCCGATGGTGCCTACGAACAGCCCGGTAATGGCGTAGAGCGGGAACAGCCAGTCCGGATGAGCCGTGAGGCTGGTGTAGAAGGTCCAGGAGCTGATGGCCAGCATCAGGCCACCCACCAGGAAAGTACGCCCGGCGCCGATGCGGTCGGCGATCGCACCCGACAGCACACAGCCGATGGACAGCAACACGATGGCCAGGCTGTTGGCCTTCAACGCAGTGGCTGCCTCGAAGCCGTAAACGGTCTGCAGCAGGGTCGGAGTCATCAGGATCACGACCACGATGGCAGCGGACAGCACCCAGGTCAGCAGCATGGACAGCACCACGGCCCCACGGTGCTCGCGCAGCACGGTCTTCAGCGGTACTTCCGCCGCCAGCGCCTTGCGTTGCTGCATCTCTGCGAAGACCGGGGTTTCATGCAGCCAGCGGCGCAGGTACATGGCGAACAGGCCGAATACCCCACCCACCAGGAAAGGCAGGCGCCACGCCCAGTCCAGTACCTCGGCCGGGGTGTAGATGCTGTTGATCAGGGTAGCCATCAGCGAACCCAGCAGGATGCCAGCGGTCAGGCCCGAAGTCAGGGTGCCGCAGGCGTAACCCACATGGCGCACGGGCACGTGCTCAGCGACGAACACCCAGGCGCCCGGCACCTCGCCACCGATGGCCGCCCCCTGCACCACGCGCATCAGCAGCAGCGCCAGGGGCGCCCAGATGCCGATCTGCTCATAGGTGGGCAACAGACCCATCACCAGGGTCGGGATCGCCATCAGGAAGATGCTCAGGGTGAACATGCGCTTGCGGCCCAGAAGGTCGCCGAAGTGCGCCATGACGATGCCGCCCAGTGGGCGCGCCAGGTAGCCGGCGGCGAAAATGCCGAAAGTCTGCATCTGGCGCAGCCATTCCGGCATTTCAGCGGGGAAGAACAGCTTGCCCACCACCGCAGCGAAGAACACGAAAATGATGAAATCGTAGAACTCGAGGGCGCCGCCGAGGGCGGAGAGCGACAGGGTCTTGTAATCGCTGCGGGTCAGCGGGCGCGAGGCGGGCGCCTCGGGGGCAAGCACGGAAGACATGGGGTGGAATTCTCGTCTGGGGGTGCGGGCGCTCTCCGCTACTTGGGCGGAAAATCGCCTGGCAACATATCAAAAAGCGTCAAATGTACACAGTCTCAGCCACAAAACCGCCTCTAACCCGCGACAGCGGTCGTCTGGCGCCATTCCGTGGCTATATACTGCGCGCAGTTCAGCGCAGGTCGGCATGCAGTGGGTCGGCGGCGCACAGGGAAGGTAGGGGGTAACGTCCCTTCCAGGCATTGGCGCCACACACACGAAACAGGCTATTCCGGCATGATCGATATCGAAGAAGAAGAGAACCTTACCCCGCAAGGCGACCTCGCCCTGCAGATCACCGCGCTCCCGCGTGAAACCAACGGTTTCGGCGACATCTACGGCGGCTGGCTGGTTTCCCAGATGGACCTGGCGGGTACTGCCATGGCCAGCAAGGTGGCCGCAGGCCGCGTGGCCACCGTGGCCATCGACCGCATGGCCTTCCTGGTCCCGGTAGCCGTGGGCGCCCAGCTCTCCTTCTATACCCAGACGCTGGAGATCGGCCGCAGCTCGATCCAGATGCTGGTGGAAGTCTGGAGCGACGACCCGCTTTCCAGCGAATGGCGCAAGGTCACCGAAGCGGTGTTCGTCTTCGTCGCCATCGATGGTAGCGGCCGCACCCGTCCAGTCCCGCCGCGCCGGGGCTGACTGCAAACACAGGAAGGGCCGCAACAGCGGCCCTTTTTCATGGGCGGCCCCATGGTTTGCTCATGACGACCCTGTGGGAGCGAATTCATTCGCGATTGAAATCGCCCCCAAAGCAAGCCAGCGGAGTCGACCCGACACCAATGGTGGACCGATGATGCGTGGCCCACCCTGCAAACCAGCCTTCATTCCAGCCGCAAGGCATCCACCGGATGCAGCCGCGCCGCGCGTCGGGCGGGCGCGATTCCAGCACCAATGCCGACGAGCGCCGACAACAACAGCGCCAGCAGCACCAGCGACAGGTCCAGACTCAGCGGCAGACCCGGCACCGTCCAGTGCAGCATGCCCACCAGCAGAAAGACCATCACCAGCCCCAACAGTCCACCCAGCAGCGAAAGCAGCGTCGCCTCGGTGAGGAACAGCGCCAGCACCTGGCGCGGCGCCGCGCCAATGGCCCGCAGCAGGCCGATTTCAGCCGTTCGTTCCTCGACCGTGGTGGTCATGATGGTGAGGATGCCCACCGCACCCACCAGAAGGGATACGCCGCCAAGGGCCGCGATGCCCAGGGTCAGGGTGGCGAGGATGCGATTCAGGCTACCCAGCAGATCGCCCTGTGAAGTCATGCGGAAATCCTCGCGGCCGTGTCGCTCCACCAGCAATCGGCGCACATCCTCGGCAAAGGCTTCAGCGGGAGCGCTGTCCTCGAACAACACGTGAACCTTCACCAGCCCCTCGCGATTGAACAGGAACTCCGCCCAGTCCACCGGGATGTAGGCGATGTCATCGAGATCGAAGCCCAGCAGGTTGCCCTTGCTCGCCATGACACCGATGACCCGGAAACTCATACCGCCCACCCGCACCCGCTGGCCCACCGGGCTGGCGCTCCCGAACAACTCCGTCGACAACTTCGCCCCCAGCACGAGATACGGCGGCGTACGGCCATCCCGCGAGGGTGGCAGGAAACTCCCTGCGGCCATCTGTACCCGCCAGGCGTCCGCCAACTGCGAACCCGTACCGAGGATATCCACACGTCGCTGCCGGCCGCCCGCCTGGATGTCGCCGTTACCCTGGATGATCGGCACCACGGCTTCGGCATGGGGCAGCCGTCCCAGGGCATCCGCATCGGCGATGGTCAGGGGACGGGCGCTGGCGAGAATCCCGCCGATACCGCCAGTGGGCAATGTGCCGGGGCGGACCGTGACAACCCGCGTGCCGAACTGCGCGAAACTGTCCAGCACGCGATTGCGCAAACCCTCTCCCATGGCCGTGAGCAGCGCCACGGCGGCGATGCCGATGGCCACGCCGAGCAGGGTCAGCAGGCTGCGCAGCGGTTGGCTGAACAGGGACGAGCTGCACAGGTCGAGGCTGTCGCGCCAGCGCATCAGTGGCTGCCTTGCGGGCGCAAGGCCTGCACCGGCACCTGCGCAGCGGCGTGGCTGGCCGGCAGCCAGGCGAACAGCACGGCAGCCGCCAGCGCCAGCGACGGCGCGCCCAGCCGCGCCCACCAGGGCGCATACAGTGGCAAGCCACTAGCCAGGCGTCCGATCCAGAGCAATAGCTCGCCAAGTGCCAGACCCATCGTGGCGCCCAGCAGCGCCAGCAGGGCAGCTTCGCCGAGGAACAACAGACGCACCTGATCGGAGCTGGCGCCCACAGCCTTGAGCAGGCCAATCTCGGCGGTTCGTTGCAGGACGGCGATCCAGGTGACGTTCATGATCAGGATGCCGGCGACGAGCAAGCTGATGGCGGCGATGCCGGCCAGCGCCAATGTCAGGCCGCCGAGGATGCTATCGAAGGCGGCAAGCATGGAGTCCTGGCTGAGCAGGGTGACGTCTTCCTCACCCTGGTGACGTTCCTTCAGGGTCGCCAGCACCTGGCGCCTGGCGCTGTCGAGGTAGCTGGGGCCACGAGCCTCGACGAAGACACGGAACAACCCTTCACGGTCGAACAGCGCCTCTGCGCTGGTCACAGGCACGATCAGTGCCTCGGAAAAGTCCATCCCAAGGGATTCGCCGCGCTCGTCCAGCACGCCGATCACCCGGAAACGTCGGTCGCCCGCCCGCAGCCACTGCCCCAGTGCCGGGGCATTGCCGAACAGCTCGGTCCGCAGGCGACTGCCAATCACACAGACCTCATCAGCCTGCCCCGGCTCCAGGTCCGGCAGTGCCACGCCCTGTGCAAGGCGCAATTGGCGAATGGCGAAGAACGCGCGGGTAGTTCCAAGGGTGAGCGCCTCGCGATTGCGGTTGTCGCGGCTGACTTCCACTTGCCCGGCATGCAGCGGCGCCACCTGGCGCACCGACGGAAGCCGCTGGAGGGAAACCGCGTCCGCCTGGGTCAGCGGCCGGGGTGCCATGCCGGTGATGGGCGGCATGCCGCCCGTGGTTTCATTGCGCCCCGGAAGAACGATGAGGATGTCCCGCCCGAGCAGCGAGAATTCACCCAGCACGTAGGTCCGCGCGCCCTCCCCCAACCCACCCAGCAGGGTCACGAAGAAAACGCCCACGGCCATCGCCAGCAGCAACATGACACTGCGCGAGCCGTGCCCGCGCATGGCGCCCAGCCAGAATCGGCAGGCGTCCAGCGGCTCCATCAGGCAAACGCTCCCTGGTGCCGGTCACTGAGGATGCAGCCGTCACGCATCTGGATCTGGCGATGGGCGCGTGCAGCGTGCTGCGCGTCGTGGGTCACCAGGATCAGCGTCAGGCCGTCGGCATTCAGCTCTTCAAGCAGGGCCACCACCTCGGCGCCGGATTGGCTGTCGAGATTCCCGGTGGGTTCGTCCGCCAGCAACAGGCGCGGCCGCATCACCATGGCGCGAGCGATGGCCACCCGCTGGCGCTGGCCGCCGGACAATTCGGCGGGATGATGGCGCAAGCGTTCGGCGAGCCCCAGACGCTCGGCCAATTGCAGGCTGCGGCGACGACGCTCGCAAGGCTCGATACCGGCCAGCAGCATGGGCAACTCGATGTTCTCCAGCGCGGTCAGGCGCGGGATGAGGTGGAAAGACTGGAAGACGAAGCCAATCAGCCGGCTGCGCAACGCCGCGCGGCGATCCTCACGCAGGCAGGCGGTGGCCTCTTCATCCAGCCAGAACTCACCGCTGTCGGGGGCATCCAGCAAGCCGAGGATATTCAACAGGGTCGATTTGCCCGAGCCGGAGGCACCGGTGATCGCCAGGTACTCGCCGTCGGCCACTTCCAGGCTCAGTTGATCAAGGCCGCGTACGCGCTGCTCTCCGAGCTGGAAGCAGCGACTGACCTGGTGCATGAGGATCACCGCGCCGCCCCCCCGACTTCGCCGCTTGGGCTGACCACGCTACCGTCGGCAAGACCCTCCTGCTGCAGGCTGGGCAGGATGCGGTCACCCGGAGCCAGGCCGCCCTTCACTTCGCTCCAGCGCCAGTTGGCCAGGCCAATTTCCACCTTCTGTTCGCGCAGGTGCCCATTGTTCGGGTCGTAACGCAGCACCTTGCCGCCCTCCAGCAGGCTTTCCGTTGGCACTCGCAGGGTTTGCTCGCGCTGTGCCAGGAGGATTTCCACATCGGCGCTGTAGCCGCTGAGCAGAAGCAGGTCTGCCGGCACTCGCTCGAATGTGACTTCCACATCCACCGTTCGCGCCTGCTTTTCCAGCTCACGGACGAAGGGCGCGATTCGGCTCACACGTCCTTCGAAGCTCTGCCCGCGGAAGGCATCGAGGGTGATGCGCACTGGCATGCCTGGGCGCACCAGGGCTGCGTCCACTTCGTCTATGGGCGCTTCGACGTAAAGGCACTGGTCATCTATCAGGTCAACCGCCGGCGGTGTCGGGATACCCGGCGGCGAGGGCGTCACCACCTCACCCAGTTCGCCGTTGATCTCCGCCACGATGCCGGAGAAGGGCGCGCGCAGGGTGGCCTGGTCGAGCTGCGCCATTTGCAGGTCGAGGCTGGCGGCGGCTTCGCGGATTTTCGCCTCGCCACCACTGCACAGGAGCTGGGACAGCCGGGCGCGGGTGACGCTCTGGTCCAGCAGGTCTTCAGAGGCCAGCTTGCGCTCGGCCAGACGTTCGAGCCGGTTCTGGTCGCGCTGGTCCTGGCTGGCCTGTCGGCAGCTCTGCTCGCGCAGGTTGCGCTGGGCATCGAGCCGCGCACGGGCCTCTTCCACCCTTGCCAAAAGGTCATCCTGGCGCAGCCGCATCAGCACATCGCCGGCCTGCACACGTTGCCCGGCGTGGATCAGCAATTCGCTGACCTGGCCGCCGGTCTTGAATGACAGGTGCGCACGCCGACACGCCTTCACTGTCCCCGCCCGGGTATTGGCCACCAGGGTTTCCACGTCTCCCTTGGCCACCTCCACCAGCTGCACCGGCACAGGTTCGGGCCGCGCCCAAAACCCCAGCAGCATCGCCAGAGAGGCAAAAATGGGAATAATTATCAGTAGCTTGCGCATGGTATCGGCTCCACTTGCGAGCGGGTAAGCAGAGTCTAGGTGCGCCGCCGACAGCCCTTTTCAGCACCAGCGTGCCGACATTCCCCGGCCCTGGGGACAGGACCGCTCATAAATGAAGGCCTTAGCAGCAGAATGCCCAAGCCATTGCAGTCCGGGGCCTCTGACCACCAATGTCAAAATGCCGACAAATGGATAGACACTTGCAGATAGAGAATGAGAACGCGTCAAAATAAGGTCATTCGCAACCTGGACGCGCTGCTTCTGGTCGAATCCCGAGAAAGCCCTTGCCGCCTCTGCCAAGCTGATTGGAAATAGCAAATGGCGCCTCGGCGGCCCGACAGCACAGCAAGTGGAGATTGCGATGTACGACGAAACCCTGCCCACCGTGGAACAGCTGGAGGTGGATGAACTGGTCTGCTGGCGAGTACATACCCGTCACGCGGAAATGCTTATGACCCAGCAAGGCGCACAGATCCTCAGCTACCAGCCACATGGCGAGGAACCGGTGATCTGGCTGAGCGGCCAGGCGGGCTATCAGAAGGGCAAGGCGGTGCGCGGCGGCGTACCGGTGTGCTGGCCCTGGTTCGGCGACCTGCGACGCAACCCGGCCGACATCCAGCGCATGCACGAGGGTGGCCCCATCAGCCCGGCCCACGGCCTGGTGCGCGAGCGCGACTGGACGTTGCTCGGCATCGACAGCGAAGGCCCGGCAGTGCGCCTGGAATTCACCGTGGATACCGCTGGCGAACCCCTGCCCAGTTGGCCCCACCCCGCCGAGTTGAAGCTGTCGATCCTGCTGGACCAAGGCCTGCAGATGACGCTCTCCACCCGTAACAGCGGCGACACCCCACTGGCCATCAGCCAGGCGCTGCACAGCTACTTTGCCGTCAGCGACATCCGCGAGGTGCAAGTGGAAGGCCTGGATGGCTGCCCCTACATCGAGACCCTGGAAGAATGGCAGCGCCGCAAGCAGCAGGGAAATATCGCCTTCTCCGGCGAAACCGACCGCATCTACCTGGATACGCCCAGTAGCATGAGCATCATCGACCGTGCCTGGAATCGTCGTATCCAGCTCGACGTGGAAGGCTCCACCTCGGCAGTGGTGTGGAACCCATGGATCGACAAGTCCAAGCGCCTGTCGCAGTTCGCCGAAGACGCCTGGCAAGGAATGCTCTGCATCGAGACCGCGCGGGTGATGGATGATCTACTGGTCATCAGGCCCGGCGAAACACACCAGATGGTGCTCAACGTCAGCAGCAAGCCGCTCTGATCCGCCACCTTGGCGAATTTGCAGGATGGGTGGAGCCCGCGAAA
Organism: Pseudomonas sp. BN606; assembly: GCF_029873115.1. Lineage (NCBI taxonomy): Bacteria > Pseudomonadati > Pseudomonadota > Gammaproteobacteria > Pseudomonadales > Pseudomonadaceae > Pseudomonas > Pseudomonas sp. BN606. The sequence goes on along the minus strand of NZ_SSOF01000080.1, from coordinate 220,893 downwards.
CCCATCCTGCGAACATACCCTCGCCGAACTACAAATCCCCCTCTTCCACCAATCGCACCTGCCCGGCGTCCAAGGCATAGGCGGCATCGGCCAGGTCATTGCTGACGTTCTCGACCTTCAACGTGCCGTCGACCCAGATGGGCGCGTAGATGTCGTCCAGCTGGATGCCCTTGGGGTAACGCACCAGCACGATCTGGTTCGGCGGTGGCGGCGGGACATGAATACAGGCGCCGGGGTAAGGCACCAGGAAGAATAGGGTGCTGCGGCCCTTGGCATCGCTTTCCAGGGGCACCGGATAACCGCCGATATGGATTGTCTTGCCATTCAGCGCGGCAACCGTCTTGGCGGAATACATCACCGCTGGCAGGTTCTTGTCCTGCTGCTTGAGGCCGCCTCTCTGCCCAAAAGTCCCATCGGCCTCGGGGCTGTCGTGGCTGATGTCAGGCATTTCCTCCAGTGCCTTGCGGTCCTCCGGCGGCATCAGTTCCAGCCAGTCGGTTTCGGGAAGCTCGGCACGGGCAAAGGTGCAGCAGAACAGCAGCAGGAGGCAGGCAAGACGGCGCATGAGAGGACTCTTTAACGCATGGGGCGGGAACAATCAGGCGCTAAGACTAACTGCGCGGGAAGGCGGTTCCCAGCCCCACCGAATGCAGCACTAGCTCTTTCGCACCAGGCCATAGATCACCAGCAGCACCACAGCGCCAACCACCGCGCCGATGAAGCCCGCGACCTGTCCGGCCTGGTAAATGCCCGCGGCCTGACCGCCATAGGTGGCGAGCAGCGAACCGCCAACACCGATCAGGATCGTCATGATCCAGCCCATGCTGTCGTCGCCGGGTTTGATGAAGCGTGCGATCAGGCCAACGATCAGCCCGATGAAGATGGTGCCAATGATCCCCATAACATGCCCTCCGAAGGTAGTTGAGGCATGCCTGAGCCTAGATGGGCGGCGGCTATCACGCCATCGACCGCCCCATTGCGGGGCGGCCGTGGGTGCATCAGGCCGGGTCGATCAGCGCTTCGACCGCCACGATCTGGCGGTCGAGCGTGGCGCGATCAGCGCAGCGCAGGGTGGCATGACCCACTTTGCGGCCAGCCTTGAAGGCCTTGCCGTAGTGGTGCAGGTGGCAGTCAGCGATGGAAATCACCTTATCCACAGCCGGCACTTCACCGATGAAGTTGAGCATTGCGCTCTCGCCCAGCTTGGCAGTCGAACCCAGCGGCAGGCCGGCGACGGCACGCAGGTGGTTCTCGAACTGGCTGCACTCGGCGCCTTCGATGGTCCAGTGGCCGGAGTTGTGAACGCGCGGGGCGATCTCGTTGGCCTTCAGGCCGCCATCCACCTCGAAGAACTCGAAGGCCAGCACGCCGACGTAGTCCAGCTTGGTCAGCACGCGGCCGACATAATCCTCGGCCAGGGCTTGCAGCGGGTGGTCGGTGCTGGCGATTGAGAGGCGCAGGATGCCGTTCTCATGGGTGTTGTGCACCAGCGGGTAGAAGCGGGTTTCGCCATCGCGAGCACGCACTGCCACCAGGGACACTTCGCCGGTGAAGGGCACGAAGCCTTCCAGGATGCAGGGCACGCTACCCAGTTCAGCGAACGCACCAACCACGTCTTCCGGCTTGCGCAGGACCTTCTGGCCCTTGCCGTCGTAACCCAGGGTGCGGGTCTTGAGCACCGCCGGCAGGCCGATGCTGGCAGCTGCGGAGTCGAGGTCGGCCTGGGACTGGATATCGGCGAATTCCGGGGTGGGGATGCCGAGGTCCTTGAACATCGACTTCTCGAACCAGCGGTCGCGGGCGATACGCAGGGCATCCGCGCTTGGGTAGACCGGCACGAACTGCGAGAGGAAAGCCACGGTCTCGGCCGGTACGCTCTCGAACTCGAAGGTCACCAGATCCACTTCATCGGCCAGTTGGCGCAGGTGGTCCTGGTCGCCGTAGTCGGCGCGGATGTGCTCGCCAAGCGCCTGGGCGCAGGCATCCGGGGCCGGGTCGAGGAAGGCGAAGTTCATGCCCAGCGGAGTGCCCGCCAGGGCCATCATGCGACCCAACTGGCCGCCACCGATTACGCCGATCTTCATGGGTCAGGCCTCGCGCGGGTCTGGATTGTCCAGGACCATGTCGGTCTGCTCGCGGCGGAAGTCCTTCAGCGCAACGTGGTACTTCGGATACTTGCCGCCAAGGATGCTTGCTGCCAGCAGCGCCGCGTTGATCGCACCGGCCTTGCCGATGGCCAGGGTGGCGACCGGAATGCCGGCGGGCATCTGCACGATGGACAGCAGGGAATCGACGCCCGAGAGCATGGATGACTGCACCGGTACGCCCAGCACCGGCAGGTGGGTCTTGGCGGCACACATGCCCGGCAGGTGGGCAGCACCGCCGGCACCGGCGATGATCACCTCGATGCCACGGCCTTCGGCTTCCTCGGCGTACTGGAACAGCAGGTCCGGGGTGCGGTGGGCGGACACCACCTTCACCTCATAGGGAATGCCCAGCTTTTCCAGCATGTCGGTGGTGTGGCTGAGGGTGCTCCAATCGGACTTGGAGCCCATGATCACGCCTACCAGTGCGCTCATCGTCGTGCCTCATCAAAGTGCGCCGGTTGGCGCGACCAAAAACAACAAGCCACGCAATGGCGTGGCTTGTCTGCAATGTGGGCCGTGCTGCGGGGTGCGCTGCCGGCCGAAGGCCGCGCAGTATAACGCAAAGCCACGCCTGGCGTGCACTTGCCCTTACCGCTCGTCCAGAGCCGTCGCCAGGCGGCGTGGGCGCAGCTAAACCTTGCTCCAGCGCAATGCTCGCGAGAGATGGCGGCGCAGAATCGCAACTCTTTTCCAAGGAGGTGCATGCCATGAACCAGACCATGAAAGCTGCGGTTGTCCATGCCTTTGGCGAGCCGCTACGGATCGAGCAAGTAAAGGTTCCCCTGCCCGGCCCCGGGCAGATTCTGGTGAAGATCGAAGCCTCGGGCGTGTGCCACACCGACCTGCATGCCGCCGAGGGCGACTGGCCCGTGAAACCCAGCCTGCCGTTCATCCCTGGCCACGAAGGCGTCGGTTTTGTTGCGGCGGTGGGGGCCGGAGTCACCCGCATCAAAGAAGGTGACCGCGTTGGCGTGCCCTGGCTCTATACCGCCTGCGGCTGCTGCGAGCACTGCCTGACCGGTTGGGAAACCCTCTGCGAGAGCCAGCAGAACACCGGCTATTCGGTAAATGGCGGCTACGCCGAATATGTGCTGGCTGACCCCAACTTCGTCGGAATACTGCCGAAAAACGTCGAATTCGCGGAGATAGCGCCGATTCTTTGCGCCGGCGTCACCGTCTACAAGGGGCTTAAGGTGACTGGTGCGCGGCCCGGCCAGTGGGTAGCGATTTCCGGCATCGGCGGCCTTGGCCATGTCGCCGTGCAGTACGCCCGCGCCATGGGGCTGCACGTCGCCGCCGTGGATGTGGATGACACCAAGCTGGAACTCGCGCGCAAGCTCGGCGCCAGCCTGACCATCAACGCTTGCCACGAGAATCCTGCCGAGGTGATCCAGCGGGATATTGGTGGCGCCCACGGCGTTCTGGTCACCGCCGTCTCCAATAGCGCCTTCGGCCAGGCCATCGGCATGGCGCGACGCCACGGTACCGTGGCTCTGGTGGGCCTGCCGCCGGGTGACTTCCCCACTCCAATCTTCGATGTAGTGCTGAAGGCCATCAGCATCACCGGCTCCATCGTCGGCACCCGCGCCGACCTGCAGGAAGCCCTGGACTTCGCTGGCGAAGGCCTGGTCAAAGCCACCATCCACAAGGACAAGCTGGACAACATCAACGGCATCTTCGAGCAGATGCGCGCTGGCAAGATCGAAGGGCGGATCGTCGTCGAGGTCTAGGCGATCGAGACTGAAGGAGCCAGCTTGCTGGCGAATGCGCCGGCAGGGCTCGCGAGCAAGCTCGCTCCTACCCCTCGCCCCCAACGCCGCCTTCCAGCTTGCGCCAGAGCAAGCGGATCGCTGCCTTGCGCACCAGGGCGCAGCGGTACAAGCGGATTTCCAGCGGCACATGCCACTGGCTGCCACCACAGATCACCAGGTCACCACGGGCCAGCTCGGCCTGGGCGCTGAAGCGAGGCACCCAGGCCACGCCCAACCCCTGTAGCGCCATGCTCTTCAAGCTGTCGGCCATGGCCGTTTCGTACACCGTGGTCGCGCGCAAGGCGCGTTGACGCAGGAGAATGTTCACGGAGCGTCCGAGGAAGGCACCGGCGCTATAGGCCAGCAGCGGCACACTCTGGCCGCTGTCCAGCTCGAAGAGCGGCTTGCCATCGGGCCCTGCCGCACACACCGGGAGCATCTCGGTGCGCCCCAGATTCATGGACGGGAAGATTTCCGGGTCCATCTGCAGGGCGGCATCCGGATCGTAGAAAGCCAGGATCAAGTCGCAGCCCCCCTCGCGCAGCGAATGCACAGCTTCACCGACGTTGGTGGCGATCAGCCGGCTGGCGATGTTCAGTCCGTCGGCCCGCAACCGCGCGATCCACTGCGGGAAGAAGCCCAGCGCCAGCGAGTGCGCGGCGGCGAACTGCAGCACCTCGCCCTGCTGGCCTTCCAGGTGGTGCAGGTGGCGGACCACGTCACCCAGCTGCTCCACCATGCTGCGCGCGGTGACCAGGAACAGCTGGCCCGACTCGGTCAGCTCGATGGGCGTGCGCGAGCGGTTGACCAGCGTCAGCCCCAGCGCCGCCTCCAGGCTACGGATGCGTCGGCTGAAGGCCGGCTGGGTGACGAAACGCCGCTCCGCGGCCTGGGAAAAGCTGCGGGTGTTGGCCAGGGCAACGAAGTCTTCCAGCCATTTGGTTTCCAGGTTCATCGTCAGATTCCGAGATGCTCGATTTTGGTGCACACGCTCGCGGCAGAACCCGCGTCACTCGTACATTATGCCGATTGTGCATGACCCAGCGAATAACAGCATTGGCCGACAAACGGCCAGAGGCCTAGATTATTGGGCATCGCGGCGCTAGCCGTGTTCCCCCAGAGATGAATGACATCATGTCCTCCGCTGCATCCTTCCGCATCGAAAAAGACCTGCTCGGCACCCTCGAAGTTTCCTCCGAGGCCTATTACGGCATCCAGACCCTGCGCGCGGTTCACAACTTCCGGCTGTCCGGCGTACCGCTGTCGCACTACCCGAAGCTGGTCGTAGCCCTGGCAATGGTCAAGCAGGCCGCCGCCGATGCGAACAAGCAGCTCGGTCACCTCAGCGCCGACAAGCACGCTGCGATCAGCGAAGCCTGCGCTCGCCTGATCCGCGGTGACTTCCACGACCAGTTCGTGGTGGACATGATCCAGGGTGGCGCCGGCACCTCCACCAACATGAACGCCAACGAAGTGATCGCCAACATCGCCCTCGAGGCCATGGGCAAGCAGAAGGGTGAGTACAAGTACCTGCACCCGAACAACGACGTGAACATGGCGCAGTCGACCAACGACGCCTACCCGACCGCCATCCGTCTCGGCCTGCTGCTGGGCCACGATGCCCTGCTGGCCAGCCTCGACAGCCTGATCCAGGCATTCGCCGCCAAAGGCGTGGAGTTCGCCGACGTACTGAAAATGGGCCGGACCCAGCTGCAGGACGCCGTACCCATGACCCTCGGCCAAGAGTTCAAGGCCTTCGCCACCACCCTGGGCGAAGACCTCGACCGCCTGCGCCGCCTGGCGCCGGAATTGCTGACCGAAGTGAACCTGGGCGGTACTGCAATCGGCACCGGCATCAACGCTGACCCCGGCTACCAACACCTGGCCGTTGAGCGCCTCGCCGCCATCAGCGGCCAGCCGCTGAAACCGGCCGCCGACCTGATCGAAGCGACCTCCGACATGGGCGCCTTCGTGCTGTTCTCCGGCATGCTCAAGCGCACCGCGGTCAAGCTGTCGAAGATCTGCAACGACCTGCGCCTGCTCTCCAGTGGCCCGCGTACCGGCATCAACGAGATCAACCTGCCGCCGCGCCAGCCGGGCAGCTCGATCATGCCGGGCAAGGTCAACCCGGTGATCCCGGAAGCGGTCAACCAGGTGGCCTTCGAAGTCATCGGCAACGACCTGGCCCTGACCCTGGCAGCCGAAGGCGGCCAGCTGCAGCTGAACGTCATGGAGCCGCTGATCGCCTACAAGATCTTCGACTCGATCCGCCTGCTGCAACGTGCCATGGACATGCTGCGCGAGCACTGCATCGTCGGCATCACCGCCAACGTCGAGCACTGCCGCCGCCTGATGGAAAACTCCATCGGCCTGATCACCGCACTGAACCCGTACATCGGTTACGAGAACGCCACCCGCATCGCCAAGGAAGCCCTGGAAAGTGGCCGCGGCGTGCTGGAACTGGTGCGTGAGGAGAAGCTGCTGGACGAGTCCATGCTGGCCGACATCCTCCGCCCGGAAAACATGATCGCCCCGCGCCTCGTGCCGCTGAAGGCCTGATCAGGCAAACGAACTCACCAGGAGGGGCCCTGCCCCTTCATCCTTCGAGGATGGCGCCAGCCATCCTTTTTTTTGCCTGTGGAAAAGTGCCGCCGCGCCGTAGGGTGCGCCGCGCGCACCGGCCCCTATCCCGAACCAGCTTGTAGGGTGGATATCGCTTTTCAAATCCACCAGCGGCGTCGAGTCGGGCCACGATGGTGAACCGGCGTGCATCCGGGCTACAGACCGTAGGAGCGAGCTCTGCTCGCGAATGGGCCTGGTGGAACGCTTCGCGAGCAAGCTCGCTCCTACAGTCGCCAGGCCTTGCGCAGCATGCGTATCGCTTCGGCAATCTGCGCTTCGGGTACGGCAGCGAAGCCCAGCACCAGCCCCGCGCGGTTATCCACAGGCTCGGTACTGTTCTCCAGCCAGTATTCGCTGAGCCCATTCAGCTCCACACCGGCGGCACGGGCACTGTCCACCAGCTCTCGTTCCCGAGCCAGGCTGTCCGCCCGCACGCACAGGTGCAATCCAGCATCCACCGGCGGCATCGGCGAGCACCCGCGAATGGTTTCCGGCCAATCACGCAACAAGGCATCGCGACGGGCGCGGGCGGCCAATCTCATGCGCCGTACATGGCGCTGGAAATGGCCCGCAGCGATGAACTCCGCCATCACCGCCTGGGTGCCGATTTCCGAGTGGCGCATGTCCAGCGCACGACGCCGGGCGAAGGATTCGGCCAGGGCCGGCGGTAACAGCAGGTATCCCAGGCGCAGCGCGGGGAAGGTGATCTTGCAGAAGGTACCGACGTAGATCACCCGCCCCTGCCGGTCCAGCGCCGCCAGGGGCGCCAGGGGCGTTCCGCTGTAGCGGTATTCGCCGTCGTAGTCGTCCTCGACTATCCAGCCATCACGGCGTTCGGCCCATTCCAGCAGTTCCAGGCGCCGCGCCAGCGACAGCGTCACGCCCGTGGGGTACTGGTGCGAGGGCGTGACATAGACCAGCCGGCAGTTATCCACCGCTGCCAGTGCGGCACTGTCCAGACCGTCTTTATCCACAGGCACACCGCACAGCTCGGCGCCCGCCACGGCGAAGGCGTGGCCAGCGGCCCGATAGCCAGGGTTCTCGATGGCCACGCGATCACCCGGCTGCACCAGCAACTGGGCGCAGAGGCTGATGGCCTGCTGGGCGCCACAGGTGATCACCACCTGCGCCGGGTCGCAGGACAGCCCGCGACTGCTGCGCAGGTAGGCGGCAATCAGCTCGCGCAGGTTCCAGTCTCCCGCCGGGTCGCCGTATCCCAGGCGTGCCGGCGAAGGCTTGCGCCAGAAGCGCGCCTGCAAGCGCGCCCAGGTCTCGAAGGGAAACAGGTCGAAGGCCGGCACGCCGATGCGGAAGGCCCGGGGCGCACCCGTTACCGGCGGCGGCAGATGGTGGTTGTGCAGAAGCTCCAGAGCCGGACCAGGTGCCGGCCCCTTGGGAACTGGCGGCAGTTCCGGCCGCGCTGTGGATAAGTCCGCTACGTAGGTTCCATCGCCCACGCGCCCTTCCACATAGCCCTCCGCGTAGAGCTGGTCGAAGGCACGGGTCACGGTGTTACGCGAAATGCCCAGCAGCGCGGCAAGATCGCGCGTCGCCGGCAGACGCGTGCGGCTGCCCAGACGGCCATCGAGAATCCGCTCGCGCAGGGCCTGGTAGAGCTGGCGCGACAACCCCTGGGCCGGGTCCAGGCGGATGCCGGAGAGGTCGACGGGCAACGGTGGTGTGGCAGGCATATCCGGCCTCGATTGGCTCTATCGAACTGGCAGTAAATGGCTCTTACAACAGACCAATATCCTGCCTAGCATGAAGACATTCCGCCAGGAGAAGCCTTCATGTACGTCCCCTCTTCCTTTCGCCAGGATGACCTCGCCCAGCTTCACGCACAGATGCAAGCCACTGGCCTCGCCCTGCTCACCAGCTCGGGCAGCAAAGGCCTGATGGCCAGCCACCTGCCGCTGCTATTGGAACCGGATGAAGGCGAGTTCGGCACCCTCTACGGCCACTTCGCCCGCGCCAACCCGCACTGGCGCGACCTCGCCGAAGGCGCCGAGACACTGGTGGTATTTTCCGGCCCGGACGCCTACGTCACCCCCAACTGGTACCCGGCCAAGGCCGAGCACGGCAAGGTCGTGCCCACCTGGAACTACATCGCCGTGCATGCCTGGGGCCAGGCGGAAGTCTTCGACGACTCCGAGCGCCTGCTGCAACTGGTCAGCCGCCTCAGCGACCGCCATGAATCCGGCCGTCCGCAACCCTGGGCGGTGAACGATGCACCGCGCGAGTACCTCGACAGCATGCTCCGCGCCATTGTCGGCTTCGCTCTGCCAATCCGCCGCCTGGAAGGCAAATGGAAGCTCGGCCAGAACCGCTCGACCGCCGACCAGGCCGGTGTTCGCGAGGGACTGACTGTCTCGTCCAACCCGCGCGACCACGAACTGGCAGCGCGCATGACCCTTATCGACTGACCCCACAGGAAGGAATCCAATGTCCCCCGCACCGCTTGATATCCGTCCGCTCAGCGCCGCCGACCATGCCGCCTGGCTGCCGCTCTGGCAGGGCTACCAGCGTTTCTACAAGACCGAAATCCCCGCCGAGACCACCGCCGTCACCTGGCAGCGCTTCCTCGACCCGGCCGAACCCATGCACGCCGCCTTGGCCTGGCAGGGCGGCAAAGCCGTGGGCCTGGTGCATTTCATCTACCACCGCAGCTGCTGGACCGTCGGTGACTATTGCTACCTGCAGGACCTGTACGTAGCCGAAGGCCTGCGTGGCGGCGGCATCGGCCGCCAGTTGATCGAACACGTCTATGCACAGGCACGCACCACTGGCGTTTCGCGAGTGCACTGGCTGACCCACGAGACCAACACCGACGCCATGCAGCTCTACGACCGCATCGCCGACCGTTCCGGCTTCGTCCAGTACCGCAAGATCCTCTGACCGGAGAGCACCATGAGCACCCAGGACCTGAGCCACTGGCAACCCCGTCCCGTTCCCGCCCAAACGCCGCTGCCCGGCCGTTTCGTCCGCCTGGAGGCGCTGGACGTCTCGCGCCACGGCGATGATCTCTGGCAGGCCCTGCAAGGCCCCGATCCGGCGCTCTGGGATTACCTGCCCTACGGCCCCTTCGCCAGCCGCGAGCCCTTCGATGCCTGGCTGGCGGGCAATGCCGAGATCCGCGACCCGCTCTTCTACACGGTGATAGACCTCGCCAGCGGCCGCGCGCTCGGCATCCTCAGCTACCTGCGCATCGCCCCGAAGGACGGGGCCATCGAGATCGGCCACATCGCCTTCGGCAAGGCCATGCAACGCACGCCGGGCTCCACCGAAGCGGTCTGGCTGCTGGCCCGGCATGCCTTCGACGACCTTGGCTACCGCCGCCTGGAATGGAAGTGCAACGCCAGCAACGCCCGCTCCATGCGTGCTGCAGAGCGCCTGGGCTTCAGCTACGAAGGGCTGTTCCGTCAGCACATGATCGTCAAGGGCCAGAACCGCGACACCGCTTGGTTCTCCATCATCGACGGCGAATGGCCGACGTGCCGCGAGGCCTTCGAGCGCTGGCTGTCTGTGGATAACTTCGACGGAGAGGGACGGCAGCGCCAATCCCTGGAAGGGCTCAGGAGTTGAACCGTTCCAAGGGTGGATGGCGCTTTACCATCTACCCGCGCAGTCCAGCCGAACCCCGCTGGTGGACCGGTGGAACGGGGTCCACCCTACAAACGCGGCTCCAATGTGCAGGGCGCACCCCTACCTCTATCTCACTCGATCTCGAATAACCCGTTCTTCAACGGCGCCACGTCCAGGCGCTGTCGTACGTCGTCGTCGATGCGCGGGTCGTCGGGGCGGTAGAGCTTCACCTGGCGGTAGGCGGCGACGCGATTGATCTCCTGGCCCAGGTATTCCCATACCACGCGGGTGCAGGCGGGATTGCGCCGGTCACCGCTGGAGACGCCGGTTTTAAGTCCGTTGAGGCGAGTGATTCGGCTCTTGTAGCTGGGGATGAGGATGGTCTGGCTCATCTCGTTCAAGGTGAGCGACTCGTAATCCATCAGGAACAGCCGGTCCTGCAACTGGAAAGCCGCTCCCCGGTAGCAGCATCGCACCCAGTCTTCCGCCTGGACTTCGGTGCTGCTGGAACGCTCCTGGCGTTCCTGGCGCTCGAAGAGGAAGTTGCCGTCGTCTTCCCACAGGCGCACCAGAGAAAGCAGGACAGTGCCAGGCACCGACATGCAGTTGGAGTACTCGAAGTAGAAACCGCAGTAACGCGACAGGTTGCCCGACTGCTCGCGTAACGGGGCGAACAGTTCCATCAACGGATCGGAGCGTCCTGCCCCCTCCTGGCCGACCGGACGGGTACCCAGCAAACGGGAGAACTGCTCGGGCGGCAACCCCAGTTCGTAATCCTCGACACCGAAGAAATCGCAGATGCGCTTGAGGTTGTAGGGTGTCGGCCGGCTCTGGCCACTCAGGTACTTGTTGAACTGGGCGCGATTGATACCCAGCTTGCGGCAAACCTCCGCGATAGAGCGGTAGTGCCCACAAAGCAGCTTGAGGTTGTTGCCGAGATACTCCGCCATATCACTGGCCCGTACTGATGCGAGTGACGCGATTATAGCGCCAACTCGCGCCACATCGGTGCAACCCGCGAAATTGTTATCCGGGTCGCATTCCCCAACCATGCGCGCCACGGCCGACGCTTGTCCGCTCGAAGCCGTTTCCCATCACGCGAACAATAAGAATCGAGGTCTCACTCATGCTTGAAGTGATCAACGATTTCCTCTCGGGGAAAGTGCTCATCGTCCTTATCGTTGGACTCGGCACCTATTTCACCCTCCGCTCCCGCTTCGTCCAGTTCCGCCATTTCGGCCACATGTTCAGCGTGTTCAAGGAATCCATCAGTGGCCAGGCCGGTCAGTTGAGTTCCTTCCAGGCCCTGATGCTGAGCCTCGCCGGCCGCGTTGGCGCCGGTAACATCGCCGGTGTCGGCCTGGCCGTGACCCTTGGCGGCCCTGGCGCCGTGTTCTGGATGTGGGTCACCGCCCTGGTCGGCATGTCCAGCAGCTTCTTCGAGTGCACCCTGGCCCAGGTCTACAAGCGCGCCGACGGAGACGGCCTGTACCGTGGCGGCCCGTCCTACTACATCCAGCACGGCCTGAAACTGCGCTGGATGGCCGTGACCTTCGCGGTCCTGCTGCTGGTGACCTACGGCTTCGCCTTCAACGGCCTGCAGTCCTTCACCGTGACCCACTCCCTGGAAAACGCCTTCGGCCTGCCCGTGCAGTACACCGGCATCGGCCTGGCCGTGCTCCTCGGCCTGGTGTTCATCGGTGGCATCAAGCGCATCGCCTCGGTGTCCGACCTGCTGGTACCGGTCAAGACCCTGGCCTACATCGCCGTCACCTGCTACGTGATCGTGTCCCAGATCGAACTGGTGCCGGACATGCTGGTAACCATCGTGAAAAGCGCCTTCGGCCTCGAGCCGGCCTTCGCCGGCCTGCTGGGCAGCGCCATCGTGATGGGCGTGAAGCGCGGCGTGTTCGCCAACGAAGCGGGCCTGGGTAGTGCCCCGAACGTGGCGGCCGTGGCCGCCGTGAAGCATCCGGCTGCGCAGGGCGTTGTCCAGGCGTTCAGCGTGTTCCTCGACACCTTCGTGATCTGCACCTGCACCGCGCTGCTGATCCTGCTGTCCGGTTTCTACACCCCGGGCTTCGAAGGCGACGGCATCGTGCTGACGCAGAACTCCCTGGCCGCCGTGGTCGGTGAGTGGGGCCGCATTTTCATCAGCGTTGCGCTGAGCCTCTTCGTCTTCACCTGCATCCTGTACAACTACTACCTCGGCGAGAACGCCCTGCAGTTCCTGGTCGGCCGTAGCCGTGCCGCCCTGCTGAGCTATCGCGGACTGGTGCTGGCGCTGATCTGCTGGGGTTCCATGCAGAACCTCGGCACCGTATTCGCCTTCGCCGACATCACCATGACCTGCCTGGCCTTCGTCAACCTTGTAGCCCTGGCGCTGCTGATCAAGGTCGGCCTGCGGGTAATGCGCGACTACGACGATCAGCGCAAAGCCGGCGTCGACCAGCCGGTGTTCGACTCCACCAAGTTCGCTGACCTGGACCTGGACCGAGACGCCTGGCCGGCCAACCCGGTAGCCGACGTCTCCGGCGTCAACGTCGCTCACGGCCTGGCGCAAAGCCACCGCTGATAGCGCGTTCCGGTAAGACCTGGTGCCGCTCCTCCGCTGACGCGGGGAGCGGCACTGTCGTATCTGCACCTTTGCTTTTCCGAGTTATCCACACCCATGAATGCTGTGAAGAACCTCTTCGTGCTCTACACCGGCGGCACCATCGGCATGCTGCAGACTCCCGAAGGCCTCGCTCCGGCCAGTGGATTCGAGGCACGCATGCGCGAGCAGCTGGACGGCCAGGGATTGGCACTGGACTGGAGCTTCCAGGAACTGCTGCCGCTGATCGACAGCGCCAACATGCGCCAGGCCAACTGGCTGGCCATGCGTGAGGCCATCGTCGACGCGGTGGAGCGCGGCCACGACGGCGTGCTCCTTCTGCACGGCACCGACACCCTGGCCTACAGCGCGGCGGCCCTCGGCTTCCTGCTTCTTGGCTTGCCCGTCCCCGTGGTGCTGACCGGCGCCATGTTGCCGGCTGGCAGCGAGGGCAGCGATGCCTGGCCCAACCTGCTGGGGGCCATCCACGCACTCCAGGCCGGAGTCGCGCCTGGTGTGCAACTCTTTTTCAATGGCGAGCTGCTGCATGGCGCCCGCGCCAGCAAGCTGCGCTCGGAAGCTTTCGACGCGTTCACCGTGTTTCCGCGAACCCGCATGGGTGAACGTGCCGACGTCATTCCAGCCGGCCTCGGCTTCCGCGTCTCGCGCCAGCCGGTGAACCTCGCGGTACTCCCGCTGTTCCCCGGTCTTGCGGCCAGTCACGTGGAAGCGCTGCTTTCCAGTGGTGTGCAGGGATTGGTGCTGGAGTGCTATGGCAGTGGCACCGGCCCGGCAGACGACAAGGCGCTGCTCGATACGTTGCACGCCGCCCACCAGCGCGGCGTGGTGCTCGTCGCCTCCAGCCAGTGCCCGGCTGGGCACGTGCAAGCGGGTGTCTATGCTGCCGGCAGCCAACTGCTGGCCACCGGCCTGGTACCCGCAGGCGGTATGACCCGCGAGGCGGCCCTGGGCAAATTGTTCGCCCTGCTCGGTGCCGGCTTGCACCAGGCCGAGGTGGAGCAGTGGTTCGCGGTGGACCTCTGTGGGGAAATGGTGGACTGAACACTCACCATAAGCATCGTTGGGGGCAGCGGAGCTGCCCTTGACGAATGAATTCGCCCCTTGGCAGGACGACAGTCGAGATACAAGGGTGGATGGCGCTTGTCCGGCGCTCGCAGTGGCGCCGCAATCAGGCCGATGTCGAGCAGCAGCGAAGCAACGGCACCGCGCTGGCCACCCGGTCCGGATCGGGCATGCATGAGAAGGCTGCCGCGACGGCTTACATCCGCACCGGATGGCCGAGGCGATAGCCCTGGAACAGCTTGAACGGGAGCCCCTTGGCGACCTCGTGCTGCCAGCCGGTCTCGATCTTTTCCGCCACCAGGTCCACCTGATAGCGATGAATGAAGTCGTACAGCCTTTCGCCCAGCACGGCGTAGCGGCTGGACAGAAAATCCCCATCCTCATGCTGCGGAACACCCAGTTCCGCAAGGTCGAGCTTCACGACATCGCACAGGCCCAGGTCGAGTTCCCAGTGGGCCGGGCGGCCGAGGTCGTAGTCGTCTAGCGCCACCAGCACGCCTTCCTCCTTCAGGCGCATCAGGCCCTTCATGTAGGACCTGAAGCTGTCGAAGCAAACCGTTGGGCGCTCCGTGACTTCGACCACCAGCAGGGCACCGGAGCAGCGCAAGTCGGCAGCGCTTTCGATGAGATCTTCGACCAGTTCCGATTCCGCCAGACTTCGCTTCTCGACATTGACGAAGTGCCGAACCGGTAGGCTGCCGGCCTGGGTGTCGTGCAGATAGCGGGTATAGCTGCGATTGAGCATGCAGCGGATGCGTACCCCCTGGAGCAGCTCGCGCGTGAGCCGCTGCAGGTCGTCCTGCGGCAGCCTGGCGATGGCATCTTCGGTGCTTTTGATGAAGGAGTCGAACGCAAAACGGGCGAGGCTTTCAAAACCGACGACCCGGTCTTGTCGGTCCTTGATCGGTTGCAGCCTGACTTCGCCCATGCGGGCTGCGGTCAAGGGTCGGGCGGGGAACGTGGTGCCGCCCTGGCGATTGGAAGGAAGGGACATGGGGCGGGTACCCGCAGCTCGAAAAGAGCCGGCAGGCTAGGCGCCCGGTTCCCGTTGATGGAAATCAGAAATCTTCATTTCGGGCCAGCGCCCTGGACGGATAAGGGCTACCGGCCCCGAGGGGCCGGGCTTCCTGCGGACTCAGGCCACTTCACCGCGGATGTACTGCTCCAGATGCAGGATCAGGTCGTCCTGCTCGGCCATGGCTTCTTTCACCAGGTCGCCGATGGACAGCAGGCCGACCAACTCACCGTCTTCCACTACCGGGAGGTGGCGCATGTGCTGCTCGGTCATCAGCGACATGCATTCACGAATACTCTGCTTCGAAGTCACCGTCAGCACCGGCTCGGTCATGAACTCACGCACCACGGTCGCCACGGACGAGCGCCCCTGCAGCACGCCTTTGCGCGCGTAGTCGCGCTCGCTGACGATACCGACCAGGTGTCCGCCCTCGGTCACCGGCAAAGCGCCGATGTTCAGTTCGGCCATCATTCGCAACGCCTCGAGCATCGGCGCTGCGACATCAATGGTGTGGACGTTCTGCCGCGGCTTGGCGCGGAGCATCTGTGCGACGGTCTTCATCTGTAATCCCTCCGGTAGCGTTGGCTGGAAGGCCAGAATGCGCGCGGTCGTGACCGCGGCGCCAAGAAGAGATTTGCATGGTAGCTATTGAAAATTTCATTGATGGGCAGAAGCGGGTTGCCAGGTGCCGGTGGGAGCGAGTTCAGTCGCCCTGCAGGCTCAGCAAGGCAGTCCCTCGGAGCGCCATGGAGATTGAAATCGCTCTACGGAACGATCGTCTGCCCGTTTCCCAGGCACAAAAAAAGGGAGCCTTGCGGCTCCCTACGGGGACTATCGCCGGAGCAATCAGGCGATTTCGATCAGGACTTCGCCCGGGTTCACGCGGTCGCCCTTGGCCACATGGACTGCCTTGACGGCACCGTCGATGGGCGACTGGACTTCGGTTTCCATCTTCATGGCCTCGGTGATCAGCACGGCCTGACCGGCTTTCACCTGGTCGCCTTCCTTCACCAGCACATCGACGATGTTGCCCGGCATGGTGGTGCTGACATCGCCCGGTGCGCTGGCGCTCTTGCGCTTGCTGCCGGAGCCTGCGACGAACTCGTTGAGCGGCTCGAATACCACTTCTTCCGGCATGCCGTCGATGGACAGGTAGAAGTGGCGCTTGCCGTCGCTCTTCACGCCGACACCGGTGATGTCGATGCGGTAGCTCTCGCCATGCACGTCCACCACGAACTCGGTCGGAGTGCCTTCGCCGCCGACCGGGGCCGCACCCTTGCCGTTGGGCATGGGCAGCAGTTCTTCCGGCTTCAGGGTGCCGGCGGCACGCTCTTCGAGGAACTTGCGGCCGATGTCCGGGAACATGGCGAAGGTCAGCACGTCCTCTTCGCACTTGGCGAGGCTGCCGATGTCTTCGCGCAGCTTGTTCAGCTCCGGCTTGAGCAGGTCCGCCGGACGCACGTCGATGACTTCTTCGTTGCCGATGGCCTGGCGACGCAGTTGCTCGTTGATCTGGCCAGGCGCCTTGCCGTAGCGGCCTTGCAGGTAGAGCTTCACCTCGTTGGTGATGGTCTTGTAGCGCTCACCGGCCAGCACGTTGAAGAACGCCTGGGTACCGACGATCTGCGAGGTCGGGGTGACCAGGGGCGGGAAGCCGAGGTCTTCGCGAACACGCGGGATTTCCGCCAGCACTTCCGGCATGCGGTTCAGGGCGCCCTGTTCCTTCAACTGGTTGGCCAGGTTGGAGATCATGCCGCCCGGAACCTGGTTGACCTGCACGCGGGTATCCACGCCGGTGAATTCGCTTTCGAACTGGTGGTACTTCTTGCGCACGGCGTGGAAGTACATGCCGATTTCCTGGATCAGTTCCAGGTCCAGGCCGGTGTCGAAAGGCGTGTCGCGCAGAGCGGCGACCATCGACTCGGTACCCGGGTGGCTGGTGCCCCAGGCCATGCTGGAGATCGCGGTGTCGATGCGGTCAGCACCGTTTTCCACGGCCTTGAGCTGGCACATGCTGGCCACGCCGGCGGTGTCGTGGGAGTGCACGACCACATCCAGCGGTAGCGCCTCTTTCAGCGCCTTCACCAACTCGCCGGTGGCGTACGGGGTCAGCAGGCCCGCCATGTCCTTGATGGCGATGGAGTCCACGCCCATGTCGGCCATGGCTTTGCCTTGGGCAACGAAGGCGTCGATGGTGTGTACCGGACTGGTGGTGTAGGCGATGGTGCCCTGGGCGTGCTTGCCGGCAGCCTTCACGGCTTCGATGGAGACGCGCAGGTTACGCACATCGTTCATCGCGTCGAAGATGCGGAACACATCGATGCCATTGACCGCGGCCTTGGCGACGAAGGCGCGTACCACGTCGTCGCTGTAGTGGCGGTAGCCCAGCAGGTTCTGGCCGCGCAGGAGCATTTGCAGTCGGGTGTTGGGCAGGGCGGCCTTGAGCTTGCGCAGACGCTCCCATGGGTCTTCCTTGAGGAAGCGCACGCAGGCGTCGAAGGTGGCGCCGCCCCAGACTTCCAGCGACCAGTAGCCGACCTTGTCGAGCTTGTCGCAGATCGGAAGCATGTCTTCGGTGCGCATGCGGGTGGCCAGCAGGGACTGGTGCGCATCGCGCAGGATGGTATCGGTGATCGAAATCTTCTTGCTCATGTTCTGAATCCTTCCCCTACAGGCCGGCGTGGGCGGCGATGGCGGTGGCGATGGCGATGGCCAGGTGCGACGGGTTGCGCTTGATCGAGTACTGGGTCAGCTCCGGATGGCTCTCGACGAAACTGGTGTTGAACTCGGCGCTGCGGAACTCGGGATTGCGCAGGATTTCCTGGTAGTACGGCGCGGTGGTCCGCACACCCTGCACGCGCATGTCATCGAGGGCGCGCAGGCCGCGGTCCAGGGCTTCTTCCCAGGTCAGTGCCCAGACGATCAGCTTCAGGCACATGGAGTCGTAGTACGGCGGAATGGTGTAGCCGGTGTAGATCGCGGTGTCGGTACGCACACCGGGACCGCCGGGAGCGTAGTAACGGGTGATCTTGCCGAAGGACGGCAGGAAGTTGTTCTTCGGGTCCTCGGCGTTGATACGGAACTGCAGGGCGAAGCCACGATGGATGATGTCGTCCTGCTTGACCGACAGTTCCAGCCCGGAGGCGACGCGGATCTGCTCGCGGACGATGTCGATGCCGGTGATTTCCTCGGTGATGGTGTGTTCCACCTGCACGCGGGTGTTCATCTCCATGAAGTACACCTCGCCCTCGGCGAGCAGGAACTCCACGGTACCGGCGTTCTCGTAGCCCACGGCCTTGGCCGCACGCACTGCGAGGTCGCCGATGTAGGCACGCTGCTCGGGAGTGAGCTGCGGGCTCGGGGCGATTTCGATGAGCTTCTGGTTGCGACGCTGGATCGAGCAGTCGCGCTCGAACAGGTGCACGGTGTTGCCGAAGGAGTCGGCGAGGATCTGCGCTTCGATGTGCTTGGGATTGACGATGCACTTCTCGAGGAAGACTTCCGCCGAACCGAAGGCCTTGGTGGCTTCGGAAATCACCCGCGGGTAGGCCTGTTCCAGTTCCTCGCGGCTGTTGCAGCGACGAATGCCGCGACCGCCACCACCGGAGGTGGCCTTCAGCATCACCGGGTAGCCAATGCGCTCGGCTTCACGCAGCGCTTCGGCGAGGTCGGCGACGTTGCCTTCGGTGCCGGGGGTGACCGGCACGCCAGCCTTGATCATGCTGCGGCGGGCTTCGGTCTTGTCACCCATGCGACGGATCACTTCGGCGCTCGGGCCGATGAACTTGATCCCGCGCTCGGCGCAGATGTCCGCCAGCTCGGCGTTTTCAGAGAGGAAACCGTAGCCCGGGTGCAGGGCGTCGCAGCCGGTCTCGACCGCCAGGTTCACCAGTTTGCGCGGGTTCAGGTACCCGGCCAGCGGGTCGTCACCAATGCTGTGGGCTTCGTCGGCACGCTTCACGTGCAGGGCGTGCCGGTCGGCATCAGAGTAGATGGCCACCGAGCGGATGCCCATCTCGGCGCAAGCGCGCACGATGCGGACGGCAATCTCACCGCGGTTGGCGATCAGGATTTTCTTGATCACGAGTTGTCCCTCGACCAAGTGAACAGGCGAACGGCTGGGCCGGTCGTTGGATGACCGCAGGTCGTGTAGCGGTCGCGTCATTACCCTACGCCGCAGATGGGAATAACCCCAATCAATAATTATTGGGGTATCCATTAGGTTGAGCTTATAGTTAGCAACCCTGCCCATCCCTCGAGGCCAAAATCGATGCGCAAGACCCTGCTGCGTATGACGCTGCGCCAGCTCCAGGTATTCCGTGCGGTGTTCGAAAGCCGCTCCTACAGCCGGGCGGCCGAGGAGATGGCGCTGACCCAGCCGGCCGTCAGCCTGCAGATCCGCCAGCTCGAGGAGTTGGTGGGCCAGCCGCTGTTCGAGTACGTCGGCAAGAAGCTCTACGTGACCGATGCTGCAGAGGCGTTGATGCGCGCCAGCAGCGATATCTTCCAGCGCCTGGCCAGTCTCGACATGCAGCTGTCGGACCTGCAGGGCTCACTGCAGGGCCAGCTCAATCTGGCAGTGGAATCGAGCGCCAAGTACTTCGCGCCGCACCTGTTCGCGGCCTTCCGCGAGCAGCATCCGGACGTCAGCCTGCACCTGGTGGTGACCAATCGCGCGCAGGTGATCAAACGTCTCTCGGACAACCGTGACGACCTGGTGATCATGTCCCTGGTGCCCCAGGACATGGCCCTGGAGTTCCTCCCCTTCCTGAACAACCCGATAGTCGCGGTGGCGCCGCCCAGCCACCCGCTGTCCAACGTCGCGAAACTGACCCTGAAGGACCTGGAGCCCTACACGCTGCTGGTCCGCGAGGCCGGCTCGGGCACCCGCAAGGCCTGCGAGGAGTACTTCCAGCAGAAGCGCGCGCACTTCGCGCAGACCATGGAAGTGGCCTCGCTGGATGCGCAGAAGGAATGCGTGGTGGCCGATCTTGGCATCGCCCTGATCCCGCGCCATGCGGTGAGCCTGGAGCTGGCGACCGGGTTGCTGCGGGAGCTGCCAGTGGAGGAACTGCCACTGTATCGCAGCTGGTGCGCAGTGCATGCCAAGGGCAAGCGGCTATCGCCGGTCGCCCAGGCGTTTCTGGCCTTTATCCGCGAAGAACGCGCACAGATCAGCGCACTTTCGCACCGCTTTTCCGGCGCACTGCCTTTGACGACAACAGGTAATTAGCGGCGATCAGTTCGGGGTAGGGGTAGTCCGAACACTCCATCTGCAGGCGACGCTGTTCGGCGCGGTCTTCAATCGCGCGGCGATACTGCATACGTCGCTGGTCCTCCAGTTTGCGCCGGGTCTTGCTGTCCACATGGGCTGAATCATCGTGAAAGCGTTGCATGGCATCTCTCCCTGGGTGGGTTAGGAAGCAGGCTGACAGGCGCAGGATCGTCCGCGCCTGTGACGCTTTCACGAAGGCTCGGTGAATCTGTGGTGAAACGAAGGTTTCAGGCTATCGGCGCGATAGCTGGACAGACCGTCACCGCGCGACTTTGCTCAGCAATTACGGGGCGACGCCGCTGGAGGACGCCATGAGCAATGCCGTCGAATTCTTCCAACGCTTTCCGATCCAACGGGTGCGCGCCAGCATTCTCGATGACGTACTGGCCAGCGAACGCCAACGACTGGTGCTGCTCTACCTGTGGCAGGACGACTGCCCTCTCTGCGACGTGGCCAAGCACGACTTGCTGCGCATCCAGGAGCGCTGCCAGTGGCCCCAGGTGCGCTGGTTGCATGACGAAGTGGACGAAGACCCGGCGCTGGCACTGCGCTTCGGGTTGCACGGGGTGCCCACGTTCATAGCCCTCTACCACGGTCGACCGTTGGGGCGGATTACCAGTTGGCCAGGCAGTGGGCCATTCATCGAAGCGATAGAGCGGTTGCTGGTGAGGCAGGGGCTGGCCTGATCGTCTGCGCGCCGGAAGCCGACGTCTCGCTCGATCAGGCGCCGACTCAGTCCTCGGCGCTCTTCACCGACTTGGGTGAGAGGCGCAGGCTGCGCAGACTGCGCTTCACGCTCTTGAGGTGGTTGACCAGGGTCGGACCACGGGCCATGGCGACGCCCATGGCCAACACGTCGATCACCACCAGGTGGGCGATGCGCGAGGTCAGCGGGGTGTAGATCTCGGTGTCTTCCTGCACGTCGATGGCGAGGTTTACCGTGGCCAGGTCGGCCAGCGGGGTCTGGCTCGGGCACAGGGTGATGAGGGTGGCGCCGGCTTCACGCACCAGGTTGGCGGTGATCAGCAGGTCCTTGGAACGGCCCGACTGGGAAATGCAGATGGCCACATCCGAAGGCTTCAGGGTGACCGCCGACATCGCCTGCATGTGCGGGTCGGAATAGGCCGCCGCGGTCAGCAGCAGGCGGAAGAACTTGTGTTGGGCGTCGGCCGCCACCGCGCCGGATGCGCCGAAACCGTAGAACTCCACGCGCTGGGCCTGGGCACAGGCGCCAATGGCACGCTGCAGCGCTTCCGGGTCGAGCTTCTCACGGACTTCTATCAGGGTGTGCAGGGTGGTGTCGAAGATCTTCAGGCTGAAGTCCGCGACCGAGTCGTCCTCGTGGATCGCGAACTGGCCGAAGCTGGCACCGGCGGCCAGGCTCTGCGCCAGTTTCAGCTTGAGGTCCTGGAAGCCACCGCAACCGATGGCGCGGCAGAAGCGCACGATGGTTGGCTCACTGACCCCGACGCCCTGGGCCAGGTCGGCCATGGAGCTGTGCATGACCGCAGCGGGATCGAGCAGGACGTGGTCGGCGACTTTCAGTTCCGACTTGCGTAGCAGATGACGCGACTGGGCGATATGTTGCAGCAGGTTCACAGGGCAGGCTCTGTCTGGAATGGGGGTTTCGCCGCTTTCTTCAGTCATGCAACGACGCGCGACTCGGTTATGATCGGCGGAATCAGGCTGTAGTGGCCTTGTAGTTATACTACATGAACCGCTTTTCCGCCCAGTTGAACCACTATTTCTCCGCGTGCAAGGAAGGGAGAGCGCATCCTTGACCAGCTCCTGCGACATGCTCGTCTTCGGCGGCACCGGCGATCTCGCCCTACACAAGCTGCTTCCGGCCCTCTATCACCTGCATCGCGAAGGGCGCCTGCATCCGCAGATGCGGATCCTCGCCCTGGCCCGCAACACCCTCGATCGTGACGGCTACCGCGCCCTCGCCGAGCGCCGCTGCCGGGCCCAGGTGGCTCGCGCGGACTTTACCGCCGAGGGCTGGAGCAGCTTTGCCGAGCGCTTGGACTACTTCGCCATGGACGTTTCCCAGAGCGCCGATTTCGGTCGCCTGGCCCGCTACCTCGGGCCCGACCCCGGCTGTGGGCGGGTCTACTACCTGGCCACCGCGCCCGACCTGTTCGAAGATATCGCCGCGCACCTGTCGATTGCCCGGCTGGCCACCCCGAAGTCACGCATCGTGCTGGAAAAGCCGATCGGCCATTCGCTGGAGTCGGCCCAGGCGATCAATGCCGCCATCGGCAAGGTGTTCGATGAATCCCAGGTGTTCCGCATCGACCACTACCTGGGCAAGGAAACCGTGCAGAACCTCATGGCGCTGCGCTTCGCCAACGGCCTGTTCGAGCCGATCTGGCGTGCCGGGCACGTCGACCATGTACAGATCAGCGTCTGCGAGACGCTCGGCGTGGAGAACCGCGGTGCCTACTACGACCGCTCCGGGGCCATGCGCGACATGGTGCAGAACCACCTGCTGCAGCTGCTCTGCCTGGTGGCCATGGAAGCTCCAGTACGCTTCGACGCCGAGGCTGTGCGCAACGAGAAGGTGAAAATCCTCGAAGCACTGAAACCCATCTCTGGGCAGGACGTACGCGACAAGACCGTGCGCGGCCAGTACAGCGCCGGGAAGATCGGTGGCCAGGAAGTGCCGGCCTACTACTTCGAGAAGAACGTCGACAACGACAGTGACACCGAGACCTTCGTCGCCGTGCAGGTGGAGATCGACAACTGGCGATGGGCCGGCGTGCCCTTCTACCTGCGCACCGGCAAGCGCCTGGCGCGCAAATACTCGGAAATCGTCATCCAGTTCAAGCCGGTGCCTCACCGCCTGTTCGCCGATGGCGAGGCCAATCGCCTGCTGATCCGCCTGCAGCCGGAGGAACGCATCAGTCTGCAACTGATGGCCAAGACGCCGGGAAAAGGCATGAACCTGGAACCGGTGGAGCTGGACCTGAACCTGGCCAAGGCCTTCAGCCACCAGCGCCGCTGGGACGCCTACGAGCGCCTGCTGCTGGACGTGATCGAAGGTGATTCGACGCTGTTCATGCGCCGCGACGAAGTCGAAGCCGCCTGGCGCTGGATCAACCCGATCCTCGAAGGCTGGCACGAGTACTACCAGAGCCCGCGCCCCTACCCTGCAGGTTCCACCGGACCGGAACAGGCCCACAGCCTGCTGGAGTTGCACCAGCGCGCCTGGCACGACTGAACGCGACCTTCCATAAGGTGCGTGCGCTGTGCGCACCGGAGATTCCCGTGCAAGCTCTCCGGTGCGCACAGCGCACCCTACCGAAAACGACCTCCGCCCTCGCAAGCGCGACACCTGGCGTTACCCATTGCTCCAGAGCAATAAAGCCCTCTCGCCCTATCCCTAGAATCGCGCGTCTTTTGCCCTCCTCCGCGAGCCGCGCCATGCACCGTCCCGAACTGCTTTCCCCCGCCGGTACCCTCAAGGCCATGCGCTTCGCCTTCGCCTACGGCGCCGACGCCGTCTACGCCGGCCAGCCGCGCTATAGCCTGCGGGTACGCAACAACGAGTTCGACCACGCCAACCTGGCTCTTGGCATCACCGAAGCACATGCCGCCGGCAAGCGTTTCTACGTGGTGGTGAACATCGCCCCGCACAACGCCAAGCTGCGCACTTTCCTCAAGGACCTGGAGCCGGTCATCGCCATGGGGCCGGATGCGCTGATCATGTCCGATCCCGGCCTGATCATGCTGGTGCGCGAGCACTTCCCGCAGATGCCCATCCACCTCTCGGTGCAGGCCAACGCGGTGAACTGGGCCAGTGTGAAATTCTGGCAGCAGCAGGGGCTCAGCCGGGTGATCCTGTCGCGGGAGCTGTCCCTGGAGGAAATCGGCGAAATCCGCCAGCAGGTGCCGGGCATGGAGCTGGAAGTCTTTGTCCACGGCGCCTTGTGCATGGCTTATTCCGGCCGCTGCCTGCTGTCGGGCTACCTCAATCACCGCGATCCCAACCAGGGCACCTGCACTAACGCCTGCCGATGGCAGTACGGCGCCAAGCCCGCGCAGGAGGATGAGCTGGGCCAACTGGTGCCAACGCTTGGTTGCGGCGCGCCGAGCGAGCAGTTAGTCCTGCTGGAAGAGGCCAACCGTCCAGGCGAGCTGATGTCCGCCTGGGAAGACGAGCACGGCACCTACATCATGAACTCCAAGGATCTGCGCGCCGTGCACCACGTGGAGCGGTTGCTGCAGCTGGGCGTGCATTCGCTGAAAATCGAGGGCCGCACCAAATCGCACTTCTATGTGGCGCGCACCGCCCAGGCCTACCGCAAGGCCATCGACGACGCCTGTGCCGGGCGCCCCTTCGACCTCACCCTGATGGACGACCTCGAATCACTGGCCAACCGCGGCTACACCGAAGGCTTCCTGCGCCGCCACGTGCATGACGAGTACCAGAACTATGAGCACGGCTACTCCCTTGCCGAGCGCCAGCAGTTCGTCGGGGAGCTGACCGGGGTGGTGCGTCACGGGCTCGCGGAAGTGCGCGTGAAGAACCATTTCGCAGTAGGCGACCGCCTGCAACTCATGACGCCGCGAGGCAATGTGGATTTCAAGCTGGAAGCCCTGGAAAACCGCTTCGGCGAGCGCAAGACAGTGGCCCCAGGCGACGGCCACACCCTTTACCTGCCGCTGCCGGAAGACCTGCCACTGGAAAATGCGCTGCTGATGCGCTGGTTCAGCACCGGCAACAGCCGCACCGCTGCAAGCGCCTGAGGCCGGATGGGGGACGCCGCGCGCACCGCTACGGACCGCGTCAGTGCCAGAGCGCCGTTGCCTGCTCCCTGAGCAGCCGCACGAACTTAGGCACCTCCACCGGCGGGCTGATCAGGTAGCCCTGGATCTCGTCGCAACGCTGGCTGCGCAGGAAGTTCAGCTGTTCCTGGGTTTCCACGCCCTCGGCCACCACCTTCAGCTCCAGGCTGTGGGCCATGGCGATGATTGCGCGGGTGATGGCCGCGTCCTCGCTGCCGGCGGAGAGGTCGCGAATGAAGGTCTGGTCGATCTTCACGTAGTCCACCGGGAAGCGCTTGAGATAACTCAGGGATGAATAGCCGGTGCCGAAATCGTCGATGGCCAGTTTTACGCCGAGCTGCCGTAGCTGGTGGAAGGTGGCGATGACGTTCTCGACGTTTTCCAGCAGGTGGCTCTCGGTCAGCTCCAACTCCAGCAGGCGGGCCTGCAGGCCAGTTTCCTCCAGCACCTGGCGCACCAGGCTGACGAGGTTGCCCTGGCGCAGCTGGTGCATCGACAGGTTTACCGAAACGCGGATGTCGGCCAGCCCCTGTCGCTGCCACTCACGGGCCTGCTGGCAGGCCTGGCGCAATACGAACTCTCCGATGGGCGCGATCAGCCCGGTCTCCTCGGCCAGGCCGATGAAGTCCCCCGGTGGGATCAGCCCCTGCTGCGGATGACGCCAGCGCACCAGCGCCTCGGCGGCATTCAGACTGTTGTCGGCCAGGCCCAGCTTGGGCTGGTAGAAGACTTCCAGCTGGCCTTCCTCGATGGCCTTGCGCAGCTGGTTCTCCAGTTGCAGGCGCTCCAGGGTGCAGGCCTGGAGGTTGTCGGTGAAGAACTGGAAGGTGTTGCCGCCCAGGTGTTTGGCATGTTGCATGGCCATGTTGGCCTGGCTGATCAGGGCGGAAATGTCGCGGGCGTTGTCCGGTAGCAGGCTGATGCCCAGCGAACCGCTGATGACCAGCTCGTGGCCCCCCACGGTAATCGGCATGCGCAGCTTGCCGAGTAGGCGACTGGCCTGGCGCGCCAGGCTGGAAAGGCTGCCATAGGCGTCGAGGATCACCGCGAATTCGTCACCAGACAGGCGCGCGATGGTGTCGGCTTCCGGCACCGCCTGGGTCAGCCGACGGCTGACCTGACGCAGCAGCTGGTCGGCCACTTCATGGCCGAGGCTGTCGTTGAGCACCTTGAAGCGATCCAGGTCGATGTGCAACAAGGCCAGGCTGCGACCACTCTGCCGCGCGCGCTGGCTGGCCTCGTGCAGGCGGTCCTTGAACAGGGTGCGGTTGGCCAACCCGGTGAGTTCGTCGTAGTTGGACAGGTAGCGCAGGCGCTCCTCGGCCTCCCGCCGGGAGGTGAGATCGGCGAAGAAGCCGACGATGTGGCTGACGTTGCCCCGCGAGTCGCGCACCACGTTGAGCTGCAGCCATTGCGGATAGAGTTCACCGCTCTTGCGCGTGTCCATCAGCTCGCCCTGCCAGCTGCCGCTTTGCTCCAGCTCTTCGCGGATCAGGTAGTAGCGGCGGCGGGCTTCGCGGCTGCCGATGAGGGTTGCGACGCTGCGCCCGATCACTTCGTCCTGGCGATAGCCGGTGACCTGGCTGAAAGCTTCATTGGTCTGGATCACCCGATAGTCGGGATCAAGGATGACGATGCCCTCGCTGGCAGCCTCGAACACCGTGGCCGCCAGGCGCTGTTCCTCGTCCTGGTGCTTGCGCGCGGTGATGTCGCGGCGGGTGCCCAGCATGCGCAGCACCTTGCCGGTTCCATCGCGCTCCACCACGCGGCCGCGGTCTTCCACCCAGACCCAGTGGCCATCGTTGTGGCGCACCCGGTAGTCGATGGCGTAACCATCCGTTCGGCCCTTCATATGCTCCACCAGGGTCCGGCGTAGCAGCGGCAGGTCGTCCGGGTGCAGGCGCGGCTTCAGGTCGCTCAGCACGCGGGTCACGTCCTCCGCATCGATGCCGAAGATGGCCTTTAGCTGCGTGTGATGAACTTCGTCGGTCTCCAGGTTCCAGTCCCACAGGCCGAGTTCGCTGGCTTCCAGGGCCAGGGCCAGGCGTGCCTCGCTCTTGACCAGAGCATGGCTGGCATCGGCCAGTTCCAGCGTACGCTGGGCCACGCGCATCTCCAGCTCACCGTGGGCACGGCGCAGTTCGCGCTCGGCACGGCGGCGCTGCTCCACTTCACGAGCCAACTCGCCGTTGAGGCCCTCGGCGCGGGCCTTGGCTTCTTCGAGATGGCAGATCAATGCCTGGTTCTGGAACCGCTGCAGGAGGCTGCGCTGCACCAGCCGGTTGATCTGCCAGGCCACCACCATGAGCGACGCGGCAAGTATCACGCCCAGCACGCCCCAGCCGCGCAGCAGGGGGGTATCCCCCAGCAGCAGCCAGGCAATGGAAGGCAGCAGACAAGGCAGGGCGAAGGTAAGGAAAGCCGAGAGACTCACCGCATAGGCGACGCTGGCGGAGAGTATCGCGGCGGCGATCAGCCCGTAGACCAGCGCCTGGGTCAGGAATGCATCCGGCGGCACCAGCGCCACGGCGGCGAAAGCCAGGGTCAGCCCGGAAGCGCCGGCCCCCAGCAGAAAGGCGTGGCGCCAGCGCGGGCAGGCCTGTTTCGACGGCAGTGTCTTGTTGAAGGCGGCCACCTGGGTCAGGCGCAGGACGGCCAGCAGGACGAGCCAGACCAGCCAGCCGCCAAGCAGCAGGCCGTTGCCGGTCCCCCAGAGCAGGTAGGCGCAGGCGAGGCCGTTGAGCAGCATGAACAGGGTCGGGACCTGTGAGCCCTGATAAAGGAGGCGCGTTCGCTCGGCCGCAATGTCGGTCGCGAACTGCTGGCGGATCTCACGGCTGTCGACCAGGAAAGACGCCTGGTCGGCGGGCATTGAATTGGCGGTCATAGGCGCTTTTTTTGTAGTGGTCTGCCTAAGCGAGCCCGGAGCTTACCCGAGCGGTGAGTCGCTGCAATAGCTTTATGTGCGAGGTTCCGGATGAGCGTCCCCCAACTTTCGGAGGGTCTCGGCCGCACGGATCGGCGACCATCCGGCTGACCATCCGGTCATCGGTTTGCCCTCCCCCAGCCGCGCCAATAGAATGCCGCGATGCATGATGATCTCTCCCTCCTCCTGAACTCCCTCAACGACGCTCAACGCCAGGCCGTAGCGGCCTCGCTGGGGCGTCAACTGGTGCTTGCCGGCGCCGGTTCCGGCAAGACTCGCGTGCTGGTGCACCGCATCGCCTGGCTGATCCAGGTGGAGCAGGCCTCGCCGCACTCGATCCTGTCGGTGACCTTCACCAACAAGGCCGCGGCCGAAATGCGCCAGCGCATCGAGCAACTGCTGGGGATCAACCCGGCAGGCATGTGGGTCGGCACCTTCCACGGTCTGGCGCACCGCCTGTTGCGCGCCCACTGGCAGGAAGCG
This sequence comes from Pseudomonas sp. BN606, assembly GCF_029873115.1. Lineage (NCBI taxonomy): Bacteria > Pseudomonadati > Pseudomonadota > Gammaproteobacteria > Pseudomonadales > Pseudomonadaceae > Pseudomonas > Pseudomonas sp. BN606. The sequence continues at coordinate 192,628 of NZ_SSOF01000080.1, read as the reverse complement.
GGCCTGACCGAGAACTTCCAGATCCTCGATAGCGACGACCAGCAGCGGTTGGTCAAGCGGGTGATTCGCGACCTCGGCCTCGACGAGCAGCGCTGGCCGGCACGTCAGGCACAGTGGTTCATCAACGGACAGAAGGACGAGGGCATCCGTCCGCAGCACATCCAGGCCGGCGGCGACCTGTTCCTCGGCACCATGCTGAAGATCTACGAAGCCTACGAAGCCGCCTGTGCGCGCACCGGGGTAATCGACTTCTCCGAACTACTGCTGCGCGCCCTTGACCTCTGGCGCGACCGTCCGAGCCTGCTGGAGCACTACCAGCGACGCTTCCGCCATGTGCTGGTGGACGAATTCCAGGACACCAACGCCGTGCAGTACGCCTGGCTTCGCCTGCTTGCCAAGGGTGGCCAGAGCCTGATGGTGGTGGGCGACGACGACCAGTCGATCTATGGCTGGCGCGGTGCGCGGATCGAGAACATCCAGCAGTTCTCCAGCGACTTCCCGGATACCGAGGTGATTCGCCTGGAGCAGAATTACCGCTCCACCGCAGGCATCCTCAAGGCCGCCAACGCCCTCATCGCCAACAATCAAGGGCGCCTGGGCAAGGAGCTCTGGACCGAGGGCGAAGACGGCGAACCCATTGGCCTGTATGCCGCGTTCAACGAGCACGACGAAGCCCGCTACGTGGTGGAGAGCATCGAGAGCGCCTTGAAAGACGGCATGGCCCGCAGCGAAATCGCCATCCTCTATCGCTCCAACGCCCAGTCGCGGGTGCTGGAAGAGGCCCTCCTGCGGGAGAAGATTCCCTACCGCATCTATGGCGGCCAGCGCTTCTTCGAGCGCGCCGAGATCAAGAACGCCATGGCTTACCTGCGCCTGCTCGACGGTCGTGGCAATGATGCGGCGCTGGAGCGGGTAATCAACGTGCCGCCACGCGGTATCGGTGAGAAAACCGTGGAGAGCATCCGCGAGTTCTCCCGCGTCAACGAAGTCTCGATGTGGGAAGCGATGCGCCTGATGATCGCCAACAAGGCCCTGGCCGGTCGCGCCTCCAGCGCCCTGGCGGCCTTCATGGAGCTGATCGAGAACCTGACCGCGAAGTGCCTGGAGATGCCCCTGCACCTGATGACCCAGACGGTCATCGAGCAGAGTGGCCTGGTGGCGTACCACAAGGACGAGAAGGGCGAGAAGGGCCAGGCCCGGGTGGAAAACCTGGAAGAGCTGGTCAGCGCCGCCCGCGCCTTCGAGAACGAAGAGCCCGAGGACGACCTCACGCCGCTGCAGGCCTTCCTCAGCCACGCCTCGCTGGAGGCCGGGGAAACCCAGGCCGACGCTTTCGAGGACAGCGTACAGCTGATGACCCTGCACAGCGCCAAGGGTCTGGAGTTCCCCCTGGTATTCCTGGTGGGCATGGAAGAAGGCCTGTTCCCGCACAAGATGAGCATGGAAGACCCGACCCGCCTGGAAGAAGAGCGCCGTCTGGCCTATGTCGGCGTCACCCGTGCCATGCAGCGCCTGGTCCTGACCTACGCCGAAACCCGCAGGCTCTACGGCAGCGAGACCTACAACAAGGTCTCGCGCTTCGTCCGCGAAGTGCCGCCGCAGCTGATTCGTGAAGTGCGCCTGAACAACAGCATCAGCCGTCCCATGGGGAGCGGTAGCCGCCACGGCTCCATCTTCGACGGTGCCGCCGTGCCGGAAACGCCCTTCTCCCTGGGCCAGCGAGTGCAGCATGCGTTGTTCGGCGAGGGCACCATCCTCAACTTCGAAGGCGCCGGCGCCCAGGCCCGGGTGCAGGTGAAGTTCGAGAGCGAAGGCAGCAAGTGGCTGATGCTGGCGTACGCCAAGCTGCAGCCGCTCTGACCGGGACGCTCTCCCGCCGCCTGTTCTGTTGGAGCGAATTCATTCGCGAATGAATTCGCTTCAACCGGTTTTGAAGCTCCACGGACTCTCCGCCCGTCCGATGCCTCTGCCGCCGCCGCGCGCTTGGCCATACTGAGTGGCGGAGGAACGTCCATGCCCCGCTCACCCAGCGCCCAGCAGATTCTCGATTGCGCCCTGAACCTGGCCGATACCAGTGGTTGGGAACGGTTGCACCTGTTCGAGGTAGCCAATGAACTCGGCGTCAGCCTCGACGCCATCGCCAAGCATTATCGACAGAAGGATGACCTGGTAGAGGCCTGGTTCGACCGCGCCGACCTGGCTCTGCTGGAGCGCAGCAAAGGCGGCGACCTGGCGGCCCTGGGCGCGGAGAGGCGCCTGGAGGAACTGCTGATGGCCTGGCTTGGCGCGCTGGCGCCGCACCGCGCGGTGACCGCGCAGATGCTGCTCTACAAGCTCGAGCCCGGGCATATCCACCTGCAAGTGCTGGGACTGTTACGCGTCAGCCGTACCGTGCAGTGGTGGCGCGAGGCGGCGCAGCGGGAAACCCTGCACCTGTGCCGCATCGCCGAGGAAAGCCTGCTCACCGGAGCCTACCTGCGCACCTTCGTCCACTGGCTGCGCCATCCGCTGGAAGACGAAGCAGATTTGCGCGCCCTGCTACGCCGTCAGTTGCGCTGCGGCCCACTGGTGTTCCTACTGCGCAGATGAACGGCATGCCCGGAAAAGGCCGACAGAGCTGTACGACAAAATCCCGAAACACTCTGCCCCTAGCTATCGCGCGACTGACTGTGCAGCATGGCGCGCGTAGATTCATAACCAAGAGAAGCCTCTGATGCGCCGATTTCTCAGTATTGCCCTGGCCCTTTGCGTCGGCCTGACGCTCAGCCTGGATGTCAACGCCGCCAAGCGTATGGGTGGCGGCAAGTCCTTCGGCTCCGCGCCGACCCACCAGACCCGCCAGGCGGCTCCCGCCCAGCAAGCCCCGAACGCCGCCGCCCCTGCCGCAGCTGGCAAGCCCGCCGCAGCCGCGAGCGGTGCATCCCGCTGGCTTGGCCCGCTGGCCGGCATCGCCGCCGGTGGCCTGCTCGCCTCGATGTTCATGGGTGACGGCTTCGACGGCATGCAAATCTTCGACTTCCTGATCATCGGCCTGATCGCCTTCCTGATCTTCCGCTTCCTGGCCGCCCGCAAGCGCGCCCAGCAGCAGGGCCGCCCCGCCATGGCCGGCCATGCGCCGTTCCAGCGTGAAATGCCGCAGATGCCGCAACAGCAGCCGTCGATCTTCGGCAGCTCCGCCCCGGTGGCTCAGCCTGCCTTCAACGCGCCGAGCTGGTTCAACGAGCAGCGTTTCATCGAAGCCGGCCGCGAGCACTTCGTGGCCCTGCAACAGCACTGGGACGCGGCCGAGATGGACAAGATCGCCGAGTTCGTCACCCCGCAGATGCTGAGCTTCCTGAAGGAAGAGCGCGCCAGCCTGGGCGATGCCTACCAGTCCACCTATATCGACAACCTCCAGGTGCAGCTGGACGGCATCGATGAGCTGAGCGACAAGACCGTCGCCACCCTGACCTTCAACGGTGTCTCCAAGTCCTCGCGTTTCGACCAGGGCGAAGTGTTCAGCGAAAGCTGGCGCATGGAGCGCGTAAATGGCGAAAACCAGCCCTGGCTGGTGGCGGGCATCCGTCAGAACTGATTGCTTCTGCAATGAAAAAACCCGGGCTTGTCCCGGGTTTTTCGTTTCACTGATGGCGACCGCCACCTCTGCGCCAACGCCGCCGCGCGAGGGAGCGGCGGAACCAGAAAGGCGGTGGAATGGGCGGTCTGACGCCCCGGACCTTCTTCATGATTTCGCGAGCAAATCACGGGCCCTAGTGGCAGAGCTCGCAGACTTCCGCATGTGGCACCAGTTTCAGGTAATCATCCATGCGCATATGCACCAGGTTTTCGTGGTCGCCGGCCTCCAGGTAGATGTCCTTCTGCCGCGTCAGCTGCGGGTCCACCAGCATGTTCATGCCATAGGGTTCGCCGAGTGCCGGCACGGCACCGAGTTCGCAGTCCTTGAACAGGCGGGCCAGGTCGGCTTCGTGGGTGAGTTGCCAGATCCTCGAGTCCTTGCGCACCTTGCCCATGTCCAGGTGGCGGCTGGAGGGAACGACCGCCATGAGGAAATTGCCTTGGCGATCGTCCAGGATCACCGGCTTGGCCAGACGCTCGGCGGGAATATTGGCGACGCGCGCCGACTCCAGGCTGGTGGCCGAGTGAGGGTGCGGCACCAGATCGAACTGGGTATGGGTACGTTCCAGGCTGCGCTGCAGGGTTGCGGCCATTCGCATGATGCACCTCCTGTGGAAAGCCAGGGTGTTGGTGGCTGCCCCGGGCAGCCGGATGGTGCACAAAGTTTAGCCAGCACATTCCGGCCGGGATAAAGCGGTTGGTGCTGAGCCCGGCACTGCAAAGCAGTGTTGGGCCTAAGCGCGGCGCATTCCAACGTGAGGAATGCCGTCATCCAGGTAAACCTCGGTCACCGCAGAGAAACCGTAGCGGCCGTAGTAACCCTGCAGGTGCGCCTGGGCCGAGAGATACACCGACATGCCCGGCCAGCGCTTGCCGGCCTCGATCAGGGCACGCTCCATCAGTCCGTGCCCGAGGCCGCGACCACGTGCTTCGGCGGCGCTCACCACGCGTCCGATCACCACATCGCCGCCCTGGGTCGATGGGTCCAGCAGGCGCAGGTACGCCAGCAGTTTGTCGTCTTCCCAGGCCATCACATGGCAGGTATCGGCTTCCAGGTCCTGGCCATCGACATCCAGGTAGGGGCATTTCTGCTCCACCACGAACACCTGGCAGCGCAGCGCCAGGAACGCGTAGACCTCGTGGGAATCGAGCTCGCTGTGATGTTTGCAGGTCCAGGTGATCGCCATGACAGGCTCCTTGGCAAAAAATTCGAGGATAAGGTGGGCTGGCCGTGCTGTCTGGTGAAAACCTTCGTCCATTGAACCCGCGATTTTCCCGTCCACCCGGCTACTGTATAAAGCGCATCCCAATGCATGAGGGCCTTTTGCCATGGAAGAAGTCATCGAACAGCTGCGTGAACTCAACGAGCCGGTGCCGGTTCCCCTGGAGCTTCCTGACGAGGAGTTGCTGGTGGAGATCGAGGAGCAGCTGCTGATCAACCTGCCCTTCGAATTGCGCGAGTTCCTGCTCAAGGTCAGCGATGTGGTCTATGGCCGCCTGGAACCGGTGACCGCCACCGACCCGCAATCCCACACCTACCTGCCGGAAGTCGCCGCCGTCGCCTGGGACCTGGGCGTACCGCGCGATCTGGTGCCCCTCTGCCAGGATGGCCGCAACTACTACCTGGTCGACGGCGAAGGCGAAGTCGTCCTGTGGGACGGCGACGAGGGCGAACTCACCGACGAGAGCTGGGACTCCGTCTGGCACTGGGCACGGGACGTCTGGCTGGCCAGCTGATTCCCGCGTCGGAACAGCGGCGTTGAAGATGGGCTCAGTCTGTAGGGTGCGCCATGCGCACCAGCCACCTACTCCGCACGCGGCGCCTGCAGCGCACGCTACGATCGGCGTCGAATGCGCGGGCTGATGCCGCCCGTCAGCGGTGGTTCTGGTTCTGTTCCAGCGTCTCCATCAAGGCAATCTGCATCCGTGAGTGCACACGGATCAACCAGCGCCAGAGCAGCGCGCTGACACCTGCCGCCAGCAGGCCGATAAGCACCAGCAACTCCAGCGTCGGCAGAATGCTCGCCGACAGCGCCATCAGCAGCAGCATGATGACCAGCAGCGAGAGCAGCGGGATCACTTCGGCGATAACCTTGCGCACCCGCTCGGTGTGGCGCCCGGCCTTGTCCGGGCTCACCCCCATTTCCGCCAGCAGCATGGAAAGCGCCTTGAGCTTGCGGTAGGCGGCGATCAGGAAGGGCAGCGAGAGCAGCAGCGCGCCACCCCAGATCAGCGCCTTCTGCTGATTGGGCGAGGTCACCCAGTCGCTCAGGTATTCGGCGAGCGCTCCGGCGAAGTAGGCGCTGCCAAGGAAGATGGCCACCACCAGGGCCAGGTTGACCATTACCTGCAGCAGGATCTTGCGGATCATCCCCGCCAGCACCGCACTCTGACCTTGAGGCTGAATGCTGCGCAGCCACTCGCCGTACAGGCCGAAGACACGCACCAGGGGCTGCGGCATCACCTTGGCCAGCTTGATCGAGAGCGGGTCGGCGGCGCGGATGAGGTAAGGCGTCAGCAGGGTGGTGATGGCCGACACGGCCACCGCTACCGGATAGAGGAAGTCGCTGGTGACCTGCAAGGTGATGCCAAGCGCGGCGATGATGAAAGAGAACTCACCGATCTGCGACAGGCCCATGCCGACCCGTAGCGAGGTGCGGCCGTCATTGCCGGCGATGAAAGCGCCGAGGCCGCAGGAGATCATCTTGCCCAGCACCACCGCCAGGGTGATGACGACGATGGGCCAGGCGTACTCGACCAGCACCTTGGGATCGATCAGCAGGCCGATAGCGACAAAGAAGATCGCGCTGAACATGTCGCGAACCGGCTCGATCAGCCGCTCGATCTGCACCAGCTGGCGCGACTCGGCCATGATCGCGCCGATCAGGAAGGCGCCCAGCACCATGCTGTATTCGAGCTTCACCACCAGCAGGCAGAAGCCGAAGCACAGGCCGAGCACGGTCACCAGCAGCATCTCGTTGCTCTCGAACTTCGCCACGTAGGCGAGCAGACGCGGCACCAGCAGGATGCCGATGACCAGCGCGACGATCATGAACAGGCTGAGCTTGCCGACGGTGGCGAACACGTCGCCGGTTTCCACCGAGCCGCTCACCGCGATACCTGAAAGCAGCGCGATGATGCCGATACCCAGGATGTCTTCGACGATCAGCACCCCGAAGATGAGCTGGGCGAAGCGCTCGTTCTTCAACTTCAGGTCGCTGAGCGCCTTGACGATGATGGTGGTGGACGAGATGGCCAGGATCGCGCCGAGGAACAGCGAGTCCATGGTGCTCCAGCCGAAATAGCTGCCGATCTCGTAGCCGATCCAGATCATCAGCACGATTTCCAGGAAGGCGGCGATGAAGGCCGTGGCACCGACCTTGAACAACTTGGCGAGGCTGAATTCGAGCCCCAGGCAGAACATCAGGAAGATCACCCCGAGCTCGGCGAGGGTCTTGATGGTTTCCTCGTCATGGATCAGCTCGAAGGGCGGCGTGTGCGGCCCGATGATGAAGCCAGCGACGATGTAGCCCAGCACCACTGGCTGTTTGAAGCGGTGGAAAAGGATGGTCACCATGCCCGCGACCAGCATGATCACGGCAAGATCCTGGATGAAAGCAATGGCATGCATGGCGGCCGACTCCTTTTCTGCAATGCGCGGCACAGCGATCCCGCGCGCGGGCAACTCGCTCGGCTCCAGCGGAGCCATGTAGGAATTAGGGAAGTTGATGCAAGGAACGCACGCAGACTATCACTGCGACATGTCTCGCCAGGTCAGAGCAATATGCCGTAACACTTGCCTGAAGCATCCTACGGGAGCAGGGCTGACCCGCTCCCGCAGAACACCGGATCAGCCGCTGCGGGCCTGTGCGAAGTCCAGTTCCAGCAGGTTAAGAAGGAATTGGCCGAAGTAGGAAAGGTCCTGCTCGATGGCAAAACGCGCGGCCTTGCCGTCGCCTTCCAGCAGCGCCTTGAAGGCGTCCTCGTGGAAGTCGTTCAGACGTAATGACAGGTCCGCCTCGGTGAACAGTCGGTTGAAGAAAGGTCCGACCTGCAGCCAGAGGGTTTCGATGGTACGTAGCAGGACCGGATTGCCACAGGCACCGTAAAGAACCCGATGGAATTGGCTGTTATCGGTCAGGTAGCCCTGCACATCTCGCTGCTCGATGGCGATATCCATGCGCTCCATGCAGGCCCGCAGGATTTCCAGCTCCTCGGCGGTCAATCGCGCGGCGGCCGTTTCCACGGCCATGCCTTCCAGTGCCATACGCACCTGGAAGATCTGCTTGAAGCGTTCCCGGGTCATGGGCGGCACGCGCACCGAGCGCTGTGGCTCGCCCTCGAGGGCGCCTTCAGCCACCAGGCGCTGCAAGGCGGCGCGTACGGGCATCGGGCTGGTGCCCCAGGCAGCGGCGAGATCGCGGATCTTCAGGCGCTCGCCGGGTTTGAACTGGCCTGCCAGCAGGCCCTCGCGTAGTCGTTGGTAAAGCAGTTCCTGCAGGTTCTCGGCCATGGGCTTGTCACCACGCAATGGCCGGCGGCGCCGGCAGTTGGTTCAGGGTCAGGCTGCAGTTACGCATCGTTTTGGTCGCCTTCTGTTTGGAGGGATTGGTGGGGCTGATCAAGGTTCGTCGCCAGACCAGTGGACGCTTTCCATCTAGTCTTTCGCTCGGTCCTGTGATCACAAATATGGTTGAACGTTAAATTTCAGGGCTTCTTATAGCAAGTCTTGACAGAATTGTGATCACAAAACACGATGTGCAGAAATTCGAACGAGGTGTTCAACATGACTGCTAGTGGAATCAGCCAAGCCGCTGTGGAAACCTTCGCCGCCCGCGAGCGCGCCCGTTTCCTCGAGCGCAACCCGAAATCCGTCGCCCTCGCCGAACGCGCGCACAAGTCACTGTATGCCGGCGTGCCGATGCACTGGATGGCCGACTGGTCCACGCCTTGCCCGTTGTTCGTCGAACGCGCGAAGGGCGCCCGCTTCTATGACGTCGACGGCCACGAATACATCGACTTCTGCCTGGGCGACACCGGCACCATGTTCGGTCACTCGCCGGACCCGATCGCCAAGGCCATCGCCGAGCAGGCCAACAACGGACTGACCACCATGCTGCCGGGCGAGGACGCCGTGGTCTGCGGCGAACTGCTGGCCCAGCGCTTTGGCCTGCCCTATTGGCAGGTGACCGCCACCGCCACCGACTCCAACCGCTACGTGCTGCGCTGGGCCCGGGCCATCACCGAGCGCAAGACCCTGCTGGTGTTCGACGGCTGCTATCACGGCACCGTGGATGATGTGATGGTGCGCTACCGCGATGGCGAAACCGTGCCCCGCTCCGGCCTGGTCGGCCAGGCCTACGACCTGACCCAGTACAGCCGCTCCATTCCCTTCAACGATGTCGAGGCACTGGAAGCCGCGCTGGCGAAGGGCGACGTTTGCGCCCTGCTCTGCGAGCCGGCCATGACCAACATCGGCATGGTCCTGCCCGACCCGGGCTTCATGCAGAAGTGCCGGGAACTGACACGCAAGTACGGCAGCCTGCTGATCATCGACGAAACCCACACCATCTCCACCAACATCGGCGGCTGCACCCAGCTGTGGAACCTCGATCCGGACTTCTTCGTGGTCGGCAAGCCGATCGCCGGCGGTGTGCCTTGCGGCATCTTCGGCTGCAGCGCGGACATGGCAGAGCGGATGCTCGCCTCGCGCAAGAAAGCCCAGGAAGACAGCCATGGCCACGGCCATAGCGGCATGGGCACTACCCTCTCGGCCAACGCCCTGGCCATGCACTGCATGCGCGCCAACCTCGAACAGGTAATGACCCAGGCCGCCTATGACCACATGTTGCCGCTGGCCAAGCGGCTGGCCGATGGCTTCCGCAGCCTGATCGCCAAGCACGAGCTGAAGTGGTCGGTGACCGAGCTGGGCGCGCGCAGCGAGTTCCAGTTCTGCTCGGTATCCCCGCGCACCGGCGCCGAAGCCGAAGCCGCGTTCCACGATGAGCTGCAGATGGCGCTGCACCTCTACCTGATCAACCGCGGCATCCTGATCACGCCTTTCCACAACATGACGCTGTGCTGCCCGTCCACCACCGCCGCCGACGTGGACCAGCTCATCGCGACCCTGGACGAAGCCATAGGCGAACTGCTGGCCATCCCCGGCGCCCGCGAATGATCCGCAGGGTGCGCCCCGCGCACCGATAACCCGAATGAAAGGTGCGCACGGCGCACCCTACCCAAGAGAACGATCATGAAATTCGCCGATCCCCAGGAAGCCCGCGACTTCCTTGAACAACATCCGGAAGTACGCAGCATCGAACTGATGCTGTTCGACGCCAACGGCATCCCGCGCGGCAAGCTGCTGCACCGTGAAGAACTGCTGGCGATCTTCGAGAACGGCCGCCCGTTGCCCAGCTCCATTCTCTCGCTGACCATCCAGGGCGAGGATGTCGAGGCCAGCGGCCTGGTCTGGGAAGTCGCCGACGCCGACTGCTGGACCTACCCGATACCCGGTTCGCTGGCAATGCAGCCCTGGCGCGCCACACCCACTGCCCAGGTGCAGGTAAGCATGCACCCGACCCAGGGCCTGCCGGCCAGCCCCGGCGACCCGCGCCATGTGCTGGCACGCACCATCGAACGCCTCAAGGCCGACGGCTATCACCCGGTGATGGCAGTCGAGCTGGAGTTCTACTTGCTGGACAAGCAGCGCGATGCCAACGGTCGTCCACAGCCAGCCCTGCAGGGGAACGGCGTGCGCCCGCAGGCGCCGCAGGTCTACGGCGTTTATGAGCTGGAACAACTGCAGCCTTTCCTCGACGACCTCTACGCGGCCTGCGAGGCCCAGGGCCTGCCGGTTCGCACCGCCATCTCAGAGTACGCCCCTGGCCAACTGGAGCTGACCCTCGAGCACCGTTTCGACGCCCTGCGCGCGGTCGATGAAGGCGTTCGCTACAAGCGCCTGGTAAAAGGCGTGGCCAACAAGCACGGGCTGGTCGCCTGCTTCATGGCCAAGCCGTTCGGCGACCTTGCCGGTAGCGGTCTGCACATGCACGTGAGCCTCGCCGATGAGCAGGGCAACAACCTGATGGCCAGCGAGGACCCGCACGGTACGCCGCTGCTGCGCCACGCCATCGGCGGGATGATGGCCACGCTTAACGACGCGCTGGCGATCTTCTGTCCCAACGCCAACTCGTACCGCCGCTTCCAGGCCAACAGCTACGCGCCTCTGGCGAAAAGCTGGGGCGTGAACAACCGTACCGTGTCTTTCCGCGTACCTGGCGGCCCCGCCAAGAGCCGTCACGTCGAGCACCGCATCTGTGGCGCCGACGCCAACCCGTACCTGGCGGCCGCGGCAATCCTCGCCGGCATCCACAAGGGCATTCGCGAACAGATCGACCCGGGCGAGCCCATCCTTGGCAACGGCTATGAGCAGGCACGCGAAACCCTGCCGACGGACTGGCTCACCGCCCTGCGCAACCTGGAACAATCGGCCTGGGCCAAGGACGCACTGGGCGAGGACTTCCTGAAGATCTTCCTCGCCATCAAGTGGGAAGAGTTCCGCCAGTTCGTCAGCGAAGTCGGCGAACAGGACTGGCGCTGGTACCTGACCCACGCCTGATTGTGACCGGACTGCGCGCAGCGCCCGGCAATCTCGCCGGGCGCTGACGTTCTCCCCGTACGGCTGCTAGGCTCACAACATCTCCACCTTTTCTGGCCCGCTCGATGAAGGCTGCGATCCTCACGCTGCTGTTCCTGGCTATCGGCGTCTGCCAGGCAGAGCCGTTGCGCATCGGCCTGGAAAGCCAGGACTACCTTCCCTATTACCGTGCAATACCAGGCCAGCCCGCCGAGGGCTACGCCATCGCCCTTCTCCAACGCTTCGCCATAAGCCAGGGCCTTGCCCTCGAACTGGAACCCCTGCCGATCAATCGCCTGCACCGCAACCTGCAGACCACAGACCGGCTGATGCTGGTGTTCCCCGACAACCCCAAGTGGTCGCGCCAACTCAAGGGCGATGCACGCCTGCACTACAGCCGCCCGGTGATTCGGATAATCGATGGCACCCTGGTGCTGCGCGAGCACCTCGGGCGGGGCGTCGATTCGGTACGCCGTCTCGGCACCGTGCGCGGCTTTACCCCAGAGGCCTGGCAGGAGCGCTTGGGCAATGGTCAGGTTCAACTGGTGGAGGCCGGCGACATCGGCGGCCTTGTGCGCATGCTGCTGCGCTTGCGCATCGACGCCATCTACGCCAATCCGGAAGTGCTGCACCACTACCTGGAAACCAGTACCAACCTTGGCAGTGACCGTTTGCTGCTGGACCCGCAGTTGCCGCTGGAGCGGACGGCCTTCCACGCCAGCAGCCTGAAGCACCCGGAGATCCTCGAAGCCTTCGACCGGTTCCTGATGGAGCAAAGCGAGGAACTGGCGCAGCTACGCCGTCAGCACGGCCTGGCCTGCGGCCCCAGCGACCTGGTGGAGGAACGCCCAGCCTGCCATCAGACGAGCGCAGCCCCCTGAGTCGAGGGTTATCCACAAGCGTCCATGGAAATGCGTGACGCCGACTGTGGCGCCCCGGCGCCAGCCCGCGTCTATCCCTGACAGCCCCCAAACTGACGAGGCCAGCATGGAACCCGGAACCGCACAACTGTCGATGACCGTCCTCATGACCCCGGATATGGCCAACTTCTCCGGTAACGTCCACGGCGGCACCCTGCTCAAGTACCTCGATGAAGTCGCCTACGCCTGCGCCAGCCGTTATGCCGGTCGTTACGTGGTGACCCTCTCGGTGGACCAGGTGATCTTCCGCGAACCTATCCACGTGGGCGAACTGGTCACGTTCCTCGCCTCGGTGAACTTCACCGGCAACACCTCGATGGAAGTAGGCATCAAGGTGGTCACCGAGAACATCCGCGAGCGCTCGGTACGCCACACAAACAGCTGCTTCTTCACCATGGTGGCCCTGGACGACGAACGACGTCCCGCGCAGGTACCTCCCCTGCAACCGGAAACCACCGATGAGAAGCGCCGCTTCGCCCAGGCCAGGCAGCGCCGCCAGATTCGCCAGGAACTCGAAGCGCGCTACCGGGAAATGCGCGAAGGCATCTGAAGCCGCGCCTTTCCTTCTGTTCCCCAAAATCAGTGGAAGGGCCTGTGGATAAGGTGTAGACCAACCTCCAGGCCCCACACCACGCGCGCCTCACCGCGATCAGGCTATTTTCTGAGCATTTTCAATCGCTTGCTCTGTGCATTGCACACAGATACTGTGCAACAGACTGTGGATAAGCTGTTCGGACACTTTGCTACCCCACGCCAACCGGGCACTTCCGGGGATTGATCAGTTTCCGACCAGGTTCAGCGCCCCGCGGAAAAACACCCTGCGTATGCCTTCTCCCTTTTGCGGAGATGCCCATTGCAGAGCCTTTTTCCCCCAAATCCGGTGGACGCTTCTGTGGATAAGATGTCAATGGATGCACGAAGCCCAAGACTGACGCAGCTTCCCACTTCCTGGGCATTTTTCGAGCAAATTCATAGGGATAACTCGACCATTGCGCACAATATCTGTGTAACCATCTGTGGATAGCTTGTGCGGACAATGCTGCAGGGCACGGCCAACGCGGCCTCCATCAACATGATCACTTTATGTTCAACCTGCAGCCGGAAAGACTCCTCTGTGCATAAAGCATTGCATCACCTCTCCTGCAGGAGCCAATTCATTCGCGAAACCACGCCAAGAGACCTTGGCTGACGGGCAAACCTTCATGAAAGTGGCGAGGGCCGGAGATCTGTTCACAGGGAGCCAGCGCTTTTACCCAAAACCCGTGGACTCATCTGTGGATAAACTGTAGTTCGACTTCCAGGAAGCCGGTGCACCGCGGCTTTCCCATCTCTGTACATTTTTCGTTCTATTTCAATTACTTGTGCTTGGCATTGCGCACAATATCTGTGCAGGCATCTGTGTATAAGCTGTACAGGCATCGCTGCAGGCCAGTAGTGGTGTGCGCTCCAGCCATCTGATCATTCCATGACCACCTGTGCCTTCATGGCAGCGCCAATGCTGGACAGCGCCATGGCGCCACCAAGTAACCCACAACCCCGTGAGAGGTTTTCCACGCTTGTACCCAATTCACGTGGATGGTCCTGTGCATAAGGTGTCCATGGATGGCCGTAACCCAGGCGCAGAGCGGCTTGCCGTCGATTGAGTGTTTTTCGCGCAATTTCAATAACTTACACAGACGACTACACACAATATCTGTGCAGCCGTCTGTGGATAAGCTGTGCGGGCACCGCTGTATCCCACGATTGACGAGGTTCGCACGAAACTGATCAGTAAATGATCACGCGCCCCGGTGCGGACTTATCCCCCGCAGCAGCCGCAGACCGACATGTTGCCGGGTTCGGTTGTCTTCCAATTGCCGTTCCAGCCACCCTTGCTGTTGCACACCTTGGGGCAAGTCTGTGCGGCCTGGCTGTTGTTCCAGATGGGCCCGGCTTGAACGTCCTGCGGGGTGGCACATTGGCCCTGCATCACGTCGTCGAAAATGTGGCTCAAGCTGGCCCAGGGAATGGTGTTGCTGTTTCCGCTGCCATTGAAGTTGTGGCAACCGAAGCAGTTGGAAATGAAGGGCTGCGTCGGGTCGACGTTCTGGAAGGTTGTTTCCATCACAGAATTGGCCAGGCGCATGGACCCGCGCTGGTTGGAGAACGTGGAGGATGGCTGGGTAACGTCGTTTTCCCAGAGGGCACCAACATTCATGTAGTTCTGCCAGACGCTCATGGGATTGTCGCTGCCCAATGCCGAGAGGAAGCCCTGGATCTGCGTGTTCAGGCTGTCGATATCGGCGATGTTGGTGTCTGCTTCATGGTCGGCGGTGTTGGTCCCGTCATGGTAGACCCGGCAGATTTCCGAGGGCGTCCCGGTAAGGCTGGTGCTGGGCGCGGCCAGGTTCATGTTGCAGGTAGACGGAGGGTTATCCACAGCGCAGGTCGGGCTGGTGAAAGACCATCCTCCCGCTGGAGCGGTCCCCGGATTGCTGCATTCGGGCACGTTGCTGCGGTGCTCGAAAGTGGCCCAGATGAATTCCGGGTGCAGCGCGGTGGCGATCGCCATGTGGAACCCCACCAGCCCCAGCAACTCGTTGCCGGGCACCCCATCCACGTTTGCCTCTATCCAGAAGTAATTCGGTTTGTCGGCATCGGTGATGATCCGCCAGGCACTTTTCATCTCGGTGGTACCGGCTGGGTAGTTCGGCGCGCTCTGAATCTGCGCCACGTTGCAGAGGCTCTGGCTGAAGCGGATCTCGTAGAAGACCACATTGCCGTTCTGGTCGAAGATGGTGTCGCCGCCACCCGCCTGGCCGGTGCGCTCCGGAATCTGGAAGGGTGTGCCGGCAGCGATGGGCTTGTCGCGGCGCACGAACATCACTTCGGACTGATTGGCCGGATCACAGGAATTGGTGCCGGTCGCCTGGAGGATCGGGTAATTGGCGTTTATCTGGAAGTTGCGCAGGCTCGGATCGCTCTGTGACGGGCTCACCAGTTGGAAGAACCATTGCCAGGCGAACTGATAGAAGTCGCAGAAATCTGCGTTGCTGCCTTCAGGTATCTCGCTGGGTGGGGCAGGGTTGGTGATCCAGTCCTGGCTGGCGCTGCAGGCGGGACTCGCCGCCTGCGCCGAACCGGCGACCAGCAACGGGCCTGCGCAGAGCAACGCCAGCGAAAGCAACCAGGCAACACGGAATGTCCTTGCTGTGTTCATCATCCATCTCCTTTTGTTCAACTCATCAGGGCACGGGCCAGCCAGGCGCGGCGAAATGCGCGGCGCCTCAGGCCCGATGCAGTGCATCGCCAAGAAACAGCGGAGGGCAGATGATTGATGCGAGGCCGCGCTTTGCGCGGGGGCTGGCGTCCTGCCGGCGGGTGCTCCTTGCGATGGAATCAGGCTAGAAGAGTGACCGCAGCCCGGCAAACCACGGTGCCGAACGGCATCTGTGGATAACCCGGCAGGAAAGGTTGCGGGGCCGAACGGCCCCGCGGGCAGGCATCAGTGCTGGTGCTCGGCGTTACCGGCCGGTGCTTCCTTCTGTACGTGGATTTCCACTTCCAGGTCGCCCGCCTTCTGGAAGTGCAGGGTCATGGGGAACTTGTCGCCATCATTCAGCGGTTGCTTCAGGCCAAACATCATCAAGTGGTAGCCGCCCTGTTCGAGACGCGCTTCGCCACCGCCAGGGATATCGAGACCGTCCGGCACCTGCTGCATCTTCATCAGGCCGTCCTTGTGCAGGTGCTCGTGAATCTCTGTCTTGCCGGCACGGGCGGTATCGGCGCCGAGCAGCTTGTCGGCCTCCGAGCCCTTGTTGTGGATAACCAGGTAGGCGGCGCCATTGGGTGATACCGCGGGCACGGCCAGAGCCCATGGATGTTCGATATGCAGCGAGCCAAGGTTGTACTCATGGGCGGCCAGGGAGCCAGAGAAACTCAGCAGGGCCCCCAGGGCCAGCAAGGTCTTGCGCATGTTGAAACTCCGTTCATTCGATTGACTGGCGCCCACCTCCGGCGGGCGCCGATTGCTCTCCATTGCGGACGCGGCAACAACACCGCGCCTGCTGGCCGGACTAACCGGCCACCACCTTGCTGCCGCCGATGCGCGACAGCACCAGCCAGTCCAGCCCCCAGATCGCCAGGAGGGACAGGCCCACAAGCGGGAACGCGATGCCGAGGCCGATCATGATCACCACCGCGGTTTTCCACAATGGCAGGTCATGGCGCAGCGGCGGTACGCCAAGCGAACCTTGCGGGCGGCGCTTCCACCACATCACCAGACCACTCACGGCGCTCAGCAGGATCAACAAGCAGACGCCGAACATCAGCAGTTGGTTGGCGAGACCGAAGAACTTGCCTTCATGCAGCACCACGCCCATCTCGACACTCTTGGCGACAACGCCGTAGTCCTGCCAGCGGATATCGGCGAGCACCTTGCCGCTGTACTGATCCAGGTGCAGGGTGGCGTCGTTGCGCGGGTCATCGGCGAACACGGCGATGCTGAAAACGCCAGTGGCGTCAGCCGGCAGGGTGATGCTGTAGCCCGGTACCACGCCACGGTCGCTAGCGGTGTCGACCACCTGCTGCAAGCTCACCTGGCCGGCACCAATGGTCATCGCCGCCATGTCATGCCCCTTGTGCGCGGCGTGCGGATCGGAGGCCGGCAGCGGCGTGTTCTCCACCGCCCAGGCCACGGTCTGGTCTTCGGCGGTGTTCAGGCTACGAGCCTGCTGGTCGGATTTGGGCACCTCGTTCCACATGGCCGCCGGGAAGGTGTTCCAGACGTCGGCGAACTTCGCACCCCAGAAGCCCGTCCAGGTCATTCCGGTGAGCAGCATGAACAGCAGCAGCAGCGATCCCCAGAAACCGGTCACCGCATGCAGGTCACGCCAGAAAAGTCGCCCGCGAATGGCCAGCCTTGGCCAGAACACGCCGCGCATGCCTTGCCCTCGCGGCCACCAGAGGTAGAGGCCGGAAACCACCAGTACGATCGCCCATCCAGCGGCCAGCTCGATCAACCGATCACCGACTGTGCCGACCAGCAGGGTGCCGTGTAGTGAGCGGGCAATGGCCTGGAGGTTGTTCTGCGCGTCCTGGGTGCCCAGCACCTGGCCGCTGTAGGGGTCGAGGAAGAGGTTGGTCTTGCGCCCGTCGAGGCTGACCACGAACTGCGCACTGTGCTCGGCATCCAGCGGCGGCAGGTACTGGCTGACGGCGGCTTGTGGATAAGCCTGCCGCACCTTGTCCAGCTGCTGGTCGGCGGTCAACGCCGGGCCGGCGGGACGAACCTGCATCAGGTCGCTGTAGAGCAGGTTGTCCAGCTGCGGTTTGAACAGGTAGATGCTGCCGGTGACCGCCAGCATGATCATGAAGGGGATGACGAACAGCCCGGCATAGAAATGCCAGCGCCACGCCAGGTTGTAAAAGGAGACAGCGTTTTTCGACATTGTCGTGCTTCCCTGATGAACCAGTAGCCTGCGCGCACAGGTGCCGGTATGGGCCGGGCCATGCACTGCAGAAGGTAAGGTTTGCGTGGGTCAGGAAAGCGCGACGGGGGGAGCGCGAGTCAGTGCGCCAGGGAAGATCGCCCTGCCGCCGTGGCCGCTCAAGGTGGCCAGCGCCGGCTGCGGGTTGGCGAGCCCGGCAAGGTCCAGGCCGTGCAGGCCGGCCTGCGTCAGGGCGGGAGAATTTAACAGCAGGGTGCAATAACCGCACTTGGCCCAGGACATCTCGTGGCTGGGCATGGACGGTTCATGACCGGGAGCGCCGTGGTCGGTGGCACAAGCCAACTCATCCATCCACGCCGGTACCCCACCCTGCCCCATGTCCCGCGCCTGGGACACCAGCGGACCGACGAGCACCAGCAGCATGGCCAGAAGGCCAAGCCAGGCGCCGCGATGTCGTGCTCTGCCGTAGGTCACAGGTAGGTTCCATGCCGGTCGAACGGGGGGCGCATATGCTAGCCAAGCGCCTGCTCGGGATGAAGCCTAGTCGCTGGGACAGATGGCCGCAGGCCGGATGTTCCGGAATTCACACCGTTCGGCAGCAGTACCGCTGAATCTGGCGGCACCGATGCGACGCTCTCCCGCGGCAAGCAACAGGGAAGAATCCGTATCGAGGTGGCCCTCTGAAACCACCGAGGATGGTTTAAGCTTGGGTCTATGTTTCTGGAGCCAACATGCTGAGCCTGGCTGACGTATTCCTGCTGATGTTGTTCGCCGCCGGCGCAGCCTGGCTGTGGCGCGGTCATGGTGTGCGCGAACGTGCGCTGGCGCTCGCCAAGCAGCATTGCGCGCGCCTCGATCTGGAGCTGCTGGATGGCAACGTTGCCTTCCGCCGCCTGGCAATGGTGCGCGATGGCAAGGGCAACCGCCGTCTGGCCCGCATCTACGACTTCGAATTCACCGTCACCGGCGAACAACGTCTGACCGGCAGCATCCAGATGTTCGGCAATCACTTGGGCCGTATCGATGTCGAGGCCCATCCTTTCCGCTCAGACCTCGAGATCGAGCGGGACGACAAGGTTATCCACATGAACGAATGGCGACGCAATCATCCCAAGCCGGATGAAAAACGCCGGGTGGACTGACCGCCAGTGATTAATCTGAAAACGGGCCCTCGGGCCCGTTTTTCATGGGCGGCCCGAAATCACACGGAGCATTCTGTGGATAAGCTCCTGCCAGTGGTGTTCGCAGGCGTACGTCATGGCCGTCGCAGAAGGCGGCAGCGCCACCGATGTCGGCGCGACGTCCTCAATCTCTGGTTGCGCCGACAACCTTCGAACAGCCATGCGGGATCAAAGCCATCCCAGACACCCGCAGTGGTCCAGGTATTCAGCCAGACCACAGGAGCCACTTCCAGGCGGTAGATGGCCTCCAGCTCGTCCTGTGGATAACCGCTGCCGCGCAATACCCG
Organism: Pseudomonas sp. BN606; assembly: GCF_029873115.1. Taxonomy (NCBI): domain Bacteria; kingdom Pseudomonadati; phylum Pseudomonadota; class Gammaproteobacteria; order Pseudomonadales; family Pseudomonadaceae; genus Pseudomonas; species Pseudomonas sp. BN606. The sequence goes on along the minus strand of NZ_SSOF01000080.1, from coordinate 173,557 downwards.
CGCCAGGTTTCGAGGCTGGCGGCGTCCAGTTCGATATCGCGCCAGAGCTCGGAGAGCGCCAGCCACACCGCTTCCCGGCGCGGGTCACTCATGACATGCGAAACAGAAACTCGGCCGTGCGCTCGGCGCTGGCCTGGGGAAATTCCTGCATGAAGCAGTGGCCACCCTCCACCGCCTGTGCACTAACGTGGCCATTGAGGGCGGTCAGGCGCGCCACCGACTTGGCCACGAAGGGGTAACTGTGCTGGCCGTGGAGAATCAGGGTCGGCGTGACGATACGTCCCAGCGACGGCCACAGGCGCTTGGGGAAGGAGCTGAAGATTTCCGCCTCGCGACTCGGGCGGCACTTCAACTCGACGCCGTTATCCACAACCTTGATAGCGTGATCCACATAGCCGTTCAGTGCCTCTTCGGTCCAGCCCTTGAAGATCCCCCGCCCATACAGGCCGTTCCACGCGGACTGGCGATCGGCCCAGTGATTGCGCCGCGCCCGGGCACGGCTGGCCATCGTGGTGCGGCGGTGCAGGCCGAGCACTTCGGAGAACGCCATCACCCCGATCATCGCCGGCGTGAAGATCACCGGATCGAGCAGGACTGCGCGGCTGAACAGTTCCGGGTGACGAGCCAGGATCAGGCTGCTCAGCACTCCGCCGAAGCTGTGCCCGACCGCCACCCGCGTCACATCGCCGTACTCCCGGCGTCCAGCCTCGAAAGCCTCCACCGCCAGCTCGGCGTTGCGGTTCCAGCCCACGAATCGGCCGCCATGGTCGCTGTCACCGTGACCCTGGATATCACAGAGCCAGAGGTCGAAATCTTCCGCCAACGCTTGCAGCAGGGGCGTGTAGGTGCGGCCACAGAAACCGTTGCCGTGGAGGAAGTGCAGGAGCGGTTTGCCGGAAGCCGGAGTGTGCCAGCCGCGCAGGGTGAATCCGGCGGAAGTGGAGTGGGACCAGGGGAGCAATTGCATCGAACGTGCCTTGAAGTTGTCTGCGCGAAGTGTATCCGCAGACTCCCGCCAGGAGCAGTAGTCAGGGCCTGCCGTGCTATCGTCGCCGCCTCTGCCCTGGGGACACCACGCCTTGATCTCCCGCCAACTGCGCATCGCCCTGCTGATCCTGCTGCTACTCGCCGGTCTGTTCCTGGCGATGCATCTGGCCGGCCGTCAGGCCGAACGCCAGGCCTTGCGCGATGAAGGCGAGCAGGCCCGCGAGCAGTTGACGCTCTACGCCGGCAGCCTGCGTACGCTGATCGACCGCTTCCGCGCCCTGCCTGCCGTGCTGGCGCTGGACCCGGAGCTACGCGCGACACTGGCCGGACCTGTGGATAAAGATGCCCAGCACAGCCTCAACATCAAGCTGGAACAGATGAACCGCGCCGCCGGTTCCACGACCCTTGAACTGCTGGATCGCAACGGCCTGGCCGTGGCCGCCAGCAACTGGCGTCTGCCCACCAGCTTTGTCGGCCACAACTACGGCTTCCGCCCCTACTTCGCCGAAGCCCGGCGTCTTGGCAGCGGCCGCTTCTACGCAGTAGGGGTGACCAGCGGGATTCCCGGCTACTTCCTGGCCAGCGCCGTGCGCGGTATCGAGGAGGCCTTCATCGGCGCCATCGTGGTGAAGCTGGAGTTTCCCGAACTGGAGCAGGAATGGGGCCAACGCTCGGACATCATCCTGGTCAGCGACGCCCGTGGCGTGGTGTTCATCGCCAATCAGGCCGGATGGCGCTACCGCGAGCTGCAGCCCATCTCCGCCGAGGGCCGCGCTGAAATGACCGCCACCCGCCAGTACGACAAGCAGCCCCTTGCGCCACTTATCCACAACACTCGGGTCGATTTCGGCGAAGGTAGCCGGCTGGCCCGGGTCGAGGGGCCTAACGGCCCCGCTGACTACCTCTGGGAAAGCCTGCCGCTGGCCAGCGAAGGCTGGACCCTGCATTTGCTGCGCATTCCGCAGGAAGCCGCCAGCAGTGCGCGCGCCGCCAGCCTTGCTGCCGGTGGAGCCTGGCTGGCGGTATTCTTCCTGGCCCTGTTCCTGCACCAGCGCTGGCGCCTGGCTCGTATCCGCCAGCGCAGCCGGGAGGAGCTGGAGCAGTTGGTGGAACAACGCACCGCGGCCCTGCGCACGGCCCAGGACGGGCTGATCCAGGCGGCCAAGCTCGCCGCCCTGGGACAGATGTCCACAGCCCTTGCCCACGAGATCAACCAGCCGCTCACCGCCTTGCAAATGCACCTGGCGAGCCTGCGTCTCATGCTCGATAACGGCCAACTGGAGCAAGCGCGCAAGGCCTTGGGGCGTCATGACGAACTGCTACAGCGAATGGCCGCCCTGACCGGGCACCTCAAGACCTATGCACGCAAGACGCCCGGAGGCCTGCGCGAATGCCTCGAGCTGGGTAGCGTTGTGGATAAGTCCCTGCAATTGCTGACCCCCAACCTGCGCGATGCCCGCGTTCAGATCAGCCAGGAGCTGAACGTGCCGGCCTGGGTTTCGGGTGATGCCATCCGCCTCGAACAGGTGCTGGTCAACCTGTTGCGCAACGCCCTCGACGCCGTGGCCGGAAAGCCCGAGCCAAAACTGTGGATAACCCTTCGGCGGGACGACGGTCACTGGCTGCTCGAAGTGGCCGACAACGGTGGAGGTATTCGCGAGGAAGACCTGCCAAGGGTGTTCGACCCCTTCTTCACCACCAAGCCGGCCGGTGCCGGATTGGGCATCGGACTGGCGGTTTCCTACGCCATCGTCCACGAACTGGGCGGCACGCTGACCGCCGCCAACCAGGCCGAGGGCGCGCTATTCAGCCTGCGCCTGCCTGTGGATAAAGCCAGAGAGGAAGTGCCATGACAGCCCAGGTGATCTTCGTCGACGACGAATCGGCCATCCGTGACGCCGTGCGCGAGTGGCTGGAGCTCTCCGGATTCGAAGTGCAGGTGGAGTCCAGCGCCGAGGACTGCCTCAAACACCTCGACGGGGATTTCCCCGGCGTGGTCATCAGCGACCTGCGCATGCCCGGCATGGATGGCATGGCCTTGCTCCAGGCCGTGCAGGCGCTGGACCGCGAGTTGCCCTTCCTGATGGTCACCGGCCATGGCGACGTACCGCAGGCCGTGGAGGCAATGCGCCTGGGTGCCTATGACTTCATCGAGAAGCCCTTCACCGCCGAGCGCCTGCTGGACAGCCTGCGCCGTGCCCTGGAAAAACGCCGGCTGGTGCAGGAGAACCGTCGCCTGCGGGTCCAGGCGGAGCTCAAGGACGAACTCGACGGGCGCCTGCTCGGCGTCTCCCGCGCCATGGCGCAGTTGCGCCGCCAGGTGCTGGATCTGGCCTCAACCCCGGTGAATATCCTGCTGCGGGGCGATACCGGTGCCGGCAAGGAAATGGTCGCACGCTGCCTGCATGACTTCGGCCCACGCGCCGGGAAGCCTTTCGTGGCGCTGAACTGCGCTGCCATCCCGGAGAACCTGTTCGAGAGCGAGCTGTTCGGCCACGAGAGCGGCGCGTTCACCGGCGCCCAGGGCAAGCGCGTCGGCAAGATCGAACACGCCCATGGCGGCACCCTGTTTCTCGACGAGATCGAGAGCATGCCCCTGGCGCAGCAGGTGAAACTATTGCGGGTGCTGCAGGAGCAACGCCTGGAGCGTCTGGGTTCGAACCAGAGCATCGCTGTGGATATCCGCGTGGTTGCCGCCACCAAGCCAGACCTTCGCGATGAAGTTCGCGCCGGGCGTTTCCGCGAGGACCTGTTGTACCGCCTCAACGTGGCTGAGTTGCAGCTGCCGGCCCTACGCGAGCGGCGCGAGGACATTCCCCTGCTCTTTGAACATTTCGCCCGTCAGGCCAGCGAGCGCCTGGGACGGCCGCAACCCATCCTGACCCCGGCGGAGCTCGCGCAGCTGCTGGCCCACGACTGGCCGGGCAACGTACGCGAGCTGTCCAACGCCGCCGAACGCCATGTCCTGGGGTTATCCACAGGGCAGGCTGAGCGCAAGGACGGCGAGCCTTCCCTTGCCGAGCTGATGGAAGCCTACGAAGCACAATGCCTGCGCCAGGCCCTGGCGCGTAGCCAGGGTGACATCAAGGCCGTGATGACCCTGCTGCAGCTGCCACGCCGCACCCTCAACGAAAAGATGGCCCGCCACGGCCTGGTGCGCAGTGAATTCCTCCGCGGTGAGGATCTGTAGGGGCGCATTCATTCGCCAAGGGCAGCACCGCGGCCGTCTGACAGATCGAAGGGCGAACCTGCGGCCCGCTTGGCGATTGAAATCGCCCCCACAAACAGTGGCCTGCCTGAGCTTCGAGATAGGCGGAATCTTGCTCATCGCTATTCAGGCATCGGCAGGATTCCGCGCATGAGCGCCGCAGTATCACGTTGAAACCCCTCTATTCCGGGCATTTCCTCCCCTGGCACAGCTCCTGCTAAGTGCCCAGTGCCCAAGCGCGCCGCCACAGAGCAGCGCCTCCACAACAACAACTACGCGTCGAGGAAAGATGATGGATAACTCCAGCACCCTGGCTGCCTCTGCAGAACCCCGCACGACATCGCAACGCATCAAATCGATTTTCAGTGGCTCGGTCGGCAACCTGGTCGAGTGGTACGACTGGTACGTGTACGCCGCGTTCTCGCTGTACTTCGCCAAAGCCTTCTTCCCCCAGGGCGACATGACCGCCCAATTGCTCAACACCGCAGCGATCTTCGCCGTGGGCTTCCTGATGCGCCCCATCGGGGGCTGGCTGATGGGTATCTACGCCGACCGCAAGGGCCGCAAGGCTGCCCTGCTGGCTTCGGTGCTGCTGATGTGTTTCGGTTCGCTGATCATCGCCCTGACCCCGAGCTACGAAACCATCGGCGTCGCCGCCCCGATCCTGCTGGTGGTCGCGCGCCTGCTGCAGGGCCTCTCGGTGGGCGGTGAATACGGCACCTCGGCCACCTACCTGTCGGAAATGGCAACCAAGGAGCAACGCGGCTTCTTCTCCAGCTTCCAGTACGTGACCCTGATTTCCGGCCAGCTCATCGCCCTGGCGGTGCTGATCATCCTCCAGCAAACCCTGACCACCGAACAGCTGGAAAGCTGGGGCTGGCGCGTACCCTTCTTCATCGGCGCCCTGTGCGCGGTGGTGGCCATGTTCCTGCGTCGCGGCATGGAAGAGACCGAGTCCTTCACCAAGAAGAAGGACAAGCCGAAGGAAAGCCTGCTGCGCACCCTGTTGCGCCACCCGAAGGAAGTACTGACCGTGGTGGGCCTGACCATGGGCGGCACCCTGGCCTTCTACACCTACACCACCTACATGCAGAAGTACCTGGTGAACACCGTGGGCATGAGCAAGGACGACTCGACCATGATCTCGGCCGCCACTCTGTTCCTGTTCATGCTGCTGCAGCCAATTGTCGGCGGGCTTTCCGACAAGATCGGCCGTCGCCCGATCCTGATCGCCTTCGGCGTGATGGGCACCCTGTTCACCTACCCGATCCTCAGCACCCTGCACACCATCGAGACCTGGTGGGGCGCGTTCTTCCTGATCATGGCGGCGCTGATCATCGTCAGCGGCTACACCTCGATCAACGCCGTGGTGAAGGCCGAGCTCTTCCCTACCGAGATCCGCGCCCTGGGCGTGGGACTCCCGTATGCGCTGACCGTGTCCATCTTCGGCGGAACCGCCGAGTACATCGCCCTGTGGTTCAAGAGCATCGGCATGGAGAGCGGCTTCTACTGGTACGTCACCGCCTGCATCGCCTGCTCGCTGCTGGTGTACGTCTTCATGAAAGACACCCGCACCCACTCGCGTATGGACTGATCCCGGAAAGGATCGACAGCATCAGACGGGCCCTGCGGGGCCCGTTTTCGTTTCTGGGGGAATGCATCCGGGTGCGTTCCTTGTAGGGGCGATTTCAATCGCCAAGGGAACCGCAGGTTCGCGCTTTTGCTTTGAACGGGGCAGCTAAGTTCGTTTGGCCTGGACCGGCACCTGTCACCTATATCCCCCGGCTGAACACACAGCGCACCCTACCCAAGCGGTTTCATCCTGCGAGCCCGGGCAGGCGAATCGACACCGGCGATACACAGACCATCTCTCAGCCCAACCGGCAAGCCGCCATTCCAGCCTTCAACGCCGCCTCGTCCTGGGGACCGGCGAATATCAGTTCCAATCGCGAATCCTTGCGCCATTCGCTGGCCTGCCAATGGATCGGTGCGCCTCCCAGGGCGTTGCCGGACAGCCAGCCAGCGCTGGTCTGCACCACCAGCTTGGCGCGGCGCCAGGGCAGGCTGGCCAGCCAAGTCTGCAGGCGGATCGGATCGAATCGCTGGCTCGGATGCCAACGCCAACCGATGCTCCAACCGTCATCACCGGCCTGTATCTGGCAGACCGGTTCGGCAGAATTTCTCCACAGAATCGGTTGTTTATCCACACCTGTTGGTAAGTCGTTGATACCAACAGCTTTTCCAGATTGTGCATGGATTCCTGGAAGCTTCTGGATATCTAGCATGCCGTGCGTCGTCCACAGCCGGGGAACACTTGGCAATGTTGCGGCAAGTTGTTCACAGATAGCCGAATCCAGGTCTTCGGCCTTGTTTAGTAGCACTAAGCCAGCATCCAGAAGCGCCTCCCGCTGGCTGTCTGGCAGTAGCTGGCCCGTAGCCAGCGCCGCCGCGTCCAGCACCATGACGCTCGGCTGTAGCGCCAAAACGCCCTCCCACGGCGGTTCGCGTAGCTGTCGCAGTAGCTCGACAGGGTGTCCGAGTCCGGAGGGTTCGATCAGCAGCCGGTCCGGCCGCGCCTTGCGCAGTAGCCGGCCCAGCCCAACCTGGAAGGGCGCGCCGTTGACACAGCAGACACAGCCGCCTGCTACTTCGGCCATGGCGATGCCGTCGTCGCTGCTGGCCAGCAGTGCCGCGTCCAGGCCGATCTGGCCGAATTCGTTGATCAAGACCGCCCAGCGTTCGTGGACAGGCCGTTGTGCCAGCAACTGACGGATCAGGCTGGTCTTGCCGGCGCCCAAGGGCCCGGCGATGAGATGGGTAGGGATGTGAGTAAGCATTGGGATATGGTGCTTGCTCACAACCCGCTTAGAAAGCGCCGTGCTAGAGTCGCTGCCTTCATGTTCTGGAAGACCTCCGATGCGCGCCTGTTTGCTGCCTTTGCTGCTGTTGCTCTCAGTCGAAGCCCATGCCGAAGCCTGTGTTGTCCACAGCCAGGGCGATGGACTGGACGTGAAGCTCTGTCAGGAGAACCGTAGCATCCCGCCGCAACTCTTTCGTGACGGCTTCTGCAAGCCGGAAATGAAAGGGCAGAAAGTGGAGGTGAGCTTTGTGGATAACTGCCCCAGCGGCGCTTTTGGCGTCTGTCGCAATGCCAAGGTCAGCAACCAGCTGTACCGCCAGGACATCCACTACTACGGCGTCGCCAGCGATGCGCGCTACCTGAAGCCTTTCTGCGAAACCCAGAGCCAGGGAAAGTGGGAATAGGGCTTCGCACCTACCCCAGCCAATCCAGCGTGAGCAGCAAGCGGCTTTCTCCGGGCGTAAGCTGGGGCGACCTGTGGATAATTCCACGGCCTTCATTGCCCAGCCACTTCTCGCCCTTGAACAGCGCCACGTGACCCGCAGCCAACTGCTGGTTATCCACATCCCCAGCCGGTTTAGCGGACGGATCGCCCAGAGCTGAACGGGACATTGCACCGTCCCGCAACCATTGGCTACCAGCCCCCACGTAGGTGGTAATCAACCGTAGCGGCACATGATCGACGTGAAAGCGCGGGCACATGGCCCTGTCCAGGCGGCGCAGGCGCAGCCCAATGCGCCGCGCGTCCACCAGGCAGGCGAAGGCCCGCACCAGCCAGCCAACGTCGGCGACGAAGCCCTGATAGCCCTCCAGATCGGCGAATCCGGCAGCCAGGGTGGGGAGTTCAGGGCTGTCGTAACCCTCCTGCAGCTCAATGCACAGGGACTCGGCCAGCGGTTCGCCCAAGCCCAGCAGGCTATTGGCGAAGCCCTGGACATGCGGTGGAAGCTGGCGTTGCCAGACGGCGAGGTTGACCTCGTCCCGCAGCACCTCCGCCAGAACATCCGGGCTGTCGCCTTGTAGCTGCCGGGGCGGGCAGCTCGACAGGTTCACCAACATCAGGCGAGCTCCCCGACATGCCAGGGGTCGAAAGGGTCAGGCAACAACGACCAGCCTTGCGGTCCTTGCGCCATTTCCTCGTCATCCAGCAAGCAGGCGCCCAGCTCGGCGCGCATACGTTCGAAGTCGATGCCCTGCCCGATGAATACCAGTTCCTGGCGACAGTCACCCACATCCGGAGTCCAGTGCTGCATGACGCTGTGCAGTTCTTCCTGGTCCTGGGGCCAGCGTTCGCGGGGGACGAAGCGCCACCAGGAACCCGCCAGCTCGTAGCGCATCAATCCACCTGCCTGGGACCAGCTGCCCGCCTCGCGGTAACGGCTGGCCAGCCAGAAGTAGCCCTTCGATCGCAGCAGACGGCCATTGCTCCACTGGCGGTCGAGAAAGCGGAAGAAGCGCTGGGGATGGAAGGGGCGTCGCGCGCGGTAGGCCGTGGACGCGATGCCGTACTCCTCGGTTTCAGGCTTGTGCTCTCCTCGCAGCTCCTTCAGCCAGCCCGGCGCTTGGGCGGCGCGATCGAAGTCGAAGCGGCCGGTATCGATCAAGCGCCTGAGGTCCACCTGCCCCATCACCATTGGCAAGACTTCGGCACCCGGGTTGAGGTGGCGCAGGATCGCGGTCAGCTCGTCACGCTCGGCGCTGGAGATCAGGTCGGCCTTGCTGATCAGCAGCACGTCAGCGAATTCCACCTGTTCGATCAGCAGGTCGCTGATCGCTCGTTCATCATCCGGCCCAAGAGATTCACCACGGCTGGCGATGTCTTCAGCAGCCTGATAGTCGCGCATGAAGTTCACCCCATCCACGACCGTTACCAAGGTGTCGAGGCGCGCCAGGTCGGAGAGGCTGCGACCCTGCTCGTCGCGGAAGGTGAAGGTTTCAGCCACGGGCAACGGTTCGGAGATGCCAGTGGATTCGATCAGCAGGTAATCGAAGCGACCTTCGCGGGCCAGCCGGCTGACTTCTTCCAGCAAGTCTTCGCGCAGGGTGCAGCAGATGCAGCCATTGCTCATCTCCACCAGGCGCTCCTCCGCACGGTTCAGGCTGACATCGCGCTGAACCTCGCTGGCGTCGATGTTTATCTCGCTCATGTCGTTGACGATCACGGCCACGCGCAATCGCTCTCGATTACGCAGCACGTGGTTGAGCAATGTGCTCTTGCCGGCGCCGAGGAAGCCGGAAAGCAGGGTGACGGGGAGGCGTGTGTCCATGGTGGTGTCCTTCAGGCGGGGCGCTGGTGGCGTTCTTTGAGTTCCTGGCGTTGTTTGGCTTCGAGGCAGAGGGTTGCGGTTGGCCTCAACAGCAGCCGGCGCAAGCCGATGGGCTCGCCGCTCTCCTCGCACCAGCCGTAATCGCCCCTGGCCAGGCGTTCCAGGGCGTCGTCGATCTTGTCCAGCAGCCGCTTGTCCCGCTCCAGTAGCCGCAGTTGCCAGAGGCGCTGTTCCTCCCGGCTGGCGAGGTCGAGGGCGTCGCTGACGGGCTCGACTTCTCGCAGGGCGCCAAATTCACTGTCGATGTGCTGACGCAGTTCTTCGCGCTGGCGTTCCAGCAAGTTGCGGAAGAACGTCCGCTGTGCCCGGTTCATATAGGCCTCGGCAGGCTGGGCCAGGAGTTCTTCGCGGCTGAGGGAAATGTCTGGCATGGTGGCGATCTTCAATGCTTAATTTGTTATAACATAACATTGTTCATTCTTTTCAAGAGCCTCCCGATGAATGCCATCGTCTTGCCGGATGTAGCCTCCGAAAGTGCCTCCCTCTCCCTCCCCCTGAACTGGGTCGGCATGTGCGGTATCGCCCAACCAATTTTGCTGGAAGGGCAGCGTATTACCGCCCGCGTCGATGCCGGGGTCAGCCTGGATGACGGCAGCGCCCGTGGCATCCATATGTCGCGTCTCTATCTGGCACTGGAGGAATTGGAGCAGGAGGAGGTCTCCGCTGAGCAGCTGCACCGGGTCCTGGATCGCTTCCTCGACAGCCATCGGGGCTTGTCCTCCAGTGCCGGCTTGCGGCTGCATGGGGAGGTTCTGTTGCAGCGTCCGGCCCTGGTGAGCCAACTAGCTGGCTGGAAGAGCTATCCCTTCGAAGTCTGTGCACGCCAGGATCCATGGGGGTTTCACGTGGAACTTCAATTGCAGTTGGCCTATTCCTCCACTTGCCCGTGCTCAGCAGCCCTGGCCCGACAATTGATCCAGCAGCGCTTCGCCGAAGATTTTTCCGGCCACGAACTGGACCCGGAACAGGTTCTTGCCTGGCTGGGGAGTAGTGAAGGAATCGTCGCAACGCCCCATAGCCAGCGCAGCAATGCCACGATCTGGCTGCGCCTGGGCGCGGAGGGAACCATGCCGCTTCGGCGCCTGGCCGACCTGGCGGAAGCCGCACTCGGCACAGCTGTACAGACCGCAGTCAGGCGCGCAGACGAACAGGCCTTCGCCCTGGCCAACGGCCAAAATCTGATGTTCTGCGAGGATGCCGCCAGGCGCCTGGGCAGCGCATTGCAACAGCAGGATTGGCAGGAGGGGTTCCGACTACGGGTCGTGCACGCAGAGAGCCTCCACGCGCACGACGCCGTCGCCGAATATGCCTGGCGCTATCCGGGGTAGAGGTCGGCGCGGCTCCAGGGCAACTCATGGGAGCCATTTGCATGGGGCTTGGTCACGAGGATCTGGTGCAGATTGATCCAACCTTTCTGGAAGGCATGGGAGCAACCCGCCAGATACAGCCGCCAGATACGCAGCGCCTGTTCGGGCACCAGCCTGGAGGCCTTGGCAAGATTGGCTTCCAGATTGGCGCTCCAGAGTTCGAGGGTCCGCGCGTAATGCAGCCGCAGGCTTTCCACATCCACCACTTCCATTCCAGCCAGACTCAGCTCGGTCACCATGGTGGCCAGATGCGGCAGCTCACCATGGGGGAATACGTAGCGGTCGATGAATTCCCCGGCGCCGCGGCCGACTGGGCGACCGTCGGGATGCCGGGCGGTGATGCCATGGTTCATCACCAACCCGCCGTCGCGTACTGCGCCGAACAGGCGCTGGCAGTACACCGGCAGATTCGCATGACCTACGTGCTCGAACATACCGACGCTGACCACTTTGTCGAAGCGGCCATCCTGCGGCAGGTCGCGATAGTCCAGCAGTTCCAGCTCGACCTGGCCCGCAAGCCCCTCGGCCTTCACCCGCTCACGCGCCAGGGCCAGCTGTTCACGGCTCAGCGTGATGCCGAATACACGAACGCCATACTCGCGTGCGGCGAAGCGCGCCAGCCCACCCCAGCCACAGCCGACATCGAGCAGGTACTCGCCAGCCTTGAGGCGAAGCTTGCGGCAGAGGTGGTGTAGCTTGGCCAGCTGTGCAGTCCCGAGGTCCTCGGTGCCGGTGGGGAAATAGGCGCAGGAGTAAACCATCTCCCGATCGAGCCATAGAGCGTAAAAATCGTTGGACAGGTCGTAGTGGTAGGAAATGGCAGCGGCATCGGTGGCCTTGTCGTGGGACTGGCGCGCCGGCACCGACTCATCCTCCTTGCCGATCATCGCCTCGCTCAGTGCATCGCCGACGCGAATCACCTCCAGGATCGGCCCATCCAGCTCCAGACGTCCTTCCACATAGGCGGCTCCCAGAGTGTCGAGGCTGGGTCGCGCCAGCAAGGAGACCACGCTGGGATCCTTCACCCTCATGGTCACGGTGGGGTTGGGGCCAAGTTCGATCTCCTTGCCGTCCCAGAGCAGCACCCGCAGGGGTAATTTCAGATCGCGGATGACCGGCGGAAGTTGCGCAAGCATAGGAACTCCTCCTTCACCAAGAACACTGGAAAGGTAGACCAACCTATAAAGTTGTCAGGCTATCGAGTTGATAGTTTCTCTCGATAGCGCCGGCCGCAAGCACCTTCAATCCGGCATTCCGGCCCGCTCAGCAGGTTTGACCTCCTGAACACGGCAACGATTCAAGCGGCTTTGCATTGCATTCGTGATACCGCTTGGACATATGTTCCCACCCCCAAGCGGGAGGCTGAATCCTTCACCTATTGCCCAAAATAGAAACGGCGCCCAAGGGGCGCCGTTGATCTTACAGAATAAAGTCTGTCGCACCTTGCCGACGCAAGGCCCAGTGCCCCGTGACCCCGCCTATACGATAGTGTGCATCTAAAGTCTGTCGCGCCCCCTCGAAACCGTAGAAACCAGGGAACAGCTAAAGAATAAAGTCTGTCGCGCATTCAGACGCTCGACTATCTGGATCGCTATGGGTCTGCGAATTGGAGAGGCACCTACAACTGTGACCAACATCGAGATCAGGAGTTGCCGCCGTCTTTGAACAGATCATCGCGAGCAACGCGCCCAAAATCGCTGAGGTCTTGGTCCTCATCACTGAACATGAAGTTCACCATGCGCTCACGTCTTAGGCCTGAAAGCGTCCCAAAAAAACAGGGCTCGCACAGATGGACTTCATAGCGCTCGCCGTCATGGGACGAGCCATACCCCCAACTGGCGCGAAGAGTGCCAAATTGCAATCCATACCCTTCAACACGCGTGCTAGCACCACAAACGTCGCACAGGACATCACTGACCGATTCGGCCTGTTCCATAGCTGTGATCTTCATCGAGAACCTCCCACCAGGGTACATGTACGCCTTCGCTTGCCTGGCACACGATACTCCTTCAGGAGCTTTGCTCGTTGTGGTTACGTGCTCCCCAATACGGCCCCGCTGCTTGTCCTCGGCTCCAACCGATGCGCCTACACCGGTTGGATGGAACGTGCATAGAAGAGGGATTAGCTGTTGGCTACCTTCACCAAATTGACCCAGTAGGCTGAACCAGTAGCCAGGATCGAGTCATTGAAGTCGTAGTTGGGCGTGTGGACGTTTGCGCAGTAGCCATCCTCTCGCCCATTTCCGATGAGAATGTATGCACCAGGCACTTCCTTCAGCATGAAGGAGAAATCCTCACTGCCGGTTAAGGGTTTGAGCTCAGGGTTCACCCGTTCTTCGCCCACGGTTTCAGTTGCAGCGCGGACAGCCAACGCGGTCTCTGCGGGAGCATTGATCACCGATGGATAACGGCGATGGTAGTCGAATTCGACGGTGCAGCCGTTTGCCATTGCGCAGGCCTCGGCAACCTCGGCCATGCGCTTTTCAAGCAGGTCGCGTGTCTCCGGCAGGAAGCTGCGGGCAGTCCCTCGAACGACAACCGATGAAGGGATGACGTTTGCCGAGTTGTAATTGCCGCCGTGCATGTAGCCGACACTGAGGACGGCAGAGTCGTGGGGCGCGACATTTCGGGAAACGATAGATTGGATACTCGTCATGAAGCTTGCGCCGGCAAGAGTCGCGTCGGTTGCCAGATGTGGCATCGAACCGTGGCCGCCCGAACCAAAGAATGTCACCGTCCAGGTGTCGCTAGCTGCCATCATTGGGCCTGGGCAGATGGCGAAGTTACCAGCAGCGATACCTGGCATGTTGTGCATGCCGAACACCATGTCACAGGGGAAGCGCTTGAATAGGCCTTCCTCGACCATCACCCGACCGCCGCCAAGCCCTTCTTCGGCTGGTTGAAAGATGAAGTGAATGGTGCCGGGGAAGTCTCGGTTCAACGAAAAGTAGCGTACTGCTCCCAGCAGCATGGCGGTATGGCCGTCATGGCCACACGCGTGCATTTTGCCCTCGTGAACGGACTTGTGTTCGCACTGCGAGCGTTCCTCGATATCGAGGGCATCGAGATCGGCGCGCAGGCCAATCGTCCGGCCTGGTGAGGTGCCTACTAGCGTACCAACCACCCCTGTATGGGCCAGTCCTCGGTGAACCTCCAACCCCCACTCGGTAAGAAGATCAGCAACCAGTAGGGAGGTGCGATGTTCTTCGAACGCCGTTTCCGGGTGCTTGTGGATGTCGCGCCTGATCACGATTAGGTCGCGCTCAAACTCTTTGATTTCGGCTAGCACGTTGTTCATGAATTCTTCCTAGAAGCTATTTGGCAAAGCTGGCCGGCTGGGCTGTCTGAACAGTCTCCAGGCCCGACTCGTTTGGGTCTGCGTCGAGGTCGTCGCAGGTTCTGTCCTTGAAGATCAGTACGGCGATAAACGAAACGAGGCCGATACCGATCACGTAATAGGAAGGGGAAAGCGGATCCTTGGTGAGTTCAATGAGGCCAGTGACGATGAACTGTCCGAAACCGCCGCTGATGGTCACCGCGACGCTGTAGACGGTGGCCATACCGGTCACTCGCATGTGCCGAGGAAATAATTCGGTCAGAGCAGCGAACAGAGGCGCTCCACCCAGGGCATTGAGGATGCTCAGATAGGCGATGCAGCCCAGCAGGGTGAGAGCTGTAGGTGAGGCGTTGATAGCGAGAAACGCAGGATAGATCGAGACGATCATCAGGCTACGGGAGATGATCAGCATAGTCTTCCGACCAAAACGGTCGCACAGCTTTCCTGCGAACGGTGAGATAGAGAACATCAACAATCCACCGAGCAGTGCCACGCCGGACGAGATCGCAGGTGACAGCCCCAGTTCCTTCACCCCATAGGTTGGCATGTACAAGTTCACTATGGTGTAGGACGAGTTAGCTCCGAGCAGCAGGAGCAGTCCGACCAAGGCTTCTCGCCATTTGGAAAGCAAGGACGCTTGGGCCTTCGCCTCTGGTGATTTCGGCGAGTGAATTTGCGTGGCTGTTTCTTCGAGGCTCTTGCGCAGGTAGAAGCCAACAGGAACGATGAGGACGCCAGCGATGAACGGAATCCGCCATCCCCAGCTCGCCAGGTTCTGGGGATCCATGATCATTGACAGTGTCCAGGCCAAGCTTGCAGCGGCTGCAACGGCCAGGCCCTGACTCGCACCTTGCCAGCTCACGTAGAAGCCGCGTTGTTTGGGCGGAGCCAGCTCAGCCAGCAAGGTCGTGGATGCACCTGTTTCTCCACCTGCGGAGAAGCCCTGCAGCAGTCGACCGACGACTACAGCAACGGGCGACAAGATACCTGCGGCGGCGTAGGTAGGGGCCAGACCGATCATGCAGGTGCCCAAGGCCATCAGCATCAGCGTGACGTTGATGCCTTTCTTGCGCCCATGCTTGTCTGCGTAGCGGCCCAAGATGATTCCGCCGAAGGGGCGGGCGACATAGCCCACGCCGTAGATGGCGAAGGAGAACATCAGCTGAATAGACGGGTCATGCTCAGGGAAAATGACCCGGCCAATGTAGATCGCGAAGAAGGTGTACAGGGTCAGGTCGAAATACTCCATGGCGTTACCCAGGGAGATACCTGCAATGATCTTGGAGCGTTGCCGACGCGTCATTTGGATTGAATTGTTCATAGAGGCTGCCCAGTTTTTATAAATTGTCGGTTAGAAGCGCATTCGGACGCCGATACCCACCGCAGATGGGTCTGCTCCTGGCTCTTCTAGCTCAATGGCATTAGTTGTGAACTTTGAATCATTCCGGTTTTCGACAAAGCTCGCCCTGAAATAAACGTCCCACTGGCTTGTCAAGTGATATTCGCCACCAATTGCAATAGCGTTAGCGACATTGCCAAGACCTGAGACATCCCTCTTATATATTCCAGCGCGCAAGGCGTACTTAGTTTGTGGATAAACGAGCCCTACGCTGTAGATCTGAGCCGCACGAGCGTTTGGCGAATCAGGCTTGTAGTAGTTGAAGCCCAAGTTTCCGTAAAACATGGGAAAGTGGTATCCAACGACAGACGTCAGCATATGGGTATCCACGTGTTCCAAGGCCTTGCCCTCAAAGGCCACGTCCTTGATGCGGCGAACACGGTTGTAGCCGGCGCCCAATCTCCACTGTGAATCGTCATAAATGGTGAGGAGGCCTAGGTTCTCTGCGCCGACTTCATCTGGGCCTGTCGCCTGGTTGGGCGAATACAGGAATTGTACACGAGTGCTTTTGACGGTCGGCGTCGTGTAGCTGATGGCCCGGCTGATGCGGCTTCCGAGCGCAGTGCCACCGGCACCGAGGCCGCTGACATTGGAGCCCACGGACACGAATGGGGAGAACCGTGATACCGCAAGGAACGGATCGTCTTCCATTCCAATCGACGCGGAATACTGGCGCCCGTAAGTAAGTGTTCCGTAGGACTTTGACTCAAGTTTGACGTGTGCCTCACGGTTGAACGGAGTGCGCTTGAGGAACTCGCCTTCAATCAGATCTATACCTGATTCAAGTATTCCTGAAAGCCGCCAGTCGTCATTGAAGTCATACGTAGTGAGCAATCCTAAACGGGATGTCGAAGCACCACCGCTCTGAATGCGAGATTGACTGATACTTCCAGCATGGGAATAACTCCCATAGACATCCAGTACCCCATATGGCTTTACTTCAAATTGCGCCGACGCTTCGCCTGCGCAGATACATAGTGTACCTACAGCAACCTGCTTGAGCATTTGTTGTTCTCTAGTATTTATTTCGGCAGATTCCGGAACACCATTCATACGAATGCGCCGGTGAGCCGAATACTTGCAGATGAGGATGCGCAGGGAAAACGACTTCCGCTCAAAGCGGTTTAACCAAATGGTTGAGGCTACGAGGTAGGGGTCATGCTTGCCTCGTAGGCGAGCGTGTCCCTCAAGAGGAGGCTGAGTGTGTCCAATGGGCGCCGGCCAGACCACACGACCATAACGGGGTCGATATCCAAGTCGAGGCCGACCTGCATGGAGCGTGCAATTCCGGCACGTTTCCACTCGGTGCCAACTCGTTTGGTCGCGACTGCTAAGCAGCTACACCGGCGCATCACGCTGGTAGACAGGCTCAAAGTGGGCAGTTCGATGATGTTCATGGGTACGGGCAGATGGCGGCGCTCTAAAGCCCTGAAGAACCCCTGCCTTACGTTGCTGGACGCAGAGGGTAAGCACCATGCTTGCTCAAGCAAGTAGTTCCAGTCCCGACAATCGTCGCTGATGTCGCTCAGATGGCTGGCCAAAATTTCACCCTGATCGTCATATAGGGAGAGGCTGCGTAATTCCGGATCATCCTGGCTGACATGACACCGAGCGATGACCAAGTCGAGCGCGCCCTCGCGGAGGTGCTGAAGCATCTCGCTTGTCCGGGCCTCTCTCATGCGTATCACGCTTTTGGGGTACTGGAGCTTCAAGCATGCCAGCGTGCGTGCAATCGCATCGTCCAGGGAGGGGGCCTGGATGCCTACAGTGATTTCCCCGGTTCCTTGCGTGCGAAGTGTCTCGATTCGCTGGCTCGTCTTAAAAAGCTCACCATTGATTCTTTTTGCCGCGTCAATGAGCAACAGGCACTCAGGCAGTGGCACGAGTTCCTTGGGCTCTCGCAAAAACAGAGGGCTTCCGAACTGTCCTTCAATTTCCCCCAAGGCCTTCGAGACGGCAGCTGGAGTGATGTTCAGGACTTCAGCTACGCGGGTCAGGTTGCGCTTTTCCTCCAACGAAATCAGAAGGCGCAGATGCCGGAGCGTGATCCGAGAGGTGAAGAACAGGTCGAGTGACATAATGATCAGCTCAGCTGGCGGCTCGTCGCCTGATCAGTGCGACGCCGCCGACGAAGCATGGATAGAAGCTTTTGAAACTCAATCTTAGAGTCGCCTTCACATCGCGCACAAGCTCCTGACTTTGATTGCCCTTGGAGGTCAGCCAGCGCAGGCACTGGACACTGGCGGTACCTTGTCCGAAGCGGCCTCAGTCCAGCTTTTCAAGTATCTCCAGACGCACCTGCCGGTAGCTGAACAGTCAGAGACCGGTGAGTTCATACTCCTGCGGGTGGCCAATGGTGAAGTCAACCCTCCATAGCAGTGATCTTCATCGAAAACCCCCCACTAAGGTACATGTACGCCTTCGTTTATCAGGTACACGATACTCCTCCAAGAGGCCTGGTCCTGTGCAGTTAGGTGCTCCCCGAAGGGCCCTGCCGTGCTCCGGTACGCCCGGTGATCAGGTGTGCTTGTTACGTCTAGCGGTCAGACGGCGGGGCATCTGGCGCCCATACACTCGACTATTTGGGTCGTTTGGGACCGGACCGGGTGGGAACAAGCAGTTCGTTGAAGGCGTCGACGAGACCCTCCTTTGTCGCCTTAGGAACAACGACGCGCTTCTTGGGAGGGGGGGAACCATCGTTCGCCTCAGGCGCAGCACGATTAATGAAAGCTACGTCGGAGCGCTCCGCTTCAAAGAGCTCGATGGTGGGTTGTGGATAAAAATGGCGGGACTGTCGCGCGACCCTGCAGGCAGCGCGACAGACTTTATTCTTTAGCGACGGACTTTATTCTCTAAGATCACCGTCATTCAACCAGAAACCGCGTTACTCCACGGTTACCGATTTCGCCAGGTTGCGCGGCTGGTCAACGTCGGTGCCCTTGAGCACGGCGACATAGTAGGACAGCAGCTGCAGCGGGATGGTATAGAGGATCGGCGTCAGTACATCGTCGATGTGCGGCATGGCCACCACGTGAGTCCCCTCTCCATTGTCGATGCCGGCTTCGCCGTCGGCGAAGACGATCAGCTGGCCGCCCCGGGCTCGAACTTCCTGCAGGTTGGACTTGAGTTTCTCCACCAGCTCGTTGTTTGGGGCAACGGTGACCACCGGCATATCGCTGTCCACCAGCGCCAGCGGGCCATGCTTGAGCTCGCCGGCCGGATAGGCTTCAGCGTGGATGTAGGAGATTTCCTTGAGCTTCAGCGATCCCTCCATCGCCACCGGATACTGCGCGCCACGGCCAAGGAACAGCGTGTGGTGCTTCTCGGCGAACAGTTCGGCCACTTTCTCGATGGTCTTGTCCATTGCCAGGGCTTCGCCCAGGCGAGTCGGCAGGCGACGGAGTTCGTCCACCAGATGGGCTTCGACGCCAGTTTCCAGGGTACCGCGCACCTGGCCGAGCGACAGCGTCAGCAGCAACAGGCCAACCAGCTGGGTAGTGAAGGCCTTGGTAGAAGCGACACCGATTTCCGGACCTGCCTGGGTCAGCAGGGTCAGGTCGGATTCGCGCACCAGGGAACTGGTACCAACGTTACAGATGGCCAGGCTGGTCAGGTAACCCAGTTCCTTGGCATTGCGCAGGGCGGCCAAGGTATCGGCGGTTTCGCCGGACTGGGAAATGGTGACGAACAGGGTGTCCGGCTGGACCACTACCTTGCGGTAACGGAACTCGCTGGCCACTTCGATCTGGCAGGGGATACCGGCCAGGTCTTCTAGCCAGTAACGCGCGACCATGCCGGCGTGGTAGCTGGTGCCGCAGGCGACGATCTGCACATTGCGCACTTTGGCAAAGAGCTCAGCCGCACGCGGCCCGAATGCGTTCACCAGCACATGGTCAGCGCCGAGACGGCCTTCCATGGTGCGCTGGACGACCTTGGGCTGCTCATGGATTTCCTTGAGCATGAAGTGGCGGTACTCGCCCTTATCGGCAGCTTCGGCACCTTCGTGATACTGCACCTGCTCACGCTGCACGGCACGACCCTGCTCGTCCCAGATCTGCACGCTGTCACGGCGGATCTCGGCGATGTCGCCCTCTTCCAGGTAAATGAAACGGTCGGTGACCTGGCGCAGGGCCAATTGGTCGGAAGCTAGAAAGTTCTCGCCCAGACCCAGGCCGATCACCAACGGGCTGCCGCTGCGGGCGGCGAGCAGGCGGTCCGGCTGACTGGCGCTGATAACCGCCAGGCCATAGGCGCCATGCAGCTCCGGCACGGCGGCCTTGAGCGCATCGGCGAGGTCAGGGATGTTTTTCAGCTTGTGATTCAGCAGATGCACGATGACTTCGGTGTCGGTATCCGAGGTGAACACGTAGTCCAGCGCCTTGAGCTGCTCACGCAAGGCTTCGTAGTTCTCGATGATGCCGTTGTGGACAACCGCCAGCTGGTTGCCGGAGAAGTGCGGGTGAGCATTACGCTCGCTGGGGGCACCGTGAGTGGCCCAGCGGGTGTGGGCGATGCCCAGACGGCCAAGCAGGGGTTGTTCAGCGAGGGCTTGCTCCAGTTCAGACACCTTGCCTACTCTGCGGCGGCGATCCAGCGCACCGTCGTTGGTGTAGACCGCGACACCGGCGCTGTCATAGCCACGGTACTCAAGGCGCTTCAGGCCCTCGACCAGGATTGGGGTGATATTACGCTCGGCGATGGCGCCAACGATGCCACACATGACTGTTCTCCTATCTCAATCTATGCGCGCGCAGATCAGCTTGACCCCACGCGCGGCTATCTGTTCGCGCGCTTCGGTAGAAAGGCGCTCATCGGTAATCAGGGTATGAATGCTGCTCCAGGGCAGCTCCAGGTTGGGTATGCGTCGGCCGACCTTGTCGGACTCGGCCATGACGATCACCTCGCGCGCCACCTCGGCCATAACCCGCGAGAGGCCCAGCAGTTCGTTGAAGGTGGAGGTACCGCGCTGCAGATCGATACCGTCGGCGCCAATGAACAACTGATCGAAATCGTAGGAGCGCAAGACCTGCTCGGCTACCTGGCCCTGGAACGATTCGGAATGCGGGTCCCACGTGCCACCCGTCATCAGCAACACAGGTTCATGCTCCAGTTCGCGCAGGGCGTTGGCGACGTTGAGCGAGTTGGTCATCACGACCAGACCCGGCTTGTGCCCAAGCTCCGGGATCATGGCGGCAGTGGTGCTGCCGCTGTCGATGATGATGCGCGCGTGCTCGCGTATGCAGCCGACGGCCGCTCGGGCGATGGCTAGCTTGTAGGACGACACCGGCTGGTTGTTTTCGCCGATCAGTTCCTGCGGCATCGGCACGGCACCACCATAGCGACGCAGCAGCAAACCGTTCTTTTCGAGGGCGGTGAGGTCCTTGCGGATAGTCACTTCGGAAGTGGCGAAAGCCTTGGCCAACTCGTCGACACTCACCTCGCCCTGCTCGTCGAGCATTGCAAGGATCGCGTGGCGGCGCTGAGGCGTGTTGCGTTTCGTCATCTAAGAAGTTTCGTTTCGAAAGATAATGGCGCGAATCAAAACCTAACGAAGCTTTCGCGTCAACCCCGAAAACGACAAAAGGCGGCCTGGGCCGCCTTTTTGTTCGGGTCGTGAGTTATCCACAACCCTGGTTTTCCACAGACTACTTCTTGATCTTCACCGGACGCTTCCAGCCTTCGATATTGCGCTGTTTGGCGCGACCTACAGCCAGGGTGTTAGCCGGTACGTCCTGAGTGATGGTAGAGCCTGCACCGGTGGTGACGCCATCGCCCAAAGTGACCGGTGCAACCAGCGAGCTGTTGGAGCCGATGAACACATCCTCCCCCATGACAGTGCGGAACTTGTTGGCACCGTCGTAGTTACAGGTGATGGTGCCGGCACCGATGTTGGTGCGCGCGCCTATCTCGGCGTCGCCCAGGTAGGCCAGGTGACCGGCCTTGGCGCCCTCGCCCATCACGGCGTTTTTCAGCTCGACGAAGTTACCCACATGGGCCTTCGCGCCCAGCACCGCCCCCGGACGCAGACGCGCGAAGGGACCGCAATCGGCGCCCTCACCCAGTTCGGCGCCTTCCAGGTGGCTGTTGGCCTTGACCACTGCCCCACGACGCAGGGTGCTGTCCTTGATGACGCAGTTAGGGCCGATCTGCACACCGTCTTCGATCACCACACGGCCTTCGAGGATGACGTTCACGTCGATGAGCACATCGCGGCCTACTTTCACTTCGCCACGCACGTCGAAGCGGGCGGGGTCCAGTAGGGTCACGCCCTGCGCCATCAGGCGGCGGGCAGCGCGCTTCTGGAAATGGCGCTCGAGTTCAGACAGCTGGATGCGGTCATTGGCGCCCTGCACTTCCATTGCGTCATGGGGCTGCTCCGTGGCCACTACCAGGCCGTCCGCCACTGCCATTGCAATGACGTCAGTGAGGTAGTACTCGCCCTGGGCATTGTTGTTGGAGAGCCGTCCAAGCCAATCGGCCAGGCGCTTGCCAGGCACGGCGAGGATGCCTGTGTTGCCTTCGCAGATGGCGCGCTGCTCGGGGGTTGCATCCTTGTGCTCGACGATGGCCTTCACCACGCCCGCAGCATCACGGACGATGCGGCCGTAGCCGGTGGGATCGAGCAGGTCCACTGTGAGCAGGGCAAGCTGATCGTCCTTCACCTTCTCCAGCAGGCGCTGCAGCGTCTCCACCTCGATCAGCGGTACGTCGCCGTAAAGGATCAGCACTCGCTCGGCAGAAAGCTCCGGCAGGGCCTGGGCGACGGCATGGCCAGTGCCCAGTTGTTCGGCCTGCAAGACGAAATTCAGGTCGTCCGCGGCCAGTCGCTCGCGTACCGTTTCAGCACCGTGGCCAATCACCACATGGACGCCCTTGGGCTCGAGCTCGCGCGCGGTATCGATGACGTGACCGAGCATGGCCTTGCCGGCCACGGGATGCAGGACCTTGGGCAGGGTCGAACGCATGCGCGTGCCCTGGCCAGCGGCGAGGATGACTATATCGAGGGACATGGAGAGGATCACCGAATCAGGCTGGTAAGCGAAAACCGGAAAACCGGAAAAGAAAAAGGGTAGCCAAGGCTACCCTTTTACTTATCCACAATGAAGCCTTGGGCCTTAGCCGCCGAACTTCTTGCGGATCTGCTGGACGGTACGCAGTTGCGCTGCGGCCTCGGCCAGACGAGCGGAGGCGGCGGAGTAATCGAACTCCGCGCCCTTCTCGTGGAGGGCCTTCTCAGCAGCCTTGAGGGACTCCTGAGCAGCAGCTTCGTCCAGGTCGCCGGCGCGCAGCACGGTGTCGGCCAGGACCTTCACCATGTTGGGCTGGACCTCGAGGAAACCACCGGAGATGTAGTACACCTCCTCCTCACCACCCTGCTTGACCAGGCGGATCGGACCCGGCTTGAGGTCGGTGATCAGCGGGGCGTGACCCGGAGCGATACCCAGATCGCCCAGGTGGCCGTGCGCAATCACCATCTCCACCAGACCGGAGAAGATCTCCGCTTCGGCGCTGACGATATCGCAATGGACAGTAATAGCCATACGCTTGCCTCACGTAAGCGCCCGTTGCCGGGCGCTCAGGGGGTTACAGTTTCTTCGCTTTCTCGATGGCTTCTTCGATGCCGCCGACCATGTAGAACGCCTGCTCGGGCAGGTGGTCGTAGTCACCGTTGAGGATGCCTTTGAAGCCAGCGATGGTGTCTTTCAGCGACACGTACTTACCCGGGGAACCGGTGAAGACTTCGGCCACGAAGAACGGCTGGGACAGGAAGCGCTGGATCTTACGAGCACGGTTAACGAGCTGCTTGTCCGCTTCGGACAGTTCGTCCATACCCAGGATCGCGATGATGTCCTTCAGTTCCTTGTAACGCTGCAGAACGTACTGGACGCCACGAGCGGTCTCGTAGTGGTCCTGACCGATCACCAGCGGGTCCAGCTGGCGGGAGGTCGAGTCCAGCGGATCAACTGCCGGGTAAATACCCAGCGAGGCGATGTCACGGGACAGTACGACGGTGGCGTCCAGGTGGGCGAAGGTGGTCGCCGGGGACGGGTCGGTCAGGTCGTCCGCAGGAACGTATACGGCCTGAATGGAGGTGATCGAACCGGTCTTGGTGGAGGTGATGCGCTCTTGCAGAACGCCCATTTCCTCGGCCAGGGTCGGCTGGTAACCCACAGCGGACGGCATACGACCCAGCAGCGCGGATACTTCGGTACCGGCCAGGGTGTAACGGTAGATGTTGTCGACGAACAGCAGAACGTCGCGACCTTCGTCACGGAACTTCTCGGCCATGGTCAGACCGGTCAGTGCAACGCGCAGACGGTTGCCCGGCGGCTCGTTCATCTGGCCGTATACCAGGGCCACTTTGTCCAGAACGTTGGAATCCTTCATCTCGTGGTAGAAGTCGTTACCCTCACGAGTACGCTCACCCACGCCAGCGAACACGGAATAACCGCTGTGCTCGATCGCGATGTTACGGATCAGTTCCATCATGTTTACGGTCTTGCCTACACCGGCGCCACCGAACAGGCCGACCTTACCGCCTTTGGCGAAGGGGCAGACCAGGTCGATTACCTTGATGCCGGTTTCCAGCAGCTCGTTGCCACCCGCCTGCTCAGCGTAGGACGGAGCGTCGCGGTGGATAACCCAGCGCTCTTCTTCGCCGATGGGGCCGGCTTCGTCGATGGGGTTGCCCAGCACGTCCATGATGCGGCCCAGGGTTGCTTTACCAACCGGGACGGAGATGGCCTTGCCAGTGTTGGAAACGTCCAGGCCACGCTTGAGGCCTTCGGTCGAACCCATTGCGATGGAACGAACCACGCCGTCGCCCAGCTGCTGCTGAACTTCCAGGGTGGTTTCGACGCCGCTGACTTTCAGCGCGTCGTATACGTTCGGCACCTGATCACGCGGGAATTCCACGTCGATAACGGCGCCGATGATTTGAACGATACGTCCGCTACTCATATCTGGTTCCTCTAAATATATGAACCGGTCTTAAACCGCGGCAGCGCCGCCGACGATTTCCGAAATCTCTTGAGTGATCGCTGCCTGACGCGCCTTGTTGTAGATCAGCTGGAGGTTGCTGATCAGGTCACCGGCGTTGTCGGTGGCGTTCTTCATCGCGATCATCCGTGCCGCCTGCTCGCAGGCGTTGTTCTCTACCACGGCCTGATACACCTGGGATTCCACGTAGCGCACCAGAAGACCTTCGAGGATCTCCTTGGCATCGGGTTCGTAGAGGTAGTCCCAGTGATGCTTCAACTCTTGATCCGGGTCGGCCACCAGCGGAACCAGTTGGTCCACGGTCGGCTTCTGCGTCATGGTGTTGACGAACTTGTTGGAGACCACGAACAGGCGATCGATACGGCCATCCAGGTATGCATCGAGCATGACCTTGACGCTGCCGATCAGGTCGTTGATCGAGGGTTCCTCGCCGAGGTGGCTGATGGCTGCAACGACGTTGCCGCCGTAGTTGCGGAAGAAGGCCGCACCCTTGCCACCAATCACGCAGAGGTCGATCTCCACGCCGTCCTGACGGTAACCCGCCATGTCTTTGACCAGAGTCTTGAACAGGTTGATGTTCAAGCCGCCGCACAGACCACGGTCGCTGCTCACCACGACATAACCGACGCGCTTGACTTCACGCTCGATCATGAAGGGATGACGGTATTCCGGGTTCGCGTTGGCCAAATGACCGATCACCTGGCGGATGCGCTCCGCGTAGGGGCGGCTGGCAGCCATACGCAGTTGAGCCCTGCGCATCTTGCTGACCGCCACCTTTTCCATGGCGCTGGTGATCTTCTGCGTGCTTTTGATGCTCGCAATCTTGCTGCGAATCTCTTTTGCGCCTGCCATGTAACACCTATCGGGTTAGCAGGCGGGGGGCCTTTCGACCCCCCGCTGCGGCTTACCAGGTTTGGGTGGCCTTGAACTTCTCGATACCAGCCTTGATGCCGGCGTCGATTTCGTCGTTGAAGTCACCCTTCTCGTTGATCTTCGCCATCAGGGCGGCGTGATCACGGTTGAAGTAGGCGATCAAGGCTTGTTCGAAGGCGCCGATCTTGGCGAGCTCGATGTCCTGCAGGAAGCCACGCTCGGCGGCGTACAGGCTCAGCGACATGTCGGCGATGGACATGGGCGCGTACTGCTTCTGCTTCATCAGCTCGGTAACGCGCTGACCGTGCTCAAGTTGCTTGCGGGTAGCCTCGTCCAGGTCGGAAGCGAACTGCGCGAACGCAGCCAGTTCACGGTACTGGGCCAGGGCGGTACGGATACCACCGGAGAGCTTCTTGATGATCTTGGTCTGGGCCGCGCCACCAACACGGGATACCGAGATACCGGCGTTGACGGCCGGACGGATACCCGAGTTGAACAGTGCGGATTCCAGGAAGATCTGACCGTCGGTGATGGAGATCACGTTGGTCGGAACGAACGCGGAAACGTCACCAGCCTGGGTTTCGATGATCGGCAGGGCGGTCAGGGAACCAGTCTTGCCTTTCACAGCGCCGTTGGTGAACTTCTCGACGTACTCTTCGGAAACGCGGGAAGCACGCTCCAGCAGACGGCTGTGGAGATAGAACACGTCGCCCGGGTAAGCTTCGCGGCCCGGCGGACGGCGCAGCAGCAGGGAGATCTGGCGGTACGCTACGGCTTGCTTGGACAGGTCATCATAGATGATCAGTGCGTCTTCGCCGCGGTCGCGGAAGTACTCACCCATGGTGCAGCCGGAGTACGGAGCGATGTACTGCAGAGCAGGGGATTCGGAAGCACTGGCGGCCACGATGATGGTGTTGGCCAGGGCGCCGTTTTCTTCCAGCTTGCGAACTACGTTGGCGATGGTCGATTGCTTCTGACCGATAGCTACGTAGACGCAGCGGATGCCGCTGTCTTTCTGGTTGATGATGGCGTCGACGGCCAGGGCAGTCTTACCAATCTGACGGTCACCGATGATCAGCTCACGCTGGCCACGGCCGATCGGGATCATGGCGTCAACGGCCTTGTAACCGGTCTGTACCGGCTGGTCTACCGACTTACGCCAGATCACGCCCGGCGCTACTTTTTCCACCGCATCGGTGGCAGCAGCGTTGATCGGACCTTTGCCGTCGATCGGGTTGCCCAGGGCGTCAACGACGCGACCCAGCAGTTCCGGACCAACCGGGACTTCCAGGATGCGGCCGGTGCACTTGGCGCTCATACCTTCGGCCAGACCGAGGTATTTGCCCAGGATTACGGCACCAACGGAGTCTTGCTCCAGGTTCAGCGCCATACCGTAGATGCCGCCCGGGAACTCGATCATTTCACCGTACATCACATCGGCCAGGCCGTAGATGCGCACGATGCCGTCGGAAACGGAGACGATGGTGCCTTCGTTGCGGGCTTGGGAAGAGACGTCGAGTTTCTCGATACGTCCCTTGATGATTTCACTAATTTCGGAAGGATTGAGTTGCTGCATTGCTCTGCTGCCCCTTCAAACTCAAGATTTCAACGCTTCGGCCAGTTTCGCGATTTTGCCGCGAACCGAGCCATCGATAACCAGGTCGCCGGCGCGGATGACTACACCACCAATGAGGCTGGAGTCTTCCACGGCGTGCAGACGCACTTCCCGGCTGAGCCGTGCGCTGAGAACCTTGGCGAGTTTGTCTTGCTGTTCATCGCTCAATGCGAAGGCACTGGTTACTTCCACATCTACCGACTTTTCCTGCTCGGCCTTGTACAGCTCGAACTGTTCGGCGATTTCCGACAGCAGCACGAGGCGGCCATTCTCGGAAACGACATGGATGAAGTTCTGTGCCTGGGCATCGAACTTGTCGCCAACTACCTCAATGAAGGCATTGGCTTTCTCTGCGCTCGTCAGACGCGGGGCTTTGAGCACGCGCTGCATGGTGTCGTCCTGCGACACCGCAGCGGCCAGGCCTAGCATGGCCGACCAGGCGGCCAGCTGCTGATGGGCCTGGGCGTACTCGAAAGCAGCCTTGGCGTAAGGTCGGGCCAGCGTGGTCAGTTCTGCCATGATCGCCCTCGCTTAGATTTCGGCTGCTAGTTTGTTAACCAGCTCCGCGTGCGCGTTTTGATCGATAGTGGCACCCAGGATCTTCTCGGCACCATTGACGGCCAGGCTGCCCAGTTGGGCACGCAGGGCGTCTTTGACGCTGTTCAGTTCCTGTTCGATCTCAGCCTGAGCTTGCGCCTTCAGGCGCTCGCCTTCAGCACGTGCCTGATCGCGAGATTCGTCGACGATCTGGGTAGCGCGCTTTTTGGCTTGCTCGATGATTTCAGCTGCCTGAGCCTTGGCTTCGCGCAGTTGCTGACCCACTTTTTCATGGGCCAGCTCCAGGTCACGAGCCGCACGGTTGGCAGCGTCCAGACCATCAGCGATCTTCTTCTGACGTTCACGCAGAGCAGTGATGACCGGGGGCCACACGAACTTCATGCAGAACAGTACGAAGATGAAGAACGCAACGGACTGGCCGATCAGGGTTGCATTAATGTTCACGCCAACACCTCGCTCGTTCGTTGTCAGTCGAATCCTCGAAAATCGAGGATTACTGGGCTACCTGAGCAATGAACGGGTTAGCGAAGGTGAAGAACAGGGCGATACCAACGCCGATCATGGTTACGGCGTCGAGCAGACCGGCCACGATGAACATCTTAACTTGCAGCATCGGAACCATTTCCGGCTGGCGAGCAGCGCCTTCCAGGAACTTGCCACCCAGCAGACCGAAGCCAATGGCGGTACCCAGGGCACCCAGACCAATCAGCAGAGCTACGGCGATCGCGGTCAGACCTACTACAGTTTCCATTTTTCCTCCCGACTTTATGTCGTGTTGGTTAAGGTTTAAGTGAAGCGGTAAAGCGAAATCGTTTTGTTCCCACTGCCCTTGCGGGCTTTCCGGCCCGAAGCCGGAACCATCTCAAACAAACAGCGCATCCTCTCGCCTTTCGGGCACCTTCTTCCTTTTCGGAAGAAGGTCAGTTGATGCGCTGCGCGTTATTAATGGTTGTCCTCATGCGCCATCGACAGATAGACGATGGTCAGCATCATGAAGATGAAGGCCTGCAGGGTGATGATCAGGATGTGGAACACAGCCCACGCCCACTGCAGTGCGACACCCAGTCCGCTCAGCAGCAGGATGCCTGCGCCGAACATCACGGCAATAAGGATGAACACCAACTCGCCGGCGTACATGTTGCCGAACAGACGCAGAGCCAGGGAGATCGGCTTGGCGATCAGGGTGACGAACTCGAGCAGGAAGTTGACCGGAATCAGCAGGATCTGAACGAAGATGTTCTTGCTGCTGAAGGGGTGCAGGGTCAGTTCGCCGAGGAAGCCGCCGATGCCTTTAACCTTGATGCTGTAGAAGATGATCAAGCCGAACACCGAGAAGGCCATGCCCAGCGTGGCATTCGGGTCGGTGGTCGGAACGGCACGGAACGGAATGTGCGAATCACCGGAGATGAGTACGGCCAGCATCGGGATCCAGTCCACCGGGATCAGGTCGATGGCGTTCATCAGGAAGATCCAGACGAAGATGGTCAGCGCCAGCGGGGCGATCAGCGGGTTGCGACCGTGGAAGGTGTCTTTGACGTTGGTGTCGACGAAGTCGACCATCACTTCGACGAGGTTCTGCAGGCCGCCGGGAATGCCGGAAGTGGCTTTCTTGGCCGCCATGCGGAAGAGGATTACGAACAGGAGGCCGAGGCCGATGGACCAGCCCAGGGTGTCCACGTGGAAAGCCCAGAAGCCCATTTCCTTGGCTTGCTCGGCGGTGTGGGCAAAGCCCCAATCGCCATTGGGCAGACGACCGAAGGTCAGGTTCTGCAGGTGGTGCTGGATATAGCCCGAAGCGGTTTGCTCTGCCATGTTTGCCTCAAACGCCCTAAGGTTTCGAAAGTCTTGTTCTCATCAGCAGGGGCGCGAACCAGCTGACCGACTGGGTCAGCAGGAAGACGCCGAAAACTGCCGGCGCATCCAGAGGTTTCACACCTGCAAACGTCAGTGCAAACAGCACTGCCGTCAGAATCAGCTTGCCCATTTCGCCCGCATAGAAAGAGCGGACTATCGCCTGGGCAGCACGGGCTCCGCTGTAACGGAACGCCTTGCGGGCGAAATACAGGTTCGGCACCCAGGCGACCAAGCCGCCGCACAAGCCAGAGTATCCAGCTACCGTGCCGCGCCACTGCCAGAGAACGACAGCAGCGAGCAGCAGGACGACCAGTTGCACCAGCAGCACCGGAAAGACCGGTACACGATGGAAAGGCAGGCGGTTTGGCGTGCGGATATCCATCGCAGCAGGTCCTCTGGAGTCGGCCGCTGGAATCAACGACTTGGCATACTTTGTGCCGACAAAATTGCGCGCAGAGTATAGGGGGGGAACCCCCCCCGTTCAACTGGCGGGTAGTGAAATCCGACCGCCGCTACAGCGCCAAATGTTTCAGCGGATGTGGGCCAGAACACCCTGTAGTTCATCGAGGGAGTTGTAGCGAATGACGAGTTGTCCTTTGCCTTTCTGACCGTGCTTGATCTGCACCGGAGCGCCCAACCGCTCAGCCAGGCGCTGTTCAAGCCTGCTGATATCGGGGTCGGCCTTGACCACTTCGACAGCTTTTTCCTTGCTGTTCATCCACTGCCGTACCAGTGCCTCGGTTTGGCGCACGGTGAGCCCGCGTGCGACAACATGTCGCGCCCCTTCCACCTGACGCTCCAGGGGAAGACCTAGCAGTGCACGGGCATGCCCCATTTCCAGATCGCCATGGGAAAGCAGGGTTTTGATCTCTTCCGGCAGGCCAATCAGGCGCAGCAGGTTGGTGATGGTCACGCGGGATTTGCCGACGGCTTCAGCGACCTGCTGCTGGGTAAGCTGGAACTCCTGCTGCAGGCGCTGTAAGGCGATGGCTTCCTCGATGGGATTGAGGTCCTCGCGCTGGATGTTCTCGATCAGTGCCATGGCGATGGCCGCTTCGTCCGGAACTTCGCGGACCATGGCCGGAATCTTGTCCAGACCAGCCTGCTGGCTAGCGCGCCAGCGACGTTCGCCGGCGATGATCTCGTAACGACCGGAACCGATCGGGCGCACCACGATAGGTTGCATGACGCCCTGGGCCCTGATCGATTGGGCCAGTTCTTCCAGGGCCGTAGGGTCCATGTCGCGGCGGGGCTGGTACTTGCCGCGCTGGATCAGGTCCAGAGGCAGGTGTTGCAGCTCGCGGGTATCGACCTGGACAGCTTCTTCTTCGAGTTTGGTGACGGTACTGCCGCCTAGCAGGGCGTCCAAGCCACGGCCCAGACCTCGTTTTTTCGCGGCCATGCGGATTCCTTATGCGGTAGCGGTTTTAGCATTGGCGCGCTGGCGGCGGACCAGTTCACCAGCCAGTGCGAGATAGGCGATGGCGCCACGGGATTGCTTGTCGTAGACCAAGGCCGGCATGCCGAAACTGGGAGCCTCAGCCAGGCGGACGTTACGTGGGATGACGGCATCGTAGAGCTTGTCGCCGAAATGCGCCTTGAGTTGCGCCGATACGTCGTTGGTCAGGCTGATGCGCGGGTCGTACATGGTACGCAACAGACCCTCGATCTTCAGATTCGGATTCAGCAAGTGGGCGATGCGCTGGATGCTGTTCACCAGGTCCGACAAGCCTTCGAGTGCGTAGTACTCGCACTGCATGGGAATGATCACGCCGTCGGAGGCAACCAAAGCGTTGATCGTCAGCATCGACAGCGAAGGCGGGCAGTCGATGAGGATGTAGTCGTAGTTCTCGCGAATCGGAGCCAATGCTTCGCGCAGCCGATGCTCCTTGCTCGGCATGTCCAGCAGGGCCACTTCTGCCGCGGTTAGGTCGCGGTTAGCCGGCAGCAGCTGATAGCCGCCGTGCTCGGAGTACTGCATGGCGGTAGCCAGGTCGCACTCCCCGGTCAGCACGTCGTAGACGGAATGCTCCAGGGCGAGCTTGTCGATGCCGCTGCCCATGGTCGCATTACCCTGGGGGTCGAGGTCGATCAGCAGCACGCGCCGCTTCGTGGCAACCAGCGAGGCTGCGAGGTTGACACAGGTGGTGGTCTTGCCGACCCCGCCTTTCTGATTGGCGATTGCGAATACCTTGGCCATGGCCACCTTCCCCCTCATAGCGTGCGGCGCAGTATCAGCAGATGGCGCTGACCTTGGCAACCGGGAACGTCCAGCTGATGCGCGGTCTCGACGTGGAAGTCGGACGGCAGTGCCTGGAGCTCGTCATCCGGGTGCAGTCCCTTCATGGCCAGCCAGCGTGTTTCGCCGTCGCCCAGATGCCGAGTCCAGTTGCTGAAATCCTCCAGCGAGCTGAATGCACGCGAAACGATCCCATCGAATGGCTGCTCCGGTGTGAAGGCCTCGACCCGGCTGTGGACAACTTCGAGATTGGTGAGTTTCAGCTCCAGCTTCACCTGGGTGAGGAAGCGTGTCTTCTTGCCGTTGGAATCGAGCAGAGTGAATTGCCGCTCAGGGAACAGGATGGCCAGCGGGATGCCGGGCATGCCTCCGCCGCTACCGACATCCAGCCAGTTATCCCCAAGCGTTGCCACATGTGGCACCACGCTGAGGCTATCGAGCAGATGACGCGAGACCATTTCATCGGGATCACGCACGGCAGTCAGGTTGTAGGCCTTGTTCCACTTGATCAGCAAGGCCAGATAGGCAAGGAGCCCTTTCTGTTTCTCCGGGGACAGCTCGACAGCAAGCTGCTTTGCGCCATGGGACAGCTCGTCAGCATGGCGTTGGGTAACCAGGGACATCAGGCGCTCTGCTCCAGCTGACGGCCAGCGCCGCGTTTCTTCAAGTGAATCAGCAACAGGGAAATTGCCGCCGGGGTGACACCGGGAATACGGCCTGCCTGGCCCAGGGTTTCCGGACGGGAGTTGCCAAGCTTGTGCTGGATCTCCTTGGACAGGCCAGAAATGCTCGCGTAGTCCAGGTCCTCGGGCAGGCGAATGTCTTCGCTTGCACGCAAGCGGGCGATCTCATCCTGCTGGCGGTCGATGTAGCCGGCGTACTTGGTCTTGATCTCGACCTGCTCGGCGACTTGCGGGTCTTCGGCACCACCGCCTGTGACTTCCACCAGGCCGGCGTAATCGATTTCCGGGCGACTCAGCAGGTTGAGCAGGTTGTACTCATGGGCCAGCGGCGTGCCGAAGCGCTGGGAAATCGCTTCGCCTTCCGGCGTTCCAGGGCGAACCCAGGTGCTCTTCAGGCGCTGTTCCTCGACGGCAATGCCCTCGCGCTTGGCTTCGAAGGCCGCCCAGCGCTTGTCATCGACCAATCCGAGTTCCCGCCCTTTCTCAGTCAGGCGCAGGTCCGCGTTGTCTTCCCGCAGGATCAGCCGGTACTCGGCGCGCGAAGTGAACATGCGGTAGGGCTCCTGGGTGCCCAGGGTAATCAGGTCGTCAACAAGCACGCCGATATACGCCTCGTCACGACGAGGGCACCAGGCTTCTTTGCCCTGGGCGCGCAGGGCAGCGTTGGCGCCAGCGAGCAAGCCCTGGGCGCCGGCTTCTTCGTAGCCGGTGGTGCCGTTGATCTGGCCCGCGAAGAACAGGCCGGAGATGACCTTGGTTTCCAGGCTGTACTTCAGGTCGCGCGGGTCGAAGTAGTCGTACTCGATGGCATAGCCGGGACGGACGATGTGGGCGTTCTCCATGCCACGGATGGAGCGCACGATCTCCAGCTGCACGTCGAACGGCAGTGAAGTGGATATGCCATTGGGATACAGCTCATGGGTCGTCAGGCCTTCCGGCTCGAGGAATACCTGGTGGCTGTCCTTGTCGGCGAAGCGATGGATCTTGTCTTCGATGGACGGGCAGTAGCGCGGACCGATGCCTTCGATCACGCCGGAGTACATCGGCGAGCGGTCGAGGTTGTTGGCGATGATCTCGTGGGTACGCGCGTTGGTGTGGGTGATCCAGCAACTTACCTGGCGTGGATGCTGTTCCTTCGAGCCAACGAAAGACATCACAGGAATGGGCGTATCGCCGGGCTGCTCGGTCATTACCGAGAAATCCACAGAGCGTCCGTCGATCCGCGGCGGGGTGCCGGTCTTCAGACGACCGACGCGCAGCGGCAGCTCACGAAGGCGCTGCGCCAGCGCTATGGACGGCGGATCGCCGGCACGGCCACCGGAATAGTTTTGCAGGCCGATGTGAATAAGTCCGCCGAGGAAGGTTCCGGTGGTCAGGACGACGGACTCTGCCAGGAAGCGCAGCCCCATTTGCGTCACTACGCCCTTCACCTGGTCGTTCTCGACGATCAGGTCATCGCAAGCCTGCTGGAATATCCACAGGTTCGACTGGTTCTCGAGTATCTCGCGAATGGCGGCCTTGTAGAGCACGCGGTCTGCCTGGGCACGGGTAGCACGTACGGCCGGCCCTTTGCGGCTGTTCAGGACTCGAAACTGGATGCCGCCCAGATCGGTGGCGGTCGCCATGGCGCCGCCAAGGGCGTCAATTTCCTTGACCAGGTGGCTCTTGCCGATACCGCCGATGGCCGGGTTGCAGCTCATCTGGCCGAGGGTTTCGACATTGTGGGTAAGCAGAAGGGTCTTCACGCCCATGCGTGCGGCTGCCAGGGCGGCCTCAGTGCCGGCATGGCCGCCACCGATCACGATCACGTCAAAACGGGAAGGGAAATCCACCGCGCACCTCGTGCCTGTTCAAGGCTGGGAAATAGAGAAAGCCGCACAGTATAGGGGAATTTGCCCATTCGCTTGAAGCCTTCTGGCCAAAAAATAGCCAGTCTGCCCTCGTGACGCTTTTTCAGGAAAGTTATCCATCTGTGGAAATGTCCTTGTGGGTAAAAGAAAACAAAAGAGGAGAATTTTTTAAAAAGCTTGTTCTTATGTTTATACCTTAGGGAAGCACATTTCTGTGGATAAGTGTCTCTAGGCCATCAAGGTCGGGTATTCCAGGGAATGATAATCCTGTTACATTCCTGCCAGTAGCCGTTGTGTATGCCGTCAGAAAGCTGTGCACCTAATGCATGGTTATGCACAGGGGATTTATCCCTCTGGTTTTCACCAGGGTTATGGACTGGGTTATCGGTAACTTATCAACAGGGTTCAGGACCACTATTTTTCAGCAGACAGGCAGCGACGGACCGCCCAAAAAGCGGGCAGTCGCGTCGTCTGTGGATAAAAAGGAAGGTGTTCGGCTTACTTGCCGATGCAGAAGCTGGAGAAGATACGGCCGAGGAGGTCATCTGAGCTGAAGGCGCCAGTGATTTCGCCCAGGGCTTGCTGAGCCAGGCGCAGGTCTTCTGCCAGCAGTTCCCCGGCGCCTGCCAGGGTGAGCTGAGAGCGACCGTGTTCTAGGAAGGAGCCTGCAAGGCGGAGGGCTTCCAGATGACGACGGCGCGCGCTGAAGCTGCTCTCTGCGGTTTGTTGATAACCCATGCAGGCCTTCAGGTGTTCGCGCAGTAGTTCCAGGCCATCGCCGGATCGCGCGGAAAGGCTGATGGTGACATGACGATCCTCGCTGATTTCCAGGCCGATGGATTCGCCGCTAATGTCGGCCTTGTTGCGAATCAAGGTGACCCTGGCCGGGTCAGGCTTCTGATCCAGGAATTCAGGCCACAGGGCAAAGGGATCAGCAGCCTCGGGGGCTGTGGCGTCGACCACCAATAGCACGCGATCCGCTTCTCCAATGGCCTTGAGCGCGCGCTCTACGCCGATCTTTTCCACATGGTCGTCCGTGTCCCGCAGGCCGGCGGTATCCACCACGTGCAGCGGCATTCCATCGATGTGGATATGTTCGCGCAACACGTCGCGAGTAGTACCGGCGATGTCAGTGACAATGGCCGCTTCACGTCCCGCGAGGGCATTCAGCAGGCTCGATTTTCCGGCGTTGGGGCGCCCTGCGATCACCACGTTCATGCCGTCGCGCAGCAACGCCCCCTGTCCAGCTTCGCGAATGACTGTGGATAAGTTATCCCGCACGCCATCCAGTAGCCCAAGCACATGGCCATCGGCGAGGAAGTCGATCTCTTCCTCGGGGAAGTCGATCGCAGCCTCTACGTAGATACGCAGTTCGATCAGTTTCTCGGTGAGCGTATGCACGCGCCTGGAAAATTCGCCTTGCAGCGAGCGCAGCGCATTGCGCGCGGCTTGTTCTGAACTGGCTTCGATCAGATCAGCTATCGCTTCAGCCTGGGCCAGGTCTAGCTTGTCATTCAGGAAGGCGCGCTCGCTGAACTCGCCAGGGCGAGCCTGACGCGCACCGAGCTCCATGCAGCGGCGCAGCAACAGGTCCATCACAACTGGACCACCGTGGCCTTGCAGCTCGAAGACGTCTTCACCGGTAAAGGAGTTGGGACCCGGGAAGTAGAGAGCAATTCCCTGGTCGAGTGTTTGACCAGAGGCGTCGAGGAATGGGCCGTAATGGGCGAAGCGGGGCTTGGGTGCGCGGCCGCTGATAGCCTCGGCTATACGTGCGGCGTGTGGCCCGGAAACGCGGACGATACCTACGCCGCCCCGCCCCTGGGCGGTTGCGACGGCAGCAATGGTGTCACGGACAGGATTCATCTGTGGATACCCGAGGGTCTGCGGATTGCGGATAGCAAGACGCCCCCAGAGGGGGCGTCTTGTTCAAGCTGACTGGCGTCGCTGTCAGGCTGCTGCCTTCTTGCTGGCCGCCTCGATCTGCCGGGTAATGTACCACTGCTGTGCGATCGACAGGATGTTGTTGACCACCCAGTAAACCACCAGGCCTGCCGGGAACCACAGGAAGAAGAAGGTGAAGATGATCGGCATCAGCTTCAGTACCTTGGCCTGCATGGGATCCGGCGGAGTCGGGTTCAGCTGCTGCTGGATGAACATGGTCGCGCCCATGATTATCGGCAGGATGAAGAACGGGTCCTTGATCGACAGGTCGGTGATCCAGAACATCCACGGGGCTTGGCGCATTTCCACGCTTTCCAGCAGTACCCAGTAGAGGGCCAGGAAAACCGGCATCTGTACCAGGATTGGCAGGCAGCCGCCCAGCGGGTTGATCTTCTCCTTCTTGTACAGCTCCATCATCGCCTGGGACATCTTCTGGCGATCGTCACCGTGCTGCTCTTTCAGTGCCTGCAGCTTCGGCGATACAGCACGCATACGCGCCATGGATCTGTAGCTCGCGGCCGAGAGCGGGAAGAACGCGCCCTTGATCATGATGGTCAGGACGATGATCGACCAGCCCCAGTTGCCGAGCAGGCTGTGGATATGTTGCAGCAGCCAGAAGATCGGCTGGGCGATGAACCACAGGAAGCCGTAGTCGACTGTTAGTTCCAGGCCCGGGGAAAGTTGTTTCAGGTGGCTCTGGGTCTTAGGACCGGCGTACAGGGTTGCGGAAGTTTCGGCGGAAGCACCGGCCGGCACGTTCAACGCGGAGCCTACGAAGCCAACGATGTAGTTGCCCTTTGAATCCTTGCGGGTCTGGACGGTGCTGTTCTGGTCCTTGTCGGCGACCCAGGCGGTCACGAAGTAGTGCTGCAGCCAGGCTACCCAACCACCTTGGACACTTTCCTTGAAGGCCTGCTTGTCCATGTCCTTCATGGAGATCTTCTTGTACGGCTCGTCCGGGGTCCAGACGGCGGCGCCCAGGTAGGTGGACACGCCGGTTGCGGTGGTGGACGACGGATCAGCGCTGGCGTCACGTTTCAGCTGGGCGTACATGCTGCCGGTCCAGGGCTGGGCGCTCTGGTTGTCGATCTTGTACGACACCTGTAGCTCGTACTTGCCGCGGGTGAGGGTGAAGCGCTTGGTGTAGCTGACGCCGGCTTCGCTGAAGGTGAGGTCGACTACCAGTTGCTCCTGGCCGTCTGCCAGCGTGTAGCTGCGTTGAGTCGCGCTGTACAGCGGACGACCGTTGGCACGCGCGTCCGGGCCGTTGGCGCCGACGAGGCCGCTCTGTGCCTGGTACAGGCGTTCGCCACCGTTGTCGAACAACTGGAAGGGAACGTCCGGACGATCCTGGCGGCGTGGGTACTTAGGCAGGGTCAGCTGGACGATGTCACCGCCGTTCGGATCGATGGCTAGGTTGAGGACATCGGTTTCAACGCGGATCAGGTCGCTGCTGGGGGCAACCTGGGCGACTGCCGGCTCATTGCGTTCCGCGGTAGTGGCGGTCGGCACATCGTCGCTGGTCTTGGCGCTTGCGGTGTCGTCCGGGAGGGTCGCTTGCGCGGTGATCGCGCTGGTGCCTGTGGTCGGTAGGGCAGCTTGGCCGTAGTCCTGGTTCCACTGCAGAACCATCAAGTAGGACACGATTGCCAGGGCGACGATCAGGATCGAGCGTTGAATATCCATGATTACTCGGCCATCGAAGAGGATTGGGATGTGTTGGCGGGTGGCACCGGGTCATAGCCGCCCGGATTCCACGGATGACAGCGGCCCAGCCGACGCAGGGTCAGCCAGCCGCCACGCAGGACGCCATGCTGTTCGATGGCCTCCTGCGCGTAGCAGGAACAACTGGGATAGAAACGACAGTGATTGGCCATCAGCGGGCTGATGGCGTAGCGGTAGAACTGGATCGGAGCGAGGGCCAGTTTACGCATGGGGACTGTCGGACACCCCTGATCCGGTCGATGGTTCAGGGCGAGTCCGGCTGCGCGCCAGGCGCTTCCAGAGTTTGCCGAACTGATGTCTCAGCTCAGGATTCTCCAGTTCGCCAATGCCTTTACGCGCCACGATCACGATGTCCCAGCCGACCAACAACTCGAGGTTGTGACGGAAGGATTCGCGTATCTGGCGTTTCAGGCGATTGCGCTCAACGGAGAGCTTTACGCTCTTCTTACCGATCACCAGACCCAAACGGGGATGATCAAGACCGTTATCACGCGCGAGGAGCAGGACGTGCTTGCCGGGAACCTTCCCGGTGGGTGAGTCGAAGACTGCCTTGAATTGTCGGGGAACCAGCAGACGCTTTTCCCGACCGAAGCCCTGACTCACCACCCGTTCCGGATAATCAGACGGTCAGGCGCTTGCGGCCCTTGGCGCGACGACGCGACAGGACTTGGCGGCCGTTCTTGGTGGCCATGCGGGCACGGAAACCGTGGGTGCGAGCGCGCTTGATGGTGCTGGGTTGGAAAGTGCGTTTCATGATGCTTTACCTGGTGGTCACTACGGGCCGGAAGTGGCCCCCGTTTAAAGAGACCGGCAATTCTAGTGAAACGCTGCGTGCAGGTCAATTTCCAACCAGTACCGTCGAGCAAAAGAATATAGAAGGAAGGAAGAATTAAGAAAGCTTGGTTGTGTTTTTAGAAACTGTAGAGCGGCTTTCCTG
Source organism: Pseudomonas sp. BN606 (assembly GCF_029873115.1). Classification (NCBI taxonomy): domain Bacteria; kingdom Pseudomonadati; phylum Pseudomonadota; class Gammaproteobacteria; order Pseudomonadales; family Pseudomonadaceae; genus Pseudomonas; species Pseudomonas sp. BN606. The sequence continues at coordinate 134,795 of NZ_SSOF01000080.1, read as the reverse complement.
TGGAAAACCTTGCGGACGGCCCATTCTGCCTGTTGATGAGCAGGCTAACAACCTTGTCGAAAAGACGTGTCCTGGCTGTGTGGTTGTCGTGTAGAAGCTGGGGATCTTATGACCTTTTACCCACAGGGTGGTTGTGCAACGAGTTTTCCCCAGACTCAGAAGCCGGGTTAAACCATGGTTATCCACAAGATTCATGCCAAGCGGATGGCAATTTCGGCTGGTGAATAACATCTTGATTTTATTCAACCATTCGCCCTCTTTCATGTGGATAACTCCTCGGGCGGTCGCTACAATGACGGCTGTTTTTTGCGTCCGGCACTTTTCCGACTTGGGGGATATCCGTGTCAGTGGAACTTTGGCAGCAGTGCGTGGAACTCCTGCGCGATGAGCTGCCTGCCCAGCAATTCAACACCTGGATCCGCCCGTTACAGGTTGAAGCCGATGGAGACGAACTGCGCGTCTACGCGCCGAACCGGTTCGTGCTCGATTGGGTCAATGAAAAGTACATGGGCCGGCTTCTCGAGTTGCTCGGCGAACGAGGCAACGGTCTGGCGCCTGCCCTTTCCTTATTAATAGGCAGCAAACGCAGCCCGGCTCCCCGGAAGGCCCCTCCGCCTCCGCCGCCGGTCATGGCTCCGCCGCCCCCCGCTCCTGTGGCGCCACCGCAGATGCGTATCGAGACTGTGGAAGAATCCCGCGACAATCTCGATCCGTTGGCTTCGGTTGTGCCCGCGCCAGCGATTCGCACCGAACGTTCCGTACAGGTTGAAGGTGCGCTCAAGCACACCAGCTACCTGAACCGTACCTTCACCTTCGAAAACTTCGTCGAGGGTAAGTCGAACCAGTTGGCTCGTGCCGCTGCCTGGCAGGTCGCGGACAACCCGAAGCACGGCTACAACCCCCTGTTCCTCTATGGCGGTGTCGGCCTCGGTAAGACGCACTTGATGCACGCTGTGGGTAACCACCTGCTGAAGAAGAATCCGAATGCCAAGGTGGTTTACCTGCATTCCGAGCGCTTCGTGGCGGATATGGTGAAGGCGCTGCAGCTGAATGCGATCAACGAATTCAAACGCTTCTACCGTTCGGTGGACGCGCTACTGATCGACGACATCCAGTTCTTTGCCCGCAAAGAGCGTTCGCAGGAGGAGTTTTTCCACACCTTCAACGCATTGCTGGAGGGCGGACAACAGGTGATTCTCACCAGCGATCGATATCCCAAGGAAATCGAGGGGCTGGAAGAGCGTCTCAAGTCGCGCTTTGGTTGGGGATTGACTGTCGCCGTCGAGCCGCCAGAGCTGGAAACGCGGGTGGCGATCCTGATGAAGAAGGCCGAGCAGGCCAAGGTCGATCTGCCGCATGACGCCGCATTCTTCATCGCGCAGCGCATCCGTTCCAATGTGCGTGAGCTGGAGGGGGCGTTGAAGCGTGTGATCGCGCATGCCCACTTCATGGGACGTGACATCACCATCGAACTGATCCGCGAGTCGCTCAAGGACCTGCTGGCCCTTCAGGACAAGCTGGTCAGCATCGACAACATCCAGCGCACCGTAGTCGAGTACTACAAGATCAAGATGTCCGACATGCTCTCCAAGCGCCGTTCGCGCTCGGTGGCTCGGCCGCGTCAGGTTGCCATGGCACTCTCCAAGGAATTGACTAATCACAGCCTACCGGAAATCGGCGACGCATTCGGCGGAAGAGACCACACCACGGTGCTTCATGCCTGTCGTAAGATTGCGCAATTAAGGGAATCCGACGCGGATATCCGCGAGGATTACAAGAATCTGCTGCGTACATTGACCACCTGACCGCAGCCCAAGAGGCAAGGGACTAGACCATGCATTTCACAATTCAACGCGAAGCCCTGTTGAAACCCCTGCAACTGGTCGCCGGCGTCGTCGAGCGCCGCCAGACCTTGCCGGTCCTCTCCAACGTACTGCTGGTAGTCGAAGGCCAGCAGCTGTCGTTGACCGGCACAGACCTCGAGGTCGAGCTCGTTGGGCGCGTTGCCCTGGAGGAACCGGCTGAGCCAGGTGAAATCACCGTACCGGCACGCAAGCTGATGGATATCTGCAAAAGCCTGCCGAGCGATGCGCTGATCGATATTCGCGTCGATGAGCAGAAGCTGTTGATCAAGGCGGGTCGCAGTCGCTTCACGCTGTCCACACTGCCGGCGAACGATTTCCCTACCGTGGAAGAAGGTCCTGGCTCGCTGAACTTCAGCCTTGTGCAGAGCAAGCTGCGTCGTCTGATCGAGCGCACCAGCTTTGCCATGGCGCAGCAGGATGTACGCTACTACCTGAACGGCATGTTGTTGGAAGTGAATGCCGGTGTTCTGCGTGCTGTCGCTACCGACGGTCACCGTCTGGCCATGTGCGCGATGAACGCGGGGATCGAGGGTGTCGAACGCCATCAGGTGATTGTGCCGCGCAAGGGCATCCTGGAGCTGGCGCGTCTGCTAACCGAACAGGATGGCGAGGTTCGCATCGTCCTTGGTCAGCATCATATTCGCGCCACTACCGGTGAGTTCACCTTCACCTCCAAGTTGGTCGACGGCAAGTTCCCGGATTACGAACGCGTACTGCCGCGCGGTGGTGACAAGCTGGTCGTTGGCGATCGCCAGGCGCTGCGCGAAGCCTTCAGCCGTACTGCGATCCTTTCCAACGAGAAGTATCGTGGTATTCGTCTGACCCTGGCTGCTGGGCTGCTGAAGATTCAGGCCAACAACCCGGAGCAGGAAGAAGCCGAGGAAGAGGTTGCCGTGGAGTACGGCGGCAGCAATCTGGAAATTGGTTTCAACGTCAGTTACCTCCTGGATGTTCTGGGTGTCATGTCTACCGAGCAGGTTCGCCTGATTCTCTCGGATGCCAATAGTAGCGCCCTGGTACAGGAAGCCGACAACGATGAATCCTCCTACGTCGTAATGCCGATGCGTCTGTAACGACTCAATGTCCCTTAGCCGTATCTCGGTCACCGGTGTGCGTAATCTGCACCCGGTGACCCTCTCCCCCTCCCCCCGCATCAATATTCTTTACGGCGCCAACGGCAGCGGAAAAACCAGTCTGCTGGAAGCCATCCACCTCCTTGGGCTCGCGCGCTCGTTTCGTAGTACTCGGCTGCAGCCCGTCATCCAGTATGAGCAGCCAGCATGCACCGTGTTCGGTCAGGTCAGTCTTGGCGAGGGTGGGCTGGCCAGTCTTGGCATTTCGCGTGATCGGCAGGGTGAGTTTCAGATTCGTATCGATGGGCAGAACGCCAGGAGCGCCGCCCAGCTTGCTGAAGCACTACCGTTGCAGCTGATCAATCCAGATAGTTTTCGGCTGTTGGAGGGCGCTCCCAAGATCCGTCGACAGTTCCTCGACTGGGGAGTGTTCCACGTGGAACCTCGATTCATGTCTGCGTGGCAACGACTTCAGAAGGCCCTGCGGCAGCGGAACTCGTGGCTCCGGCATGGTACACTGGACGCCGCTTCGCAAGCGGCTTGGGACCGTGAATTGTGCCTGGCCAGTGATGAAATCGACCAGTATCGAAGGGCCTACATCCAGGCATTGAAGCCCGTTTTTGAACGGATTCTTGCTGAGCTTGTGGAACTCGACAGTCTGACGCTCAGTTACTACCGCGGCTGGGACAAAGATCGGGAACTGTCCGAAGTGCTGAGCACTTCCCTCTTTCGCGATCAGCAGATGGGGCATACCCAGGCAGGACCGCAACGCGCCGACTTGCGATTGCGTTCAGGTGCACACAGCGCGTCAGACATTCTGTCGCGCGGTCAGCAGAAGCTGGTTGTTTGCGCACTGCGAATAGCGCAGGGCCATCTGGTCAATCAGGCAAAGCGCGGACAGTGCATCTACCTAGTTGACGACTTACCGTCAGAGTTGGACGAGCAGCATCGGCAATCACTTTGCCGATTGTTGGAAGATTTGGATTGCCAGGTGTTCATCACCTGCGTTGACCATGAATTTCTGAGGGACGGCTGGCGCACGGATACGCCGGTCGCCATGTTCCACGTGGAACATGGCTGTATCAGCCCTACGATCATCGGGAGTGAAGCATGAGCGAGAACAACACGTACGACTCTTCCAGCATCAAAGTGCTGAAGGGGCTGGATGCCGTACGCAAACGCCCCGGTATGTACATCGGCGACACCGATGATGGGACAGGTCTGCACCACATGGTGTTCGAAGTCGTCGACAACTCGATCGACGAAGCCCTTGCCGGCTTCTGCTCGGAAATCAGCATTACCATCCACACCGATGAGTCCATTACCGTTCGCGACAACGGGCGTGGTATTCCTGTGGATATCCATAAGGAAGAAGGGGTTTCTGCTGCAGAGGTCATCATGACCGTGCTGCACGCTGGCGGTAAGTTCGACGACAACACCTACAAGGTTTCCGGCGGTCTGCACGGCGTGGGTGTATCTGTTGTGAACGCCCTCTCCGAAGAGCTGCGCTTGACCATTCGCCGCGCTGGCCAGGTTTGGGAACAGATCTACCATCACGGTGTACCGCAGTTCCCGCTGCGCCCCGTCGGTGAAACCGAGGGCACGGGTACCGAGGTGCACTTCAAGGCCTCTGCCGAGACTTTCACCAACATTCACTTCAGCTGGGACATCCTGGCCAAGCGTATCCGCGAGCTGTCCTTCCTGAACTCCGGCGTTGGCATCGTGCTGCGTGACGAGCGCAGCGGCAAGGAAGAAATGTTCAAATATGAAGGCGGTCTGAAGGCCTTCGTCGAGTACCTGAACACCAACAAGACCATTGTCAATGAAGTATTCCACTTCAATATCCAGCGCGAGGAAGACGGCGTCGGCGTCGAAGTCGCCCTGCAGTGGAACGACAGCTTCAACGAGAACATCCTCTGCTTCACCAACAACATTCCCCAGCGTGACGGCGGTACTCACCTGGCAGGCTTCCGCTCTGCCCTCACCCGTCACCTGAACAACTACATCGAGCAGGAAGGACTGGCGAAGAAGTTCAAGATCGCCACCACCGGCGACGACGCTCGTGAGGGCCTGACCGCCATCATCTCGGTGAAAGTGCCGGATCCCAAGTTCAGCTCCCAGACCAAGGACAAACTGGTCTCCTCCGAGGTGAAGACTGCGGTGGAACAGGAAATGGGCAAGCACTTTGCTGACTTCCTGCTGGAGAACCCGAACGAAGCCAAGGCCGTGGTCGGAAAGATGATCGACGCCGCGCGTGCCCGTGAAGCCGCACGCAAGGCTCGTGAGATGACCCGCCGCAAAGGTGCTCTGGACATCGCGGGTCTGCCAGGAAAACTGGCCGACTGTCAGGAAAAGGACCCTGCCCTTTCCGAACTCTACATCGTGGAGGGTGACTCCGCGGGTGGCTCGGCCAAGCAGGGCCGTAACCGCAAGACCCAGGCGATCCTACCGCTCAAGGGCAAGATCCTCAACGTGGAAAAGGCACGTTTCGACAAGATGCTGTCCTCGCAGGAAGTCGGCACCCTGATCACCGCATTGGGGTGCGGGATCGGCCGCGAGGAATACAACATCGACAAGCTGCGCTACCACAACATCATCATCATGACCGACGCCGACGTCGACGGTTCGCACATCCGTACTCTGCTGCTGACATTCTTCTTCCGGCAAATGCCGGAGCTGGTCGAGCGTGGCTACATCTACATTGCGCAGCCGCCGCTCTACAAGGTCAAGAAGGGCAAGCAGGAGCAGTACATCAAGGACGACGAGGCCATGGACGAATACATGACCCAATCCGCCCTGGAAGACGCCAGCCTGCACGTCAATGAGAATGCACCGGGACTTTCCGGTGAAGCACTCGAACGTCTGGTGAACGAGTACCGCAATATAATGCGCACCCTGAAGCGTCTGTCGCGCCTGTACCCGCAGGAGCTGACCGAGCACATGATCTATCTGCCACGCGTCAGCGTTGAGCAGCTCTCTGATCAAGCGGCGATGCAGTCGTGGTTGGATGCATTCCAGGCGCGCCTGAAGGTCGCTGAAAAGTCCGGTCTGACCTACACCGCTAGCCTGCGCGAAGATCGTGAACGTCATCTGTGGCTGCCGGAAGTGGAACAGACCGCCCATGGCCTCTCCCACTACATCACCTTCAACCGTGATTTCTTTGCGAGCAACGACTATCGCCAGGTGACCGATCTGGGCAACCAGCTCAACAACTTGCTGGAAGAAGGTGCATTCGTCCAGCGCGGCGAGCGCAAGAAACCAGTTTCTACCTTCAAGGACGCCCTTGCCTGGCTGATGACCGAAAGCACAAAGCGTCACACCATCCAGCGCTATAAGGGACTGGGTGAGATGAACCCGGAGCAACTGTGGGAAACCACTATGGACCCGAACGTCCGTCGTATGCTCAAGGTCACCATCGAAGACGCGATTGCCGCGGATCAGATCTTCAATACCCTGATGGGCGATGCAGTGGAACCGCGTCGTGACTTCATCGAGAGCAACGCCCTGGCGGTGTCCAACCTCGACGTCTGACGAGCGGAACGAAGCCCACCTCAAAAGCCCCGGCCTGATGCCGGGGCTTTTGTTTTGGAGCCTCGATCCGGTCATCGCAGCCGTTGAAATCCTCTATTTGCACGCGATACTTCCAGGCACCCGTTTGGGGAATGAGACGATGCGCATCATCTTGAGTCGAAAGGGCTTCGACTCTTCCGCGGGCGGCTTTCCAAGCCCGATCCTGCCGGATGGGAGGCTCTGTTCGCTTCCCATCCCGGATGAACTTTCGCCTGTTCGATATGGCGATATTGCTTACGAAGGTATCAACCTCGGAGACCTGATCGGCCAACTGGGAGTCGGGCATTCCTGGGACCACAAGGGTGCCCACCTCGATCCTGACCTACGCTTGGACGCCTTGCCGCGTGTGGATGGCTGGAAGCCCATGCTGGGCCAAAGCGGTAGTGCACAGGGGCATTTGCGAAACGAAGGAGTGGCAGCTGGTGACCTTTTCCTTTTCTTCGGTTCCTTTCGTGCCGTCTACAAGGTGAAAGGTGTGTGGCGCTTCGATCCTGGTCAGACACCACGCCAGATAATCTGGGGATGGTTGCGGGTCGGCGAGATCCTCAAGGTCGATGAGTTGCCGCGAGAAGCATTGCCCTGGGCACGTTATCACCCGCACTTTGCTTATGGGCGCGACCCAGGCAACACGCTCTATCTGGCAGCCGATCTTCTTAGTCTGGATGGTGCGACAGTTTCGGGAGCAGGAACATTTCCTGTCCTGGATGACCGCCTGGTTCTGACCGCTCCAGGTTCGAGGATGCAGACCCAATGGCAACTGCCGGCTTTCTTCGCGCCGAGCGAGGAAAGTCCTGGGCTCAGTTATCACCGGAGACCGGATCGATGGGAAAGTGCTGGCGACATCTACCGACTAAGCAGTGCGTACAGGGGCCAGGAATTTGTAGTCGACGTGAGGGATAAAGAGGCACCGATGAAGTGGCTCCGTACCTTGCTGGCGGCAGCTTCGCATTGACCATCGCAGAGCTTTTTTCTTTTCCCAGCAATGGGTTACGGTGCAGAAACAGCGGGTAACACTATGCGCTGGAACTTGCGCCAGGAGTGTTACCTATGTCCCGTCTACCGAGTACCCGGACGGGTCGTATGGGAACAGTTTTGCGCAAAGAATGGCTGATAAACAATGACTATTTTCTATAAAGCATTGATTTATATGGTGTTTTAAAAAGTTGGCACGAGGCATGCTTTCTATATGAGACAACAACAATAAAAAGCTTCAAAAAGAAAGTTTTCGACTCTGACAGAACAAAAACAACAGCACAGAGAAGAAGCAAACCGATTTTTTTGGACAGGGTGTGTCGTTCCATACCCGGTGACTAGAGCAAAAGAACAATAAAACTACCTTGAGGTAGCGGCGCTCTGGTTGGTTCAGCAATGACGATGACATGATCAGCGTCCAAAAAAATCCGTTTGCCCTCGGTCCATGTTGGGACCAGCCATTTCTGGCTGCGTTAGTAGCCAGGAGCGAAGAACAACAACGAATATCTGATAAGAACAACAACAATAATGAAATAAACATTTGAGGGGAGCTTCGGCTCCCCTCAGTGCTTTCCGGCTTCCGCAATTTCTCTTCCTCTCCGTAGCTCGTCCTCCGCCTGTATCAAGCGTTCTCGCTCGTTCTCCCTTGTAGGAAGGTGTTCGCACATGTGAAGGGAGGGCGTAGTCTGGAAGCGCTTGCAGAGGCCCCTGGAGGCCACATACAGGAGCGGTAGGATGGATGAGGGTAAAGGCGAAGCACCGAGCATCACCGATGAAGAGATCAGCGCCTACATGATGCGACAGCTGCGCTCAGGCAGGGTGAAGCCAGGGGTTCTGGTGGTCCTGACCGAAAAGAACTTCCCGTGTGTTGCGCGCGAACGGATCATCCAGTGCTTCAATGCCCTGGATTCCCGGTACCTGAAGGGATGATGTGGGAGAGTAACGAAAAAGCGTTATGCACTTTCTCGCTAAGCTTTATTGTAAAACGCAAGGCCTTGTAAATCAGGGCCTTGCGCTATGAAATCGGGAATTCGCCAAATTTTTGTTCACAGCTTATCCACAGATCAGGCCGATTACTCGACCGTCGCTATAGTCTGCGGACCTTCGATCTCGCGCTGAGCAGCTTCCACCCAGGCAAATGCTCGCTCGTTCAGTTCGGCGATGGCCCTGGGTCCCTCACCTTCTGCATACATGACCGGACCCATGACGACCTGGATGGTCCCCGGATGCTTGGCCCATCCTGCCTTAGGCCAGTAGTGCCCGGCGTTGTGCGCCACAGGAAGAACCGGCAGGCCGGCGTTGACCGCTAATGCCGTACCACCTCGGGAAAACTTGCCCATTTGCCCGACCGGAACGCGAGTACCCTCCGGGAAAATCAGTACCCAGGCACCCTGCTTGAGACGCTCGTCGCCTTGCGCAGCGAGCTGCTTGAGCGCTGCCTTGGGGTTGCTGCGGTCGATGGCGATAGGTTTCATCAGCGCCATGGCCCAGCCAAAGAAGGGCACTCGCAGGAGCTCACGTTTGACGACCTGGCTGAGGGGCTCGAAAGCGCCAGAAAGGAAGAAGGTCTCCCAGGTGCTCTGGTGCTTGGCGAGGATCACGCAGGGCTGCGCCGGCACGTTTTCCTGGCCCTTCACTTCATAGCGGATGCCTACCATCACCTTCGCCAGCCAGACGGCGAATCGGCACCAACGCCAGACAATGAAGCGGTAGCGTGCCCGAAACGGCATGAAGGGCGCGAAAAAGAGGCTCAACGTGCCCCAGATGAAGGCGCTCAGCGACAGCAGCAGGTAGAAGAAGAAAGTTCTGATGGCCTGCACTGTCGTCATGGGAGCTGTTGACCTTACTGAAGTAGATGTGTGGCGACTGCCGCCAGATCGTCGAATACCAGGGTTCCCGCTGGCAGTTGCTTGGCCAGGGTCCGTTCGCCTTTTCCGGTCTTTACCAGAACGGGCTGACAATCGACGGCCAGCGCGGCTTCCAGGTCACCACTGCTGTCGCCGACGAACCAGGTGCCAGCAAGGTCCACGCCATAGTGCTCGGCGATGCGCTTGAGCATACCGGGCTGCGGTTTGCGGCAATTGCAGCCTTCGTCAGGACCGTGCGGGCAATACTGGATCACACCGAGCTCGCCGCCCTGCTCCGCTACCAGCTCGCGCAGACGGGCATGCATGGAGTCCAGCGTGGCGAGGTCGTAGTAGCCCCGGGCGATGCCGGATTGGTTGGTGGCCACGGCAACCGTCCAGCCGGCCTTGCTGAGTCGAGCGATGGCGGTTATCGCGCTTGGAATGGGGATCCATTCCTCGAGCGATTTGATGTACTCGTCGGAGTCTTGGTTGATGACTCCGTCGCGGTCGAGAATCAGTAGTTTCATGAACAACGCCTGAAACGCTGAGCCTGACGGGAAGCGCACCGCTTCGGGTCAGGCTCGCGTTATCGCTTAGCCCAGTACCGAAATGTCAGCCACGCCCAGGAACAGGCCGCGCAGCTTGGCCAGCAGTGCGTAGCGGTTGCTGCGCACGGCGGCGTCTTCGGCGTTGACCAGTACCGCTTCGAAGAAGCTGTCCACCGGCTCGCGCAGGCTAGCCAGGCGCTCCAGGGTCTCGCGATAGCTACCGGCGTTCGCCAGCGCCTGTTCGGCGTCGGCCACGGCCTTGGCCAGGGCCTGCTCGGCAGCTTCCTGCAGCAGGGCGCTGTCGACGCTGCCCGGAACGCTACCTTCAGCCTTGCTCAGCAGGTTGGACACGCGTTTGTTGGCAGCGGCAAGGGCAGCAGCTTCCGGCAGCTTGCGGAAGGCCTGTACGGCCTGCACGCGCTGGTCGAAGTCCAGCGCCGAGGACGGCTGCAGGGCGCGCACCGACAGGTAGACGGCGACGTCCACACCCTCGTCCTCGTAGCGGGCACGCAGACGGTCGAAGATGAACTCCAGCACTTGCTCGGCAAGGCCTTCGGCCTTCACCTTCGAGCCGTAAAGCTCGACGGCGAAGGCAACGGCTGCAGCGAGATCGAGGTTCAGTTGCTTCTCGATCAGGATGCGCAGCACCCCCAGGGCCTGACGACGCAGGGCGAAGGGATCCTTGCTGCCGGTGGGGAGCATGCCGATGCCGAAGATGCCCACAAGGGTATCCAGCTTGTCGGCCACGGCCACGGCCGCGCCGGTGAGGGTCTGCGGCAGTTCGGCGCCAGCGCCACGCGGCATGTACTGCTCGTTCAGCGCCTGGGCAACGTCTTCCGGCTCACCATCGTTGATCGCGTAGTAGTAGCCGGCGATACCCTGCATTTCCGGGAACTCACCGACCATTTCAGTGGCAAGGTCGCACTTGGAGAGGATACCGGCGCGCGCCGCGCGGATCGGATCGGCGTCGATCTGCTCGGCCACGAAACCAGCCAGGCGGGATACGCGCTCGGCCTTCTCGAATACGGTACCGAGCTGGGCCTGGAACACCACGTTCTTCAGGCGCTCGTTGAAGCCTTCCAGCTTCTGCTTCTTGTCCTGCTTGAAGAAGAACTCGGCGTCGGTGAGGCGCGGACGAACGACCTTCTCGTTACCGGAGATGATCTGGGCCGGGTCCTTGCTGACTACGTTGGCCACGGTGATGAAGCGCGGCAGCAGCTTGCCGTTGGAATCCAGCAGGCAGAAGTACTTCTGGTTGTCCTGCATGGTGGAGATCAGGGCCTCTTGGGGCACGGCGAGGAAGCGTTCTTCGAAGGAACACACCAGCGGCACCGGCCACTCGACCAGCGCGGTCACTTCATCCAGCAGATCGGCGGGAACCACGGCAGTGCCCTTCTGCTCGGCCGCCAGCTCGGCCACGCGGCTGGCAATGATCTCACGACGTTCGGCGAAGTCGGCCAGCACGTGGGCACTGCGCAGGTCTTCCAGGTAGGTGGAAGGCTTGCTGATACGGATGTTGTCCGGATTGTGGAAACGATGGCCGCGGGACTCACGTCCGGCTTTCTGGGTGAGGATCACGCAGTCCACCACTTCTTCGCCGAACAGCATGACCAGCCACTGGGTCGGGCGGACGAACTCTTCCCGGCGAGCGGCCCAGCGCATGCGTTTCGGAATCGGCAGGGCGGCGAGGGAGGTTTCGACGATGCCGGGCAGCAAGCCCGCTGCAGGCTGACCGGGAATGGATTGGCTGAACTTCAGCTTCGGCCCGCTCTTGTCGATCTGCTCCAGGTCGACACCGCATTTGCGGGCAAAGCCCAGCGCGGCCTGGGTCGGTTTGCCTTCGGCGTCGAAGGCAGCCTGGATCGGCGGGCCGTCGAGATTGACGCTGCGATCAGGTTGCTGGGTGGCCAGTTGTTCCACCAGCACGGCCAGGCGACGCGGGGCTGCAAATACCTGAGCCTTGGCATAGCCCAGGCCAGCGGTCTTCAGGCCTTGCTCGATGCCGGCGAGGAAGGCGTCACCCAGGGATTTCAGGGCCTTGGGAGGCAGCTCTTCGGTGCCCAGTTCTACCAGGAAATCTTGTGCACTCATTCTTGAGCCTCCAGCTTGGCCAGTACTTCGTCACGCAGTTCGGGAGTGGCCATGGGGAAGCCGAGACGCGCGCGCGCTTGCAGGTAGCTTTGCGCCACGGCGCGGGCCAGGGTGCGCACGCGCAGAATGTAGCGCTGGCGCTCGGTCACCGAGATGGCGCGGCGGGCGTCCAGCAGGTTGAAGGTGTGGGAAGCCTTGAGGACCATCTCGTAGGTCGGCAGCGGCAGCTGCAGCTCGATCAGGCGGTTGGCCTCGCTCTCATAGAAGTCGAAGAGTTCGAACAGCTTCTCGACGTTGGCGTGCTCGAAGTTGTAGGTCGATTGCTCCACCTCGTTCTGGTGGAACACATCGCCGTAGGTGACCCTGCCGAACGGGCCGTCGGCCCAGACCAGGTCGTACACCGAATCGACGCCCTGGATGTACATCGCCAGGCGCTCCAGGCCGTAGGTGATCTCACCGGTGACCGGGTAGCACTCGATGCCACCGACTTGCTGGAAGTAAGTGAACTGGGTGACTTCCATGCCGTTCAGCCAGATTTCCCAGCCCAGGCCCCAGGCGCCGAGCGTCGGCGATTCCCAGTTGTCTTCGACGAAGCGGATGTCATGCACGAGCGGGTCGATGCCGATGGCCTTCAGCGAGCCGAGGTACAGCTCCTGGAAGTTCTCAGGATTGGGCTTGAGGACCACCTGGAATTGGTAGTAGTGCTGCAGGCGGTTCGGGTTCTCGCCGTAGCGGCCGTCGGTCGGACGGCGGGACGGCTGCACATAGGCGGCGTTCCAGGTCTCCGGACCAATGGCGCGGAGGAAGGTGGCGGTGTGGAAAGTACCGGCGCCCACTTCCATGTCGTAGGGCTGGAGCACCACGCAGCCCTGCTCGGCCCAGTACTGCTGCAGGGCGAGGATCAGGTCTTGGAAGGTGCGCACGGCGGGCGTAGTCTGGCTCACGAATTTCACCTGTGCTGGGTCTTCGACGGAAAATGCCGGAGTATACCCGATCCGACCCCGCCGCAACCGCATGGAAAGCCTTATGCCACGCTGCTTCTGGTGCAATGACGACCCCCTCTACATCGCCTACCACGACACCGAATGGGGCGTTCCGCTCAAGGACCCCGCGGCGCTCTTCGAACTGCTCTTGCTGGAAGGCTTCCAGGCCGGTCTGTCCTGGATCACCGTGCTGAAGAAACGCGAGCGCTATCGCGAGGTCCTGTTCGGTTTCGACCCCAGGCGCCTGGCGGTGATGAGTGACGAGGAGATCGAGAAGCTGATGCAGGACCCGGGCATCATCCGCAACCTCCTAAAGCTCAAGGCCGCGCGGCAAAACGCCCAGGCCTGGCTGCGCCAGGAAGACCCGGTGAAGCTGCTCTGGTCGTTCGTCGGCGGCAAACCGAAGGTCAACCACTTCAGCGGACGCGGCCAGGTTCCAGCCGTCACCCCCGAGGCCGAGGCCATGAGCAAGGCACTGAAGAAAGCCGGCTTCACCTTCGTTGGCCCGACCATCTGCTACGCCTTCATGCAGGCCGCCGGCATGGTCATGGATCACACCACCGACTGCGACCGTTATCGCGAGCTGACCCTGTGATCCGGTGCGAGGGTAGAATGCGCGCTTTCGAAAGTCCTGGAGTTGCCTGTGGATAAGTTGAAAGGTGCGCTGATTGTCGGCTTCCTGCGCCTCTTTGCGATGTTGCCCTGGCGCGCCGTGCAAGCGGTTGGCGCGACCATTGGCTGGCTGATGTGGAAGCTGCCGAACCGTTCCCGCGACGTGGTGCGGATCAACCTGTCCAAGTGTTTCCCCGAGTGGTCGCCGACGGAGCTGGATCAGCGCGTTGGCCAGAGCCTGATGGACATCGGCAGGACTTTCACCGAAAGCGCCTGCGCCTGGATCTGGCCGGCGGAGAAATCCATCGGACTGATCCGCGAAGTGGAAGGCCTGGACGTGCTGCACGAGGCCCTGGCCAGTGGCAAGGGCGTGGTAGGCATCACCAGCCACCTGGGCAATTGGGAAGTGCTGAACCACTTCTACTGCGCCCAGTGCAAACCGATCATCTTCTACCGCCCGCCGAAGCTGAAAGCGGTGGACGAGCTGCTGCAGAAGCAGCGTGTGCAGTTGGGTAACCGCGTGGCGCCTTCCACCAAGGAAGGCATCCTCAGCGTCATCAAGGAGGTGCGCAAGGGTGGCTCCGTGGGCATTCCCGCCGACCCGGAGCCGAGCCTCTCGGCCGGGGTCTTCGTGCCCTTCCTTGGCACCCAGGCACTGACCAGCAAATTCGTCCCCGGCATGCTGGCCGGTGGCAAGGCACGCGGCGTGTTCCTGCATGCCCTGCGCCTGCCGGATGGTTCGGGTTTCAAGGTGATCCTCGAAGCCGCACCCGAAGGCATGTACAGCGAGAACGTCGAAGAAGGCGTTGCCGCCATGAGCCAGGTGGTCGAGAAGTATGTGCGGGCCTACCCGACCCAGTACATGTGGAGCATGAAGCGCTTCAAGAAACGCCCCGAGGGCGAGAAGAAGTGGTACTGACGAAAAAGGCGCCGAGAGGCGCCTTTTTCATGGGCAGGTATTTCTCTGAGGCGAGAGGGTTGTATCGAGTCGCGATAAGCCGTATTAACGAGCGCTGCAAATAGCTCAGGATGATGCGATCCCATGGCGAACCAGCGGCAATTTCCCCGAACTCCGATGAAGTGCAGGATCAAGATCAGTCACCCCAGCTTCGGCGACCTGATCGCCCAGACCCGCGACCTGTCCGATGGCGGCGTCTATGTTCGTCATCCCGATCTGGCAGTCCTGCCGGTCGGCAGCATCGTCCGCGGCCAGGTCCAGGATCTACCGATCGAGGCGCCCATCCTGGAAATGGAAGTGATGCGGATAGACGCCGAAGGCGCCGGGCTGCGTTTCGTAGAGTCTTGATCAGGATTCGGGCGGGGCGGTAGGGCAGACCAGTGCGGTCACTTCCACTTCGCCTCTCGCAGCCTTCCTGATCCACTCCGCTGGAGGGCAGCCCACCAGGTTCGCAAAGGTACGCGAAAACGACGCCTGCGAGCTGTAGCCCACCGAGGCGGCCACCACCTTGATCTGAACCCCTTCGCGAAGCAGGTCCTGTGCGGTCTTCATGCGCCAGGCGGTGAGATAGGCCATGGGTGGTGTCCCCATGATCCGATTGAAGCAGGCGGAGAATTTCGAACGGGACATCAGCGCCAGGCTCGCCATGCGCTCCACGCTCCAGTCCGTTTCCGGTTCGCGGTGGATCTGGCTGAGTACGGTCCCAAGACGACCATCCTGCAGTGCGTAGAGCAGACCACCGGAAATCCGGCCGTCCTCTACCGCCCGACGTACCAGCAGCACGAACAGGTACTCGAACAGCAGGTTGAGCGCCTTGGCCCTGCCGGGTTCCTCGCCCTCAAACTCGCCGACCAGGGAGTGGATCACCGGCAATGCATGGCCGAGCGCATCCAGCGGAAACACCAGGGTTTCGTCCAATCCGAGTGGAAACGGCTGGGCCAGGCCACGGTTGAACTGGAAGGATGCACAGATCAGCTTTGCGCCCTCGATAGAGCTGGAGCGCAACTGATAACGGCAGCTGCTGGGACAGAACAGCACGCTGGGTTCGCGGATCGATACCTTCGGCAGACCCGGCTGAACCATTTCGATGCCGCCGTGCTCCACCAGGTGGATGAATGCCATCCCCGGGGGCTTGTCGAGGACCAGCGCACCGTCCACGCGACCGGCGAAAAACAGCCGCCCCTGGAGACTGGTGCGCTCGAAGAATTCTGAAAGGACATCCATTGGGGACAACCTGGCAAAGATCCTGTACGGCCTGGCAAAAGCCGCGGAAGGCGCGGCCATAGGATGCAATCACGCCGATGGTAGACAGCCCCGGGCGCGGCTGCCACGGCATTCAGTGATTTCATCCCGTCTCGCAGGAGTCCATCGACATGAGCCATGAACCATCCCGCCTCACGACCTACCGCGATCCAGCTGAACCGGCGCTGCCCGATCCCGGTATGCGCCTGGACCTGACGCGCGCCGCGCTTGTGGTAATCGACCCGCAGATCGACTTCCTCAGCCCCGAGGGGGTGAGCTGGAGCGTATTCGGCAAGAGCATCACCGAGCACGATACGGTCAGGCATATCGGTCAATTGTTTGCCGCTGCCAAGGAGGCCGGTATCACCGTTGCCGTGTCGCCGCACTATTACTACCCCTGCGATCACCACTGGCACTTCGGTGGGCCGCTGGAGAAGGTCATGCACAGCATCGGCATGTTCGACCGCAAAGGGCCATTGAGTCTGGAAGGCTTCGAGAACTCGGGCGCGGACTTCCTGCCCGAGTACAAGCCCTACATCCTCGATGGCAAAACCATCATTGCTTCGCCCCACAAGGTCTACGGCCCGGAGACCAATGACCTGGCCTTGCAGCTGCGCAAGCACGGCGTGTCGCAGATCATCCTCGCCGGCATGGCTGCCAACCTCTGTGTTGAGTCCCATTTGCGCGAGTTGCTGGAGCTGGGCTTCGAGGTGGCGGTGGTGCGAGATGCCACCGCGGGCCCGACGACACCGGAAGGCGATGGCTACCTCGCCGCACTGATCAATTACCGCTACATCGCCAATGCGCTGTGGAGCACCGAGCAGACCCTGGACTACTTGCGTGGGGAATGAATCGTTGGCCTCGTCGACTCCGCGGACGGGGCCATCTGTATTCAGCGCAAGGTATAGCCGCTATCCACTACCAGGTCCTGGCCATGAAGACCGCGCGCGGCCTGCGAGAGGAGGAAGAGAATGGTGTCGGCCACGGTGCCCGGTTCGAGGAAGCGACCTCCGAGCAAGCGTTGGCTGACGCTTTCGGCCACTGCCGCGAGCTCGTCGTTTCCCAGGCCCAGGCTGGACCAGATGGGCGTGGCGGTCGGGCCGGGGGAAACCATGTTCAGGCGCACGCCACGGGGTGCGAGTTCCACTGCAAGGGTACGCACATGTGCTTTCAGTGCGGCTTTCGAGGCGATGTAGGCAGCGAGGCCGGGAAAGCTCACCCGCGAAAGAAAGGTGCCGATGAATACTACCGAGGAAGGCGTCGCTAACTCATCGTTCAGCGCTGCCAGAGTTTCGATCGCGCCGGCGCCGTTGATTGCCCATTGCTGGTCGAATGCGGAGGCATCCAGGCCGTCGGCGAGACGGGCGATCCCGGCATTGGGTACCAGGTAGTGGACGGGACCCAGGTCCCGTGCCGTCTGCGCCAGCGCGGTCAGGTCACCGGCCTGGGTAACATCACCGGCTTGCCAGTACAGCCGCTCGCCGAAGCGCGCTTGCAGCGCCTGGAGCTCACCCGGCCGACGGCTCATCGCCAGGACCCGCGCGTCTCGCTCCAGCAGGCGCTCTACAACGGCAAGGCCGATACCGGAGCTGGCACCGGTGACGACGGCAAGGCGATTCTCGAATTCGTGTTGTGACATGGCTCGTTCCTGTTCCTGTAAGAGGTCGACGTGGCAGGGCCACGACGCAAGCCAGGAAAACAAGAAGCGGGCCAGATATTCAGGCTTTATTAATCAATAGCTTAGGATGTTTTGTTGTCATAATGACTCCATCTGCTAGAGTCACTTGGACATACCTTCGAGTCATTTTGACTCTGTGCAAGCGATCAGGCTGGCGAGCCGCCGCGCTTGTCCAGGCGTTTGATGAACACGGTCATTTCCTTCTCTGCCTGTTTGTCGCCATGGGCGTTGGCGGCCTCAAGACCCTGGGTCCAGGCCTCGCGAGCGGCGCTGAAGTCGCCCTGGGCCTCCAGCGCCTTGCCCAACAGCTTCCAGGCAGCCGAGTACTTCGGGTCCTGCTCCACGCACCGACGCAGGTGCAGGGCGGCCTTGGCCGCGTCGCCCTGGTCGAGGTAACCCTTGCCCAGGCCGAAGCGCAGCAGGGCGTTGTCCACGCCCTTGGCCAGCATCTTTTCCAGTCCTTCGAGCATGGTGCGTTCCCCTTGAGGCTGTTTACGATCCTGCGAGCTAGGGCCATGCAAGGCAGAAGCAGGCGAGGACGCGGAGTTTAGAGGCTGTAACTGAGCAATCCGAACCTGCTTCCAATGCTGCAGGGCGCGACGCGCAGCTGATCGTAGACGGGCTATTAGAAGAAGGTCAGGCCCACCTGGAACAGACGCTCGGCGTCGCGGATGTATTTCTTGTCCACGAGGAACAGGATCACATGGTCGCCGGACTCGATAATCGTGTCGTCGTGGGCGATCAGCACTTCCTCGTCACGGATGATGGCGCCGATGGTGGTACCGGGCGGCAGGGCGATGTCCTCGATCATCTTGCCGACCACCTTGCTCGACTTGGCGTCGCCGTGGGCGATGGCCTCGATGGCCTCCGCCGCGCCGCGGCGCAGGGAGTGCACGCTGACGATGTCGCCACGGCGCACGTGGGTCAGCAGCGTACCGATGGTGGCCAGCTGCGGGCTGATGGCGATGTCGATGTCGCCGCCTTGCACCAGGTCCACATACGCCGGATTGTTGATGATGGTCATCACCTTGCGTGCACCCAGGCGCTTGGCCAGCAGCGAGGACATGATGTTGGCCTCGTCGTCGTTGGTCAGGGCGAGGAAGATGTCGGCGTCGTTGATGTTTTCTTCTACCAGCAGGTCGCGGTCGGAGGCACTGCCCTGGAGCACGATTGTGCTGTCGAGGACCTCGGACAGATGGCGGCAGCGCGTCGGGTTCATCTCGATGATTTTCACCTGGTACCGGCTTTCGATGGCCTCGGCAAGGCGTTCACCGATGTGGCCGCCGCCGGCGATGACCACGCGCTTGTAGCTGTCTTCAAGGCGGCGCAGCTCACTCATCACGGCGCGGATGTGGGCCTTGGCGGCGATGAAGAAGACTTCGTCGTCGGCCTCGATCACGGTATCGCCCTTGGGCAGGATCGGCCGGTTGCGGCGGAAGATGGCGGCAACGCGAGTATCCACGTTGGGCATGTGCTCGCGGATCTGGCGCAGCTCCTGGCCCACCAGCGGGCCGCCGTAGTAGGCCTTGACGCCTACCAACTGGGCCTTGCCCTCGGCGAAGTCGATCACCTGCAGCGCGCCGGGATACTCGATCAGTCGCTTGATGTAGTTGGTCACCACCTGTTCCGGGCTGATCAGAACGTCCACCGGGATGGCTTCGTTATCGAACAGGCCAGCCCGAGTGAGGTAGGCCGCTTCGCGCACCCGGGCGATCTTGGTAGGTGTGTGGAACAGCGTGTAGGCGACCTGGCAGGCGACCATGTTCACTTCGTCGCTGTTGGTCACCGCTACCAGCATGTCGGCATCATCGGCGCCGGCCTGGCGGAGCACTGTTGGGAATGAGCCGCGGCCCTGGACGGTGCGGATGTCGAGACGGTCGCCGAGGTCGCGCAGGCGGTCGCCGTCGGTGTCCACCACCGTGATGTCATTGGCCTCGCCCGACAAGTGTTCTGCCAAGGTGCCACCGACCTGCCCCGCGCCGAGAATGATGATCTTCACTGCTAGTTCCCTTATCGCGCTGAAGCGGCGATTTTGATCAGCTTGGCATAGTAGAAACCGTCGTGGCCGTCTTCCTGCGTCAGCAATTGGCGGCCATGGGGTTGTTTCAATCCGAACGGTCCGGGGATGTCCAGCTCGCGGGCGCCAGGAGTGCGGGCGAGGAAGGCGGCGATGTTGTCGCTGTTTTCCCGTGGGAGCGTAGAGCAGGTCGCATACAGCAGCACGCCGCCGACTTCCAGGGTCGGCCAGAGGGCGTCCAGCAGCTCGCCTTGAAGCTGGGCCAGCGCCGCGATGTCTTCTTCCTTGCGGGTCAGCTTGATGTCCGGGTGACGACGGATCACGCCGGTAGCCGAGCAGGGTGCATCCAGCAGGATGCGCTGGAACGGCTTGCCGTCCCACCAGTCGGCGGTATTGCGGCCGTCGGCGGCGATCAGTCTGGCAGCCAGGCCGAGTCGTGCGAGGTTCTCGCGCACGCGCACCAGGCGACTCTCTTCCAGGTCGACTGCCACCACTTCGGAGAGGCCGGGTTCGGCCTCGAGGACGTGGCAAGTCTTGCCGCCGGGCGCGCAGCAGGCGTCGAGCACGCGCTGCCCGGGCGCCAGTTCCAGCAGATCGGCGGCCAGTTGTGCGGCTTCGTCCTGCACGCTGACGCGACCTTCGACGAAGCCCGGCAAGGTCTTCACGTCGCAGGCTTCGACAAGGCGGATGCCGTCACGGCTGAAGGTGCAGGGCTCGGCGGCGATGCCGGCTTGCTGCAACTCGGTCAGATAGTCGTCGCGACTGCCATGCCGGCGATTGACCCGCAGGATCAACGGCGGATGGGCATTGTTCGCCGCGCAGACGGCTTCCCAGTGCTCCGGCCAAGCCGCCTTGAGCGCCTTCTGCAGCCAGCGTGGGTGGGCAGTACGTGCCGCCGGGTCGCGCTCCAGTTCGGCGAGGATCGTCTCGCCCTGGCGTTGGGCGTTACGCAGTACGGCATTGAGCAGGCCCTTGGCCCAAGGCTTCTTCAGCTTGTCCGAGCAGCCGACGGTTTCGCCGATGGCGGCATGGGCGGGGATGCGGGTGTAGAAGAGCTGGTAGAGGCCGACCAGAAGCAGGGCTTCCACATCCTTGTCGGCGGACTTGAAAGGCTTCTGCAGCAGGCGTTCGGCCAGGGCGGCGAGGCGCGGTTGCCAGCGGGCAGCACCGAAGGCCAGGTCCTGGGCCAGGGCGCGATCGCGAGGGTCGACCTTGTCCAGCTGCGGCGGCAGGCTGCCGCCCAGGGAAGCCTTGCCGGAAAGTACCGCGGCCAGTGCGCGGGCGGCGGCGAGACGCGGATTCATGCGCCGAGCACCTTGCCCACGGCGAACTGCTCGCGGCGGCTATTGAAGAGGTCGGTGAAGTTCAGCGGCTTGCCGCCAGGTAGTTGCAGACGCGTCAGGCGCAGGGCGCCGTCGCCACAGGCTACGGTGAGGCCGTCCCTGGAGGCGGTGAGGATCTGCCCGGGCTGCTGGCTATTGCCTTCGCCCGGCTCGGCAGCCAGCACCTTCAGCGGTTCGCCATCGAGAGTTGTGTGGCAGATGGGCCAGGGATTGAAGGCACGCACCAGACGCTCCAGTTCGACAGCCGGGCGGCTCCAGTCGAGGCGCGCCTCGTCCTTGTTCAGTTTGTGCGCGTAATTGGCCAGCGCATCGTCCTGGACTTCACCTTTCAGGGTTCCGGCAGCCAGGCCTTCGATGGCTTCGACGACTGCGTTCGGGCCGAGCTGAGCGAGGCGATCGTGCAGGCTGCCGCCGGTGTCGGAGGCCGAGATCGGCGTGGTGACCTTGAGCAGCATCGGGCCGGTGTCGAGGCCGGCTTCCATCTGCATCACGGTAACGCCACTTTCTGCGTCACCCGCCTGCACCGCACGCTGGATCGGCGCGGCGCCGCGCCAGCGCGGCAGCAGCGAGGCGTGGCTATTGATACAACCCAGTCGCGGCGTATCGAGCACCACCTGCGGCAGGATCAGACCGTAGGCCACCACCACCATCAGGTCAGCGCCGAGGGCCTTGAGTTCATCCTGGGCAGCGGGGTCGCGCAGGGTCGGCGGCTGTAGCACCGGGATGCCGTGCTGGACAGCCAGTTGCTTGACCGGACTGGGCATCAGCTTCTGGCCGCGTCCGGCCGGACGGTCCGGTTGGGTGTAGACGGCGATGACCTGGTGGCGGGAGCCCAGCAGGGCTTTGAGGTGCTCGGCGGCGAACTCGGGGGTGCCGGCGAAGACGAGGCGCAGTGACTCGGTCATGGGTACTCGCTAACGAAAAAGGCTTGCCGGAGCAAGCCTTTGGAATCGAGGGAATCAAGCCTGCTGGCGATGTTGCTTTTCCAGCTTCTTCTTGATGCGATCACGCTTGAGCGACGACAGATAGTCGACGAAGAGCTTGCCGTTGAGGTGGTCGCATTCGTGCTGGATGCACACGGCGAGCAGGCCTTCGGCGATCAGCTCATAAGGCTGGCCATCGCGGTCCAGCGCCTTGATCTTGACCTTCTGCGGGCGATCGACGTTCTCGTAGAAGCCAGGCACCGAGAGGCAGCCTTCCTGATAATGGTCCATCTGGTCGGTCAGGGACTCGAACTCGGGGTTGATGAAGACCCGAGGCTCGGACTGGTCTTCCGACAGGTCCATCACCACCACGCGCTTGTGGACGTTCACCTGGGTCGCGGCCAGGCCGATACCGGGGGCGGCGTACATGGTTTCGAACATGTTGTCGATCAACTGGCGGATGGAGTCGTCGACCACATCCACCGGTTTGGCGATGGTGCGCAACCGCGGATCGGGGAATTCGAGAATGTTCAGAATCGCCATATGCGTTTGTGATGCACTTGTGGAATATGTTGAAAATCCGCTGCTAAGATGGTGAGCAGCATCGAAAAACGGCTGAAGAGCCCGGTTGGGGCGGCTCTCAGGGCGTTTCATGTGAACGGACATAATAAAGGGATTCACCGCATGAGGAAATCACTACTCGCCCTGCTGCTCCTGGCCGCCAGTGGCCTGACCCAGGCTGCGGTGGAACTCAAGGACGGGCATCCGGAGCGCTATACCGTCGTCAAGGGCGACACGCTCTGGGATATCTCCGGCAAGTTCCTGCGCCAGCCGTGGAAGTGGCCGGAGATCTGGCATGCCAACCCGCAGATCGAGAATCCGCACCTGATCTATCCCGGCGACGTGCTCAGCCTTGTCTACGTCGATGGTCAGCCGCGCCTCATGCTGAATCGTGGCGCGTCCCGCGGCACCATCAAGCTGTCGCCGCAGGTGCGCAGCACGCCGATGGCCGAAGCCATTCCGGCGATTCCGCTGGAAGCGATCAACGCCTTCCTGCTGACCAACCGCATCGTCGACGATCCCGAGCAGTTCCAGGCCGCACCCTACATCGTCGCCGGCAATGCCGAGCGCGTGGTGAGTGGCGCCGGTGACCGCGTCTATGCCCGTGGCAACTTCTCCCACGAGCAACCGGTCTACGGCATCTTCCGCCAGGGCAAGACCTATGTGGACCCGGAAACCAAGGAGTTCCTCGGTATCAATGCCGACGACATCGGCGGCGGCGAGATGGTGGCGGACGAAGGCGACATCGGCACTCTGGAGCTGACCCGCTCCACCCAGGAAGTCCGTCTGGGCGATCGTCTGTTCCCCACCGAGGAACGCGCTATCAACTCCACTTTCATGCCCAGCGCACCAGAGCGCGACATCAGCGGCGTGATCCTCGATGTACCGCGCGGCGTGACCCAGATCGGCCAGTTCGATGTGGTGACCATCAACAAGGGCAAGCGTGACGGCCTGGTGGAAGGCAACGTGCTGGCTGTCTACAAGACCGGCGAGACGGTGCGCGACCGCGTCACCGACGAGTTCATCAAGATCCCTGACGAGCGTGCAGGACTGCTGATGGTGTTCCGCACCTACGACAAGCTCAGCTACGGCCTGGTACTGGCCGCCACCCGCCAGCTGGCGGTGCTGGACAAGGTACACAACCCGTAACACCTCCAAGCCCCCGCCCTGCGGGGGCTTGTTGTATTGATGGCCGTTCTGCCGCATCAGCGGCGCGATCAAGGACCGATCGACGTGTCATCAATCTCCCCCGCCGAGCTGGAAGCTCGCCTGCGCCTGCACCACCTTCCCGAACTGGGCCCTTCCCGTTTCCGTCGTCTGCTCGAAGCCTTCGGCTCCGCCTCGGCGGCACTCAGTGCCCCGGCCTCTGCCTGGCGATCCCTGCGCCTGCCGGAGGCTAGCGCGGAGTGTCGGCGCAGTCCGGAAATCCGTGATGCCGCGGCCCGTGCCCTGGCCTGGCAGGAACACCCCGGCCGACAACTGCTTTGTTGGGACGACCCTGGCTACCCTGCTCTGCTCGCCGAAATCGGCAACGCTCCACCACTGCTGTATGTCGCCGGTGACGCATCGCTTCTGGAGCGCCCGCAACTGGCTATGGTCGGCAGTCGTCGTGCCTCTGCGGCGGGCCTGGATACTGCCCGGGCATTCGCCCGCAGCCTGGCGGGAGGAGGCTTCGTCATCACCAGCGGGCTGGCCCTTGGCATCGACGGCGCCGCCCACCAGGGCGCGCTGGATGTCGCCGGCAAGACTGTCGCGGTGCTTGGCACCGGGCTGGAGCGCATCTATCCCAATCGCCATCGTGGCCTGGCAACGCGCATCGTCGAAGAAGGCGGCGCGCTGGTATCCGAGCTGCCGCTGGACTGCCCACCCCAGCCATCCAACTTTCCCCGGCGCAATCGCATCATCAGCGGCTTGTCACTTGGTGTCCTGGTGGTGGAAGCCAGCCCCTCCAGTGGATCGCTGATCACTGCGCGGCTGGCCGCCGAGCAGGGGCGCGAGGTCTACGCCATCCCCGGCTCCATCCACCACCCCGGCGCGCGCGGCTGTCACCAGTTGATCCGCGAAGGCGCGGCACTGGTGGAGAAGGTGGAAGACATTCTCGAAGCGCTACGTGGCTGGCAGGCCGTGGCTTCCGCTGCCGGGACCGAAGTCCTGGCGACAGAGGCCCATCCATTGCTCGACCTGCTGCGCGCAGCGCCTTACAGCAGCGAAGGGCTTGCCGCGATCAGCGGCTGGGAGCTGCCTCGCCTGCTCGCCGAGCTCACCGACCTGGAGCTGCAGGGGCACGTAGCCCGCGAGGCCGGTTGCTGGGTGCATCGCCAAGGTTGAGCCCTGTACACTTTGCCGATCCAGTTTTGTGGGGTACGGGGAATGGTCAGTAGTTGGCGAGTGCAGCAAGTGGCGCGGGTCGTGCGTGAAGGTGGAGTGATTGCCTATCCCACCGAGGCGGTCTGGGGTCTGGGCTGCGATCCCTGGAACGAGGATGCGGTCTATCGCCTGCTGGCGCTCAAGGAACGTCCTGTGGAAAAGGGGCTGATCCTGGTGGCAGACAACATTCGCCAATTCGATTTCCTCCTCGAAGGTCTGCCGGACGCCTGGATCGACAAGCTCGCCAGCACCTGGCCAGGCCCTAACACCTGGCTGGTGCCGCACCAGAACCTGCTCCCCGAGTGGATCACCGGGCAGCACGACAGCGTAGCCCTGCGTGTCAGCGACCATCCGCTGGTGCGTGACCTTTGCGCCCTCACCGGGCCGCTGGTATCCACTTCCGCCAATCCCACCGGCCGTCCTTCCGCCTACTCGCGTCTGCGGGTCCAGCAGTACTTCGGCGACACCCTGGACGCAGTGCTGGGAGGCGCCCTCGGGGGACGCCGTAACCCCAGTGTGATCCGCGACCTGGCCAGCGGACGCGTGCTCAGGGGATAAGCACGGTCGAGCCGGTAGTCTGGCGGCTGGCCAGGGCGGTGTGCGCCTTGGCTGCGTCAGCCAGGGCGAAACGCTGGCTCACCTCCACCTTGATGCGGCCATCGGCGATCAGTGCGAACAGCTCATCCGCCATGGCCTGCAGGCGTTCAGGTGTGCTGGCGTATCCGAACAGCGTTGGCCGGGTGACGTAGAGCGACCCCTTCTGCGCCAGGATGCCCAGGTTCACCCCGGTCACCGGTCCCGAGGCGTTGCCGAAACTCACCATCAGGCCGCGCGGTGCCACGCAGTCCAGCGAGATTTCCCAGGTGTCCTTGCCCACCGAGTCGTAGACCACCGGGCACTTGGCGCCGTCCGTGAGTTCCAGCACCTTTTGCACCACGTTCTCGTGGCTATAGTCGATGGTCGCCCAGGCTCCGTTGGCCTTGGCCAGTGCGGCTTTCTCGGCCGAGCTGACCGTACCGATCAGCTTTACGCCGAGAGCGCGGGCCCATTGGCAGGCGATCAGCCCGACGCCGCCGGCTGCCGCGTGGAAGAGGATAGTCTCGCCACCCTTCAGCTCGTAGGTCTGACGCAGCAGGTATTGCACCGTCAGCCCCTTGAGCATCACCGCTGCCGCCTGCTCGAAGCTGATGCCATTGGGCAGGCGTACCAGTTTGTCTGCAGGCAGTACGTGCAACTCGCTGTAGGCGCCCAGCGGGCCGGTAGCGTAGGCGACCCGGTCCCCCACCTTGAACTGGGTGACCGCACTGCCCACGGCGTCTACCTCGCCGGCGCCTTCGGTGCCCAGGCTGGTGGGAAAGTTCGGCGCCGGGTAGAGGCCGCTGCGATAGTAGGTGTCGATAAAGTTCAAACCGATGGCGCGGTTGCGCACGCGCACTTCTTGCGGTCCCGGCTCCCCGGGCTGGTAGTCCGCGTATTCGAGGACCTCCGGGCCGCCGTAGGCGGAGAACTGGATGCGTTTGGCCATGCTTGCAACCTCCTGGTCGGAAAAGCTCCCATCCAACGCCTCGCCTTGATTCCCGTCAAGCCACGACAGCCCTTGCGCGGTGGTATGCTTGCCTGCTCATTTTTCCGCCACCTAACCGCTGCCAGGGTTGACCACGTGACTGACCGTATCGAGGCCGTGAAGGCCTATCTGCTCGATTTGCAAGACCGCATCTGCGCCGCGCTGGCGGCCGAGGACGGCAAGGCTGAATTCATCGAGGACGCCTGGACCCGTCCCGCTGGCGGCGGCGGCCGTACCCGGGTAATCGAGAACGGCGGACTGATCGAAAAGGGCGGTGTGAACTTCTCCCATGTGTTCGGAGCCAGCCTGCCGCCATCGGCCAGTGCTCATCGTCCGGAACTGGCCGGCCGTGGCTTCCAGGCCCTCGGCGTGTCCCTGGTGATCCACCCGGAAAACCCCCACATCCCCACCTCCCACGCCAACGTGCGCTTCTTCTGCGCCGAGAAGGAAGGTGAAGAGCCGGTATGGTGGTTTGGCGGTGGCTTCGACCTGACTCCCTACTACGCCGTCGAGGAAGACTGCGTGCTCTGGCACCAGATTGCCCGCGACGCCTGCGCGCCCTTCGGTGCCGATGTGTACCCGCGCTACAAGGAATGGTGCGATCGCTACTTCCACCTCAAGCATCGCAATGAGCCGCGCGGTATCGGTGGTCTGTTTTTCGACGATCTGAACCAGTGGGACTTCGATACCAGTTTCGCCTTCATGCGCGCCATCGGCGATGCCTACCTGGAGGCCTACCTGCCAATTCTGAAGAAGCGCAAGGACACCCCCTTCACCGAACAGCAGCGTGAGTTCCAGGCCTTCCGTCGTGGCCGCTACGTAGAGTTCAACCTGGTGTTCGACCGTGGCACCCTGTTTGGCCTGCAGTCGGGCGGTCGTACCGAGTCCATCCTCATGTCGCTGCCGCCGCATGTGCGCTGGGGCTACGACTGGAAGCCGGAGCCGGGCACTGAAGAAGCGCGCCTGACCGAGTATTTCCTCAAGGATCGCGACTGGCTCGGGGAGGCAGGGCTGTGACTGATCGCTACTGCGTCTTTGGCAACCCCATCGGCCACAGCAAGTCGCCGCTGATCCACCGCCTGTTCGCCGAGCAGACCGGCCAGCCGCTCACCTACGAGGCCGTGCTGGCGCCGCTGGACGACTTCACCGGTTGCGCACGGCGGTTCTTCGAAACCGGCAAGGGCGGCAACGTCACCGTGCCCTTCAAGGAGCTGGCCTACCAGTTGGCCGGCAGCCTCAGCGCCCGTGCCCAGCGCGCCGGCGCGGTGAACACCCTGAAGCGGCTGGATGACGGCAGCCTCCTCGGCGACAACACCGATGGCGCAGGCCTGGTGCGCGACCTCACCCGCAACGCCGGGCTCGATCTGGCCGGTAAGCGCATCCTCCTGCTTGGCGCTGGCGGCGCCGCGCGCGGCGTGATCGAACCGTTGCTGGCCGAGAAACCAGCTGCCTTGGTAGTTGCCAACCGCACCGTGGAGAAGGCCGAGGCGTTGGCCCAACTGTTCGCCGAGCTCGGGCCGGTATCCGCCAGCGGCTTCGACTGGCTGGAAGAGCCTGTGGACCTGATCATCAACGGCACCTCGGCCAGCCTCGCCGGCGACCTGCCGCCAATTTCACCGAGCCTGATCAAGCCTGGCCACACCGTCTGCTACGACATGATGTACGGGAAGGAAATGACTGCCTTCAACCGCTGGGCCGCCGAGCATGGCGCCGCGCGTACGCTCGACGGCCTGGGCATGCTGGTGGAACAGGCTGCCGAAGCCTTCCTGCTGTGGCGTGGCGTGCTGCCCGACAGCACTCCGGTACTCGCCGAACTGCGTCGCCAACTGGCGCAGGCTTGAGCCTTTCCCTCCCTTTGTGGGAGCGAATTTTCTCGCGAATGAATTCGATCCCACAGTAAAGGTCGCGGCCCTGCTACCCCTCGATCAACAGGCCGCTGCCCTCGCCTTCCAGCTTGCGTAGCTCCCGTTCCACTTGCGGCCGGGCACGGCGCAACACCAGGCTTCGCCCTTCCCCGCCCAGTCGCCGTGCTTCGTCGTGAAGCATGCTCACCCCGGCGAAGTCGATGAAATTCACATGGTGCGCATCCAGCACCAGACGCCCGGCGCGGCTGCGCTGGATCAGCTTCTGCAGATAGGGGCAGGCGCCAAAGAAGATCGATCCCTCGATGCGCAAAATCTCAGCATCCCCCTCCTGCGCTTGCAGCACCCGTGGTTGCGACGTGCGCTTGAGGTAGAAGAAGAGTGACGCCAGCACACCGGCGTAGATGGCGGTTTGCAGTTCCAGCAGCAGCGTGGCCGCGCAGGTCAGTGCCATCACCGCGAACTCCGCCCGGCTGACGCGCCACAGCTGGCGGACACCGCGCCCATCCAGCAGACCCCAGCAGATCAGCAGGATGCTCGCCGCCATGGCGGGCAGCGGGATATGGGCGATCAGCCGTGCACCCAGCAATGCAAACAGCGCCACCCAGAGGGCGGAGAACACCCCGGCGAGCGGCGACTGTGCACCGGCCTGGAGATTCAGCGCCGAGCGTGTGAAGGAGCCCGCCGAGAGATAGCCGGAAAACCAGGCACCGATCAGGTTGGACAGACCTTGGCCGCGGGTTTCCTGGTTGGCATCCAGCACCTGCCGCGACTGGCTGGCCAGTGCGCGGGAGATGGACAGGCTGGTGACCAGGCCGAGCAGACCGCAGGCCACGGCAGACGGCAGCAGGCGCAGCACGTCCTCGGCATCGAAGCGGATCGAGGCCAGCGGCGGCAGGCTGCCACTGAAGGGATGCACCAGCTCGACGCTGGCGAAGGTGACCGGCATGGCCAGCACCAGCAGACTTCCGCCGCTGATGCCGATCAGCAGCGCCGGCAGGCGAGGCCACAGCTTGCGCACGAGGATCGAGAGCCCGAGGGTAAAAACGGCCACCCAAAGCGATGGCCAGTGCGCCTCGCGTACATGCCCGGCCAGGTCCAGCGCGCTCTGCCAGGCGGTGGCGCGTCCCTCCAGGTTGGCCAGGCCGAGCAGGTTGGGTATCTGGCCAAGGGCGATCACCAGAGCTGCGCCCAGGGTGAAGCCGAGCACCACCGACTGGGAGACGAAGTTGGCCAGGGAACCGAAGCGCAGGAACCCAACCAGCCACTGGAACGCACCGGCGAGAAAGGTCAGCAGCAGGACCAGGCTGATGTATTGCTGGCTTCCCGGCAGGGCCAGCGGGCTGACGCTGGCGAAGAGCACCACCGAGATCGCCGCCGTCGGTCCGCAGATCAGGTGCCGGGAAGAACCCCAGAGACAGGCGACGATTACCGGGACCACCGCGGCATAAAGTCCGTACTCCGCGGGTAGTCCGGCGATGAGTGCGTAGGCGATGGACTGCGGCAGAGCGAGGATGGCGCCGGTCAGGCCGACCAGCGCATCGCGACCCAGGCCGCGTGGACGGATTGCGGGCAGCCAGGTGAGGAAGGGGAGGAGGTGGGTGAGTTTCACGTCCGGCCAGGCTCTTGTAGGGGCGAATTCATTCGCCAAGCAGACCGGAGGTCTGCCAGAAAATGTCGAGGGACCGCTTCGCGATCCTTGGCGAATGAATTCGCCCCTACAGGGAGGCAGTTGCCCCTGTGGGGCGATCCGTCAAAGCTTCGCCTTCACCGCCGCCAGCCCATTGCCGCCTTCGCGGGTGGTCACTCCCTGCAGCCAGCCATCGATCACCTGCGGGTTGGACTTGAGCCAGGCCTTGATCGCTGCATCGTTGTTGCTGCTGCCGTTGAGCACCTGATCCATGATGGCGTTCTCCATTTCCTGGGTGAACTGCAGGTTGGTCAGCAGCTTGCCCACGTTCGGGCACTGCTCGGCATAGCCCTTGCGCGCCAGGGTGTTCACGCTGCCACTCTCGCCGAAGTACTTCTCGCCGCCCTTGAGATAGACCATGTCGTACTGCACGTTCATCGGGTGCGGAGTCCAGCCGAGGAAGACCACGAACTGCTGGCGCTTCACCGCGCGCCCCACCTGCACCAGCATCGCCTGCTCGCTGGATTCCACCAACTTCCAGTCACCCAGGCCGAACTCGTCGGATTTGATCATCTGCTGGATCGAGACGTTGGCCGGTGAGCCGGAAGCGATGCCATAGAGCTTGTGGTCGAACTTGTCGGCGAACTTGTCCAGGTCGGCGAACGTTTTCACGCCGGCGTCATAGACATAGCGCGGCACCGCCAGGGTGTATTCGGTGCCTGAGAGGTTCTGCGCCACCTTGTCGACGCTGCCGGCGGCGACGAACTTGTCGTAGTTGCTCTGCTGCGCCGGCATCCAGTTGCCAAGGAAGGCATCGATCTGGCCCTTGTGCAGGCCAGCGAAGATGATCGGCACGGCGAGGGTCGGGGTTTCCGTGCGGTAGCCCAGTCCATCGAGAAGAAAACGCGCCACCCCGTTGGTCACGGCGATATCGCTCCAGCCCGGATCGCCCAGCTTCACCGTCGCGCAGCTGGCGTCCTCAGCCTGGACGTTGAACGCCAAACCGGTCAGCAGCGCGCTGCCGGCAAGTACCGCATTGATCGTCTTCATGCCTTGGTTCCTCGCAAGAGTGAGTCAGGGTTGGGGAAAGCGCGCGCGGCGCTCCAGGTCGTCCAGGTCGATGTGATTGCGCATGTACTGCTGGCTGGCGTCGACGAAAGGCTGGTGGTCCCAGCTAGCGAGCTTGCCGTGGGTCAGCGCGTCGGCCACGAAGCGGCGGCGGCGCTGGCTGGCCAGGGTGGCTTCGGCGATGGCCGGGATGTCCCAGCGAGTCTTCGCCTCGTCGAGGAACGCCGCAAGCAGGGTCTGGTGGTCCGTCGAAGTCGCCAGGTTTTCCAGCTCCTGCGGATCGTTCGCCAGATCGAAGAGCAGGATTGGGTCCTTGTCGGAGTAGATGAATTTGTAAGGGCCGCGACGGATCATCATCAGCGGGCTGGTGGTGCCTTCGGCCATGTACTCGCCCAGTACCTCGTCGTGGCCACCCAGGCCTTGCAGGTGTGGTAGTAGCGAGCGGCCGTCGAGCGGCAGGTCGCGCTCCAACGCACCTCCGGCCAACTCGACCAGGGTGGGCAGCAGGTCGACCGTGGACACTGACTGGCTGACCCTGTGCGCCTGGAAGCGGCCGGGGGCGTGGACCAGCAGCGGCACACGGGCGGCCATTTCGAACCAGTGCATCTTGTACCAGAGGCCACGCTCGCCAAGCATGTCGCCGTGGTCGCCGGAGAACACGACGATGGTGTCTTCCTCCAGTCGGCAGTCGGCCAGGGTCTTCAGCAGGGCGCCGATCTGGTCGTCGACGTAGCTGCAGGCACCGAAGTAGGCACGCCGCGCATCGCGAATCTTCTGCTCAGGCAGCGGTTTGTCCCAGAGGTCGATGACCTTGAGCAGGCGCTGGCTATGCGGGTCCTGCTCGGCGTCGGTGAAGTGCACGCGGGGCTGCGGGATGTCCGCCTCCTCGTAGCGTTCCCAATACTCCACCGGGATGGTGTAGGGATCGTGGGGGTGGGTCAGGGACACGGTCAGGCAGAAGGGCTGTCCGGTGTCTTCGCGCGCATGGTCGTACAGATATTGGCGCGCCTTGAACACCACTTCCTCGTCGAAATCCAGCTGGTTGGTGCGCACGCAGGGCCCGGCCTGCAGCACGGAGGACATGTTGTGGTACCAGCTCGGGCGAACGTCGGGCTCGTCCCAGTTCACTGCCCAACCGTAATCCGCCGGGTAGATGTCGCTGGTCAGGCGTTCCTCATAGCCGTGCAACTGGTCCGGGCCGCAGAAGTGCATCTTGCCGGAGAGCGCCGTGCGGTAACCCAGGCGGCGCAGGTAATGGGCGTAGGTCGGTACATCCGCTGGGAAGTCGGCGGCGTTGTCGTAGGCGCCGATCTTCGACGGCAGCTGACCGCTTACCAGGGTGAAGCGCGAGGGCGCGCAGAGCGGGCTGTTGCAGTAGGCCGAATCGAACACCACACCCTCGGCAGCGAGCCGCGACAAGTGCGGCACCTTGATGGGGGAGGCAGCGTAGAAAGGCAGCATCGGCGCAGCCATCTGGTCGGCCATGATGAAGAGGATGTTGGGACGTTTCATCGTTCGCTTATCCATACCGTCGAATTATGCGAAAGTGCGTGGAACGATGATTGCGTCAGCAGTCATCCCGGTAAAGCGCACAGCGAAGCATGACTCGGATAAGCAAACGTTATGGCAGAACTACAGGCTGAGCTGTCCCTGGACCTGTTGCGGGTGTTCGAATCCGCCGCTCGCCACCTCAGCTTCACCGCGGCTGCGGTCGAGCTGGGTACCACCCAGCCGGCGGTGAGCCAGCAGATCCAGCGCCTGGAAAAACAATTGGCAACGCGCCTGTTCGACCGCGTTTACCGCGGCATCGAACTCACCGACGCCGGTCGGCTGCTGTTCCTCCATGTGCAGGAGGGTTTGCAGGCCATCAGCGCCGGGTTGGAAGCCATCGGCTCCCGGCCGCAGCATGAAGTGCTGCAGGTGGCCACTGACTTTGCCTTCGCCGCCTATTGGCTGATGCCGCGCTTGCACCGTTTCCACGAGGCCAACCCGGAGATCGATGTCAGCATCGTCACCAGCGACCGCACCATGAACATGCTGCGCTCGGAAGTGGACATTGCCATTGCCTTTGGCGACGGTCGCTTCAAGCACGGCGAGGCGCTGCTGCTGTTTCGCGAAGAGGTCTTTCCCATCGCCAGCCCGCGCTTGCTGGCCGGACGCGACCAGTCATTGCCGGTGTCGGCCCTCGCGGAATTGCCGTTACTGCACCTCAAGCCTGAAGTGCGCACCCGCTGGTTCGACTGGAACGCGTTGTTCCGTGAGCTTGGCATCGCCCAGCCGCCGGGGTCGGGAATGCTGCGCTTCGACAACTACACCTTGTTGATCCAGGCTGCCATCGCCGGCCAGGGCGTGGCCATCGGCTGGCGCTACCTGGTGGATGACCTGCTCTCTCAGGGCCTGTTGGTACCCGTGCTGGACACCAGCGTCCGCTCGGACCTGGGTTATTACCTGGTGCAGCCGGAACGCAAACGGCGTGCGAAGCTGATGAAGTGCTTCGTCGACTGGCTGCAGCAGGAGCTGGGCGACGAGGCGCGCCAGGCCCAGCTCATCAAACATCGGGAGGGAATCGCCATATGACCCAGACACCTACTCCCCGGATCAAGGGTTTCCACGCGCACGTCTACTTCGACGCCAGCACCCTCGACCAGGCTCGCGCGCTCTGCGAAGAAGCTGCGCGGCGCTTCCCGCTGAAGATGGGGCGCGTGCATGAAAAGCCTGTCGGACCGCATCCGGACTGGAGCTGCCAGCTGGCGTTCAAGCCGGAGCTGTTCGGTGAGGTGATCCCCTGGCTGGCGCTGCACCGGGACGGCCTAACCGTGCTGGTGCATCCCATTACCGGCAGCGATCTGCGCGATCACCGCGACTACCCAATGTGGATGGGCGCGATGCGGCCGCTGGATTTGTCGGACCTCGAGGATGGGGCGATCGAGTACGAGCTTTGACGCCTTGCCTGTGGGTTCGAACTCATTCGAAAAGGGCCGCAAAGCAGCTCTCGCCCCCACTGCACGAAAAAGCCGCTGTTCCCCAGAGGGACAGCGGCTTTCTTGTGTTGCGGGTGTGAATTAGGCGCGAGCGGCGCGTACACCTTCGGCGAGGGTCTTGCACAGGCCCAGGACGCCGTTCACGGCCTGCTCGGGAGATTCGGCATTGGCGATCTGGTCCACCAGGGCCGAGCCCACCACTACGCCATCGGCCAGCCTGGCGATACTCGCGGCGTGTTCGGCGGTGCGGATACCGAAGCCGATGGCTACCGGCAGGTCGGTGTGGCGACGCAGGCGGGTGACCGCCTCCTGTACGTGTTCCAGGGTCGCGGAGCCGGCGCCGGTCACGCCGGCCACCGACACGTAGTAGACGAAGCCGGAGCTGCCCTCGAGCACGACGGGCAGGCGCTTGTCATCGGTGGTTGGGGTGGTCAGGCGGATGAAGTCCACGCCTGCGGCCTGGGCCGGGTGGCAGAGGTCTTCGTTATGTTCCGGCGGCAGGTCGACCACGATCAGGCCGTCCACGCCGGCTTCCTTGGCGTCGGCGATGAAACGGTCCACGCCGTAGTAGTGGATGGGGTTGAAGTAGCCCATCAGCACCAGCGGAGTGGTCTGGTCGCCGGTGCGGAATTCGCGAACCATCTGCAGGGTCTTGGCGAGGTTCTGCTTGGCACCCAGGGCCCGGATGTTGGCCAACTGGATGGACGGGCCGTCGGCCATCGGGTCGGTGAAGGGCATGCCCAGTTCGATGACGTCGGCGCCAGCCTCCGGCAGGCCCTTGAGGATCGCCAGGGATGCGTCGTAGTTCGGGTCGCCGGCGGTGACGAAGGTCACCAGGGCGGCGCGGTTCTGTTCCTTCAGTTCGGCAAAGCGGGTCTGCAGGCGGCTCATGCTTTCTGCTCCTGTTGCATGTGGTGCATAACGGTCTGCATGTCCTTGTCGCCACGGCCGGACAGGTTCACCACCATCAGGTGGTCCTTCGGCAGTTTCGGCGCGCGCTTGAACACTTCAGCCAGGGCGTGGGAACTCTCCAGGGCCGGGATGATGCCTTCCAGGCGGCAGCATTGGTGGAAGGCTTCCAGGGCTTCATGGTCGGTGATCGAGGTGTACTCGACGCGGCCGATGTCATGCAGCCATGCGTGTTCCGGCCCGATGCCGGGGTAGTCCAGGCCGGCGGAGATCGAGTGGGCGTCGATGATCTGGCCGTCCTCGTCCTGCAGCAGGAAGGTACGGTTGCCGTGCAGCACGCCTGGAACGCCGCCGTTCAGGCTGGCGGCATGCTTGCCGGTCTCGATGCCGTGGCCGGCGGCTTCGACGCCGATGATCGCGACACTCTTGTCATCGAGGAAGGGATGGAACAGGCCCATGGCGTTGGAACCACCGCCGATGCAGGCGACCAGCGAGTCGGGCAGGCGGCCTTCCTGTTCGGCCAGCTGCTCGCGGGTTTCCTTGCCGATCACGGCCTGGAAGTCGCGGACCATGGCCGGGTAAGGGTGCGGGCCGGCAACGGTGCCGATCAGGTAGAAGGTGCTGTCGACGTTGGTCACCCAGTCACGCAGGGCTTCGTTCATCGCGTCCTTCAGGGTGCCGGTGCCGGCGGTGACCGGGATTACTTCGGCGCCGAGCAGCTTCATGCGGAACACGTTGGCCTGCTGGCGATCGATGTCGGTGGTGCCCATGTAGATCACGCATTGCAGGCCGAAGCGGGCGGCCACGGTGGCGGTGGCCACGCCGTGCATGCCGGCGCCGGTCTCAGCGATGATGCGCTTCTTGCCCATGCGCCGGGCCAGGAGTATCTGGCCGATGCAGTTGTTGATCTTGTGCGCGCCGGTGTGGTTGAGCTCCTCGCGCTTGAGGTAGATCTTCGCGCCGCCGAAGTGCTCGGTCAGACGCTCGGCGAAGTACAACGGGCTCGGGCGGCCGACGTAGTCGCGCTGGAAGTAGGCCAGCTCTTTCTGGAATTCCGGATCAACCTTGGCCTTTTCGTACTCGCGGGCAAGGTCGTGGATCAGCGGCATCAGGGTCTCGGCGACATACTGGCCGCCGAAGGCGCCGAACAGGCCCTTGGCGTCCGGGCCGTTGCGCAATGAGGTCATGGTGGAACTCCTGGGAGTGGTATCCGATGCCGGCCATTCTACCGCTGGCTGGCCGGCGGAAAAGCGATTAGATTGCTTTAACCTGTTAGTAAAACTCACGGATCATCATGAGCCGAGACCTCCCTCCGTTGAATGCTCTGCGTGCCTTCGAAGCGGCTGCCCGCCTTCAGAGCATCAGTCGCGCAGCCGAAGAGCTGCATGTAACCCACGGTGCGGTGAGCCGCCAGGTGCGGATGCTTGAGGAGGAACTCGGCGTTGCGCTGTTCAGCAAGGAAGGGCGAGGCGTAAAACTCACGGATTCCGGCCAGCGCCTGCGGGATGCCACAGGTGAGGCCTTCGAACGCCTGCGCAGCGTCTGTGTCGATCTCGCCCGACGCGCCGAAGATGCGCCCTTCGTTCTCGGCTGCCCGGGCAGCCTGCTGGCTCGCTGGTTCATTCCAAGGCTGGATCGGCTCAACCGTGAGCTCCCTGAACTGCGCCTGCAGCTCTCGGCCAGCGAGGGCGAGCTGGACCCGCGCCGTCCGGGGGTCGACGCCACGCTCTGCTTCGCCGAGCCCCCCTGGCCAGCGGACATGCGGGTGTTCGAACTGGCGGCAGAATCCATCGGTCCTGTGCTGAGCCCGCGCTATGCGGGCCACCAGGCGCTTGTCGGGGCTGCGCCGGCGGTGCTGCTGAATGAGGCCCTGCTGCACACGGTCTCGCGGCCCCAGGCCTGGCCACAATGGGCGGCCGCCCAGGGGCTGGAAGCGGGGCGCCTGCGTCATGGCCAGGGCTTCGAACACCTCTATTACCTGCTGGAGGCGGCAGTGGCCGGGCTCGGGGTGGCTATCGCCCCGCAGCAACTGGTCGCCGATGAACTCGCCTCGGGCCGGCTGGTGGCGCCTTGGGGCTTCGTCGAAACGCCGGCACGCCTGGCTCTTTGGGTGCCGGCACGGCAACTGGATCGTCGTGCGGAGCGACTGGCCCTGTGGCTGCGTGAAGAGCTGGCGGGCCGATAGCGGCATTCTTGGCTAGCCTTGCTGGGGAACCCACTCGTGCCCGGCACAGGAGATACACCATGTCTGATCACCGTACCTACAAGAAGATCGAGATAGTCGGCTCCTCCCGCACCAGCATCGACGATGCGATCACCAACGCCATTGGTGAAGCTTCGAGGACCATTCGCAACATGGACTGGTTCGAGGTCGTGGATACCCGTGGGCATATCGAGAATGGCAAGGTCGCGCACTTCCAGGTGACCCTGAAGATCGGCTTCCGCATCAGCGACAGCTGAGCCCCGCACCCGCTCCCGGATGGGGCCGCGAGGGGACGCACATCCTCCCGTGGGGAATTTCGGTTAGGCTCTGAGCGTCCGCCCCTGGCCTTTGGAACCTGGCGGGAGCGGACGGCTCATGCGAGCCCATCATCCATCACGAGGGAGCGTTACCCATGAAGAAACTGCTGTTGGGCCTTGGCCTGTTCGCCCTGGCCGGTTCGGCTTTCGCCGCGGTGAAACCCTGCGAGGAGCTCAAGGCCGAGATCGACGCCAAGCTGAAGGCCAAGGGCGTTGCCTCCTATAGCCTGGAAATCGTCGACAAGGGCGCCGCCGCAGGCAAGCAGGTGGTGGGTACCTGCGAAGGTGGCAGCAAGGAGATCGTCTACCAGCGCAATTGATTGCCCCGCATTGCCCGGGCCGGCAGCGCATGCCGGCCCAATCCTTACCTTCTGGTGCCCTGGTTACCGAAAAGTGCCTTCTAGCGGCGTTGGACGCCAATCCCTAGAGTAAGACCTACTGATTCACTCGGATTAGGCTTCACGCCTGTCCCCTGCCAAGGTCTTGCCCATGTCTGCCCTTACCAACCTGCCCCTTTCCGTTCTCGACCTGGCACCTGTCCGTGATCACGGTGGTGCCACCCAGGCCTTGCACAATTCCCTGGAGCTGGCGCGCCATGTCGAGCGTCTTGGTTTCTCGCGCTTCTGGGTGGCCGAGCACCACAACATGGATGGCATCGCCAGTTCGGCCACCGCCGTGCTGCTCGCCTATCTCGCCGGCGGCACCTCGCACATTCGCCTGGGCTCCGGCGGCATCATGTTGCCCAATCACGCGCCGTTGGTAGTCGCCGAGCAGTTCGGCACCCTCGCCAGCCTTTATCCGGGCCGCATCGAACTAGGCCTTGGACGCGCTCCGGGGGCTGACCATCTTACCGCGCGAGCATTGCGCCGCGACCGTCTCGGCGACGCCGACGATTTCCCACAGGATGTCGAGGAACTGGAGGCCCTATTCGGCCCGCGCCAGCCGGACCAGAAGGTGATTGCCATGCCGGGGGTGGATACCAATGTGCCCATCTGGCTGCTCGGGTCCAGCCTGTTCAGCGCCCAGCTCGCGGGCCAGAAAGGACTGCCCTATGCCTTCGCTTCGCATTTCGCGCCGCGCTACATGCATGAAGCGATTCGCGTCTATCGCAATCATTTCCGCCCCTCGGCCGTGCTCGACAAACCCTATGTGATGCTGGGCGTGCCGCTGGTGGCGGCACCTACCGACGAAGAGGCGGAGTTCCTCGCGACCACCGTCTACCAGCGGGTTCTTGCCCTGATGCGTGGCGAAAGCCTGGTTCTGCGTCCGCCGGTGGAGACCATGGCCGGTCGCTGGCTACCCCACGAGAAGGAAGCAGTCGGCAGCTTCCTGGCGCTGGCCATGGTAGGCGGACCGGAGAAAATCCGTGCGCGAATGCAGGTGCTGCTGGATCAGACCGATGCCGATGAGCTGATCTTCACCTGCGACCTCTACCAGCACGAGCATCGACTGCGGGCGTTCGACATCCTGGCTAGCCTGCGGGATTGATGCAGATGGGCGAGGCCGCTGATGACGCGACTTCGGCTGGGTGGATCGCCTTTCTGCCTAGAAGGGGCCGCAACGCGGGAATATCTCGTGGCGCGCGAGCACGTTGCGGTTTTCGTCATAGAGCCAGGCCATCGGCTGGTTGGCGGCGTTACGGGCTTCCACGCGGTAGCGTTTGCCCGCTTCGAAGTTGTCGTAGTGCAGCTCCATGTAGCAGGTGATACGAGAGGGTTCGGCATTCATGCCGAATCCGCCACCGGCGCCGCCCACCTCGAACTGATAGCGCAGCTCCAGCTCATGCCTGCCGGGCATTACCTCGTAATAGCGGCCGTCGTTCCAGCGCTTGTCGTCGAGGCGGTTGGCCATGAGGGTGTCGCTGGGGTCGGGAACGATGTCGATCCAGGCAAATCGCGGATCGGGCTCGGGCAGCTTGCTGGCGCAGGCGGTGAGGCTGGCCAGCAGCGTCAGGGCCAACAGCGTGCGCATGGCGAGGCTCCTTGTGGGGTGAGTGCGTTCAGCATACCCCCATGTCGGAGTTTTCAGACATCGCCGCAGCGACTTTCCCGGGCCTTGGCAACCTCTCGACTCTGCTCGTCATACAGCCGCGCCCAAGGGCGGAAGCCGATTCCACCGGCTTCGAGCTGGTAACGTTCGCCCGCGGCGAAATCGCTGTAGGCCAGCTTGAGCAGACAGGTGCGTCGGTAGCCGGAACTGCCCTGGCCGATGTCCTTGCCACCCACCTCGAACTCCAGGCGGACCTCCAGTTCGTGCCGGCCCGGGGTGACCTGGAAGAAGCGCGGGTCAGTCAGGGTCTGGTTGTCCACCCGGCTGGCCTGGATGTGCTGTCCTTCCTGCTTCTGCAGGGAAATCCAGGCTTGGTTCGGGTCGTGGCTGGGCATGAGCATGGCGCAGCCGCCAAGACTGAGTAGCGGCAGGGAAAGCAGCAGAGGGCGCATGGAAGGCTCCAACAGGCCAGTAGTGGTGGGTGGCTCTGATGCGCTAGTGTCGCGGCATGCCGACCACCCTTCTTATCGAACTGCTTGACCGCATCCGCCGCCCCTCGGTTCCCCTGTTGGGCATATTGCTGCTGAGCGGTTGTTCCAGTCTCGACTACTACAGCCAATTGGCCCGCGGACAGATGGCGCTGCTGTATGCCCGGCAACCGGTGCAGGCGCTGATCGACGATACCTCGCAGTCGCAGGCGCTGCGCCAGCGCCTGGCCCTGACCCAGGAAGCGCGGACCTTTGCCAGTAGTTCGCTGGGGCTGCCGGACAACGGCAGCTACCGCGTCTACGCCGATATCCAGCGGCCCTATGTGGTCTGGAACCTGTTCGCCACGCCGGAGTTCTCCCTCCAGCCCGAGACCCACTGCTTCCCTGTCGCCGGCTGTGTCGCCTATCGCGGCTACTACCAGTTGGGGCGCGCCCGTGGCGCCGCGGCGCTGCTCAAGCAGCAAGGGTTGGATACCTGGGTGGGAGGTGTAGAGGCGTACTCCACTCTTGGCTGGTTCGACGACCCGCTGCTCAACACCATGTTGCGCTGGGGTGACGACCGCCTGGCCGCGCTGATCTTCCACGAATTGGCCCACCAGCGGCTCTATGTACCGGGGGACACGGCCTTCAACGAGTCCTTCGCCAGCTTCGTCGAGCGCGAAGGACTGAACCAGTGGCGTGCCAGTCGCGGCCTTTCGGTTGAGGCAGATGACGCCTCCGACCGCCGCGACGCCCTCACTCGCCTGGTGCTGGATACCCGCGAGCGACTGGCGCAGCTCTACGCCAGCGCTCTGTCCGCCGAACGCATGCGCATGGCCAAGGCCGAGGAATTCGAGCGCATGCGTCGTGACTACCGCGCCATGCGCGACCGCGACTGGGACGGCTACAACCGTTACGACGCGTGGATGGAAGGCCCTATGAACAACGCCAAACTGTTGCCATTTGGTCTCTATGACCAGTGGGTACCGGCCTTTGCGGCCCTGTTCCGCGAGACGGGAGGAAATTGGCCGGCGTTTTACCAACGTGCTCGTGAACTGGGCGACCTGCCTCTGGACGCGCGCACGCAAGCACTGGAAAGGCTGATGGCAAACCGCTAGAACTTGCCTGGATGGCCCTCAGTCCAATGGCCAGGACATCAAGGAAATGGAGTAGGCGATGAAGAGAATTGCTGTAGTCCTGATGCTGGGCATGCTGGTGGGTACCGCCCTGGCAGCGCCCAAGCCCTGCGAGGAGCTGAAGCAGGAAATCGAAGTGAAGATCCAGGCCGCCGGGGTGACGACCTACACCCTGGAAATCGTCCCCAACGCCGAAGTGAAGGACCAGAACATGGTGGTCGGGACCTGCGAGAACGGCACCAAGAAGATCATCTATCAGCGCAACGGGGATTGATCTGTTGCGGTTTGCCTTGTAGCAGCGAACTCATTCGCGAAAGGCCGCGCAGCGGCCCTACGTGGAAATCCGGCTGGGCAGGTCTTCGACCTGCATCGCGATTGATATCACTCCCACAGGATGTGCCCCACCCTCAGCCAAACGCCCGGCTCAACTCGTCCAGGCTTGCGAAGTAGTAAGCCGGAGCCTCTCCCATCAACTCCTCGCGGCTGCCGAAGCCATAGCCCACCCCCGCGCCATGCAGGCCATTGCGGCTGGCGCCGATCAGGTCGTGCTTGCGGTCGCCGATCATCAGCGTGTCGGCACGATCCAGGCCTTCTGCCTCCAGCAGGTGCGCGATCAGTTCCACCTTGTTGGTGCGGGTGCCATCCAGTTCGCTGCCATAGATGTGCCTGAAGTGCCGGTCGAAGCCGAAATGCCGGGCGATCTCGCGGGCGAACACGGTTGGCTTGCTGGTGGCGATGAACAGGGTGCGGCCCTGTTCGCGCAGGCGTCCGAGCAGCGCATCGATGCCGTCGAATACGCGGTTCTCATAGAGCCCGGTGACCTTGAAACGGTCGCGGTAGTGATTGACTGCATCCCAGGCGCGCTCCTCGGTCAGGCTGTAGGTCTGCATGAAGCACTGCAGCAGCGGCGGGCCGATGAAGTGCTCCAGGTTCACCAGGTCCGGTTCATGGATATCGAGCTTGGCCAGCGCGTATTGCACCGAGCGGGTGATGCCTTCGCGCGGATCGGTGAGAGTGCCGTCGAGATCGAAGAGGATGTTCTGATAGTGCATCGCGTCAGACCCCGTAGCCTTCGGCGATGTGCAGGTCCTTCAGCTTCACGTAGTTCGCCGCACTGTAGGTGAAGAAGGCTTTCTCCTTGTCGGTGAGTGGGCGGGCCTGCTTCACCGGGCTGCCAACGTATAGGTAGCCGCTTTCCAGGCGTTTGCCGGGCGGCACCAGGCTGCCGGCGCCAAGCACCACGTCATCCTCGATCACCGCGCCGTCCATGACGATGCTGCCCATGCCGATCAGTACCCGGCTGCCGACCTTGCAACCGTGCAGCAGTGCCTTGTGGCCGATGGTTACGTCTTCGCCGATTTCCAGCGGATAGCCATCCGGATTGAAGGGGCCGGCGTGGGTGATGTGCAGCACGCTGC
Source organism: Pseudomonas sp. BN606 (assembly GCF_029873115.1). NCBI lineage: Bacteria > Pseudomonadati > Pseudomonadota > Gammaproteobacteria > Pseudomonadales > Pseudomonadaceae > Pseudomonas > Pseudomonas sp. BN606. The sequence continues at coordinate 92,601 of NZ_SSOF01000080.1, read as the reverse complement.
CATCCTGCACGCTGGTGCGCGCGCCGATGCGGATACGGTGCATGTCGCCACGAATGGTCACCATGGGCCAGACTGAACTGTCGTCACCGAGCTGCACGTCGCCGATGACCACGGCGGAAGCGTCGATGAAGACCCGCTCGCCAAGCTGCGGGGTAGTGCCCTGGTAGGTTCTGATCGGGTTCATAGCTTTTCCTGAGGCTGCGTCAGCCGGCGATTGTAATTAAGATGGCTCCCATCCGGGCTATGTCTCGTCTACTCATCCAGCCCGCGCCCCTTCCTGAATACAGGTGAATGCCGTGACCCTGAGCAATCCCCTCCTGCAAGACTTCGACCTGCCGCCCTACTCCACCATTCGTCCGGAACATGTCGAGCCGGCCGTCGGCCAGATCCTTGCCGACAACCGTGCCGCCATCGCCGACCTGCTGGCGCGCCAGGACGGCACGCCCACCTGGAAAGGCCTGGTGCTGGCGCTGGACGAGCTGGGCGAGCGCCTGGGCCGTGCCTGGAGCCCGGTGAGCCACCTGAATGCCGTGTGCAACAACGCCGAATTGCGCAACGCTTATGAGGCCTGCCTGCCCAAACTGTCCGAGTACTGGACCGAGATCGGCCAGAACCGTGAACTGTTCCAGGCCTATGAGGCCCTGGCCGCCAGCCCTGAATCTGCCGGCTACGACGTGGCGCAGAAGACCATCCTCGACCATGCCCTGCGCGACTTCCGCCTGTCCGGTATCGACCTGCCGGCGGACAAGCAACAGCGCTATGGCGAAATCCAGATGAAGCTGTCCGAACTGGGCAGCCGCTTCTCCAACCAACTGCTGGATGCCACTCAGGCCTGGACCAAAGAGGTTCACGACGAAGCGGCCCTGGCCGGTCTCACCGATTCGGCCAAGGCGCAGATGAAGCAGGCCTCCGAGGCCAAGGGCCTGGAAGGCTGGCTGATCACCCTGGAATTCCCCAGCTACTACGCGGTGATGACCTACGCCGATGATCGTGCCCTGCGCGAAGAGGTGTACACCGCCTACAGCACCCGAGCCTCCGACCAGGGACCGAATGCCGGACAGAACGACAATGGCCCGGTGATGGCCGAGATCCTCGACCTGCGCCAGGAGCTGGCCCACCTGCTCGGCTTCGCCCACTTCAGCGACTTGAGCCTGGCCACCAAGATGGCCGAATCCACCCCGCAGGTGCTGGGCTTCCTCCGTGACCTGGCCAAGCGCAGCAAACCTTTCGCCGCCCAGGATCTGGAAGAGCTCAAGGCCTTCGCCGCCGAGCGCGGTGTGGCCGACCTGCAGAGCTGGGACGTGGGCTACTTCAGCGAAAAACTGCGAGAGCAGCGCTACAGCATTTCCCAGGAAACCCTGCGCGCCTACTTCCCCATCGACAAGGTGCTGTCGGGTCTGTTCGCCATCGTACAGAGGCTCTATGGCATCGAGATCAAGGAACTGTCCGGCTTCGACACCTGGCACCCGGATGTGCGCCTGTTCGAGATCAGTGAGAACGGCCAGCACGTCGGCCGTTTCTTCTTCGACCTCTACGCCCGCGCCAACAAGCGCGGTGGTGCCTGGATGGACGGCGCCCGCGACAAGCGCCGCAACACCCGCGGCGAGCTGATCGCACCGGTGGCCAATCTGGTCTGCAATTTCACCCCGGCGGTCGGCGACAAACCTGCCCTGCTGACCCACGACGAAGTCACCACCCTGTTCCACGAGTTCGGTCACGGCCTGCATCACCTGCTGACCCGCGTCGAGCATGCCGGCGCGTCCGGCATCAACGGTGTGGCCTGGGACGCGGTGGAGCTGCCGAGCCAGTTCATGGAGAACTGGTGCTGGGAACCGGAAGGCCTGGCGCTGATCTCCGGCCACTATCAGTCCGGCGAACCGCTCCCTCAGGACCTGCTGGATAAGATGCTCGCGGCGAAGAACTTCCAGTCCGGCCTGATGATGGTGCGTCAGCTGGAGTTCTCGCTGTTCGACTTCGAACTGCATGCGACCCATGGCGATGGCCGGGGTGTGCTCGAGGTGCTGGAGGCCATCCGTTCCGAAGTGGCGGTCATGCGCCCGCCGGCGTTCAACCGCTTCGCCAACAGCTTCGCGCACATCTTCGCCGGCGGATACGCGGCTGGTTACTACAGCTACAAGTGGGCGGAAGTGCTGTCTGCCGATGCCTTCTCGCGCTTCGAGGAAGAAGGTGTTCTCAACCCGGCCACCGGCCGCGCCTTCCGCGATGCCATCCTGGCCCGAGGTGGCTCCCAGGAGCCGATGGTGCTGTTCGTCGACTTCCGCGGTCGCGAGCCGTCCATCGACGCCCTGCTGCGCCACAGCGGTCTGTCGGAGGACGCGGCATGACCACGACCCCGAAGCGCTTCATCGCCGGTGCCGTGTGCCCGGCGTGCAGCGAAATGGACAAGATCCAGATGTGGGACGAGGACGGCGTGCCTCACCGCCATTGCGTGGCCTGCGGCTACGCCGACACCCTCAACGCCCAGGGCCAGTCGGTGCCCAAGGAGCTCGGTACCCGGGTCAATCAGCCCAAGCCCAAGGTGGCTGATCCCAAGGTGCAGGGGGTGCAGTTCTTCCCCAATCCGAAGCTGAAGAAACCCGGCGACTGATGTGAAGGCCAAGGAGGGCGCATGTGGCATCTGGTTTGTGGCGATGTGGCGGCGGTGGGCGTTACCCAAGTGCTGGGTGAGGACGCCGCGAAGGGCGTGCGCGTCCTGCGTGACGACCTGGCGGTGGGGCCGCTGGTCGATGTCGAGCAGCCACCTTGCTCCGCTCGCGCCGGGTTCTGGCTGGACGTCTGGCCCAGCGCGGTAACGCCACGGCCGGACTTCGGTCCGGACCTCAGCGCCGATGCAAGCTGGCTCGCCGGTCTTGCCCGGCAGGATCAGGCAGTCACCGTCTGGCATGGTGACAGCTGCTCGGAGCAACTCCTGCTGGCGCGCGTGGCGGCTGCCCTGGTGCAAAGCGAGTTGCCGCTTTGGGAAGTGTCTTGTGGCACTGGCGACAGCAGCGTTCGCATGCGTCGCGCTGTAGGCATGATCGAACCTGCCGCCCTGGGTGCCTATCACCTGCCGAAAAGGGTCGAGGCCGGGCGCAAGGCGCAGCTCGCCGCGCAATGGCGCGCCGCCATGGCGGCCAACGCCGATATTCGCCGCTGGCGTGATGGCGAATTCCACGGCGATGACCACCGTGCGGTGGATGCCATCCTGCTTGCCGCTTGTACCCCAGAATGGCAACCGTTGCCACGGGTGATGGCCGAAGTCATGGCTGGCAATGACGGCTTTTTCGCCACCGACTTCTTCTCCTTCTGGCGCGCCCGCGAGCTGGCCGCCCGGGGCCGCATCGAACTGGGCGGGACTGCCGGCCAGCACGGCTACGGCGGACTCAGCGTCCGCCTCGGGTAGGTTGGCACTGAGCGCGGCGAAGCCAACGCCCAGGTATCGGCCTCGCACGCTGGGTCACGCGTAACTCGGCCCAACCTGCACAAGTACTCCGTTTGATTCGCCATCCGGCAGAATTCTGGTTAGTTGTGGGAAAAAGCTGCATATACTGTATGAATATACAGTTTGCGGAGTTCTTTCCATGCCAGCGCCCCTTCCTCCCCGTGGCCGTGGTACCGCCAGCAACCCTTTCAATCGCTTCGCTCCGACCACCTCGGTGGTAATGGATGACGGCTGGTTCCAGGAAGTACCGCCCAGCCGCGCCACCGAGGTAAGGCTGGAAACCGCGAAGAGCATCATCACCCGCAACCAGTCGCCGGACCTGCCGTTCGACCGTTCGGTGAATCCCTATCGCGGCTGTGAGCACGGCTGCATCTACTGCTATGCCCGACCCAGCCATGCTTATTGGGACATGTCGCCGGGGCTGGATTTCGAGACCCGGCTGATCGCCAAGACCAACGCCATTGCCCTGCTCGAACAACAGCTCTCCAAACCCGGTTACCAGTGCGCCCCGATCAACCTCGGCTCCAACACCGACCCTTATCAGCCCATCGAGCGGGAACATCGCCTCACCCGCCAGACCCTCGAAGTGCTGCTGCGCTATCGCCACCCGGTGACCATCGTCACCAAGGGTTCGCTGGTGCTGCGCGACCTCGACCTGCTAACCGAGTTGGCGGAACAGAACCTGGTGGCGGTGATGATCAGCCTGACCACCCTCGATGACGAACTGAAACGCACCCTGGAGCCCCGCGCTGCAGCTCCGTCGGCACGCCTGAGGGCGATCCGTGTGCTCGGCGAGAACCGCATTCCGGTGGGTGTGCTTTGCTCGCCGATGATCCCGATGATCAACGACATGGAGCTGGAGAGCCTGCTGGAAGCGGCGCGCGACGCCGGAGCGAGGCAAGCGAACTACATGCTGCTGCGCCTACCCAGGGAGGTGGGTCCACTTTTCGAGGAGTGGCTGGAAGCGCACTACCCGCAGCGTGCGGCTCATGTGATGAGCATCATCCGCCAGTGCCGCGGCGGAGAAATCTACGACAGCCGTTTCGGACACCGCTTCAAGGGCGAGGGCCCGTTCGCGGAACTGCTGGCCCAGCGTTTCGCCGTGGCCATTCGCAAGCTTGGACTCAATCGCCGGCGCGACTATGAACTGGATTGTTCGCGCTTCTGTCCGCCCGGTGGACAAATGTCGTTACTTTGAGGTGTGACTCGGCGGGTGGTAACAACAGTCCTGTAGGAATTCAAATGCCGGCAATCAGTAGATAATGAGCGGCATAAAAGACAATTCCTACGATGACCGAGGTTGGCAGCATGAGCAACGAGCACGACAAGCTGGGCAGTGAAAGTGCCGAAGAGGCCCTGCGGAACATAGTCGAGGGCTTCCAGCGGTTCCGCGATGAAGTCTTCCCGCAACAGGAAGAGCTGTTCAAGAAGCTCGCGCATGAACAGAAACCGCGCGCCATGTTCATCACCTGCGCCGACTCGCGCATCGTCCCCGAACTGATTACCCAGAGTTCCCCGGGCGACCTCTTCGTCACCCGTAACGTCGGCAACGTGGTTCCGCCATATGGGCAGATGAACGGTGGTGTCTCCACCGCGATCGAGTTCGCGGTGATGGCTCTTGGCGTTCATCACATCATCATCTGCGGCCACTCCGACTGCGGCGCCATGAAGGCGGTGCTGGACCCGCAGACCCTGGAACGCATGCCTACCGTAAAAGCCTGGCTGCGCCATGCCGAGGTGGCGAAGATCGTGGTGCAGGAAAACTGCGGCTGCGCCAACCACGAGACCCTGGAAGTGCTCACCGAAGAGAACGTGGTGGCCCAACTCGACCACCTGCGCACCCACCCCTCGGTGGCGGCGCGCCTGGCCAGCGGCCAGTTGTTCATCCACGGTTGGGTCTATGACATCGAGACGTCGGTGATCAAGGCATACGACGCCGAGCAGGGCCGCTTCCGCCCCATCGGCGACGGTCCGCTGCCGATGGCCACGCCGCGGCCGCGCTACCTGGCGGAGTGATGAAAAAGGGGCTGCTGATGCAGCCCTTTTTTGCGGCGCCTTTGTTTTTTTCCGGCCCGTCCGCAGCCTTCTGGTGAATGAATCCGCTCCTGCCGGATCGCGCCGGGGGTGAGCAGTCACTGTCACGAAAACTGTGGCAACCGGCCACTACCCGTTCGTCTGGAATGCCCGTTCCAGAGCCTCTCGTTCAGTTTCGATTAAGTTTTTTCCGCTAGGGTCGAATGCGCTGTGACCGGCTGGTCACATGGCATTCTGCCGTTATTCGGCAGGTCATCCGGGCCTGTGGCCCGTGCGGAGCAACAAGCTGAACCCTAAGGAGGAACCATGACCCATACGACAAGCACGATCACGCCAGGCGCCCGCGCATCCAGCGAAGCCGAGGGCGCCGAAGCTGCGCTCGGTGCACTGGTCGACGGCTTCATGCGCTTTCGCAGCGATGTCTTTCCCCAACAGCAAGCGCTGTTTCGGAAGCTCGCCCACCAGCAGAACCCGAGGGCAATGTTCATCACCTGCGCCGACTCGCGCATTGTTCCTGAGCTGATCACCCAGAGTTCGCCCGGCGACCTCTTCGTCACCCGCAATGTCGGTAACGTCGTGCCGCCCTATGGCCAAATGAATGGCGGCGTTTCCACGGCCATCGAGTATGCGGTTATGGCCCTGGGCGTACAGCACATCATCGTCTGCGGCCATTCCGACTGCGGGGCGATGAAAGCGGTACTGAACCCGCAGGCACTGGAGCGTATGCCCACGGTCAAGGCGTGGCTGCGTCACGCCGAGGTGGCTCGCACGATGCTGGCTGAGAGCTGCAATTGCCAGGTCCATGAGCAATTGCCGGTACTGACCGAAGAAAACGTGGTGGCCCAACTCGATCATCTGCGCACCCATCCCTCGGTAGCGGCACGCGTAGCCAGCGGTCAGCTGTTCATCCATGGCTGGGTCTACGACATCGAGCATTGCGCTATTCGCGCCTATGACGCCGTGCTCGGTCGGTTCCGGCCGCTGGACGACAGCACTCCCCCCATCGCGACGCCCAAGGCTCGCTACCAGACCTGGTGAAACAGGCTCCGCCAGAGAGCCGATCACACCCTTCCTTCTGCCTGCCCGATGCCGCGCATTCCGCCCGGTGTCGAGTTCACTCATGCGCCGAAACTGCAGGAGAAACGCGCGATGAACCTTGCGTCACTAAAAACCTCTCTGCCACGGGATGCCCTCGCGTCCTTCGTGGTCTTTCTGGTCGCCCTGCCCCTGTGCATGGGTATCGCCATCGCTTCCGGCATGCATCCGGCCAAGGGGCTGGTCACTGGCATCGTCGGTGGTTTGCTGGTGGGTTGGCTGGCGGGCTCGCCGCTCCAGGTCAGTGGCCCGGCAGCCGGGCTGGCCGTACTGGTCTTCGAGCTGGTGCGCAGCCATGGCATTGCGATGCTTGGGCCAATCCTGCTGCTGGCCGGACTGTTCCAGTTGGTGGCCGGAAGCCTGCGGCTGGGCTGCTGGTTTCGTGTCACTGCGCCAGCGGTGGTCTACGGCATGCTCGCCGGTATCGGCGTGCTAATCGTGTTGTCTCAGCTTCACGTGATGTTCGATGCCAAACCCATGGCGTCGGGGCTGGAAAATCTGCTGGCCTTCCCCGCGACCTTGGGTGAAGCCCTGCCCGGCCTGGGGAGCGGAGACGGGTTGGCCGCTGCTTTGCTCGGTCTCGGCACCATTGTTTCTATCCTGCTTTGGGAGAAGCTGCGTCCGCAGGGACTGCGCTTCCTGCCCGGTGCATTGGTGGGCGTGGCCTTCGCGACCCTGACCAGCTTGTGGCTGGGACTGGAAGTGCGTCGTGTGGAGGTGCCCGCGACGCTGTCGGACGCCATCGACTGGGTGCAGCCAGTCGACCTGATGCGCCTGGCCGAACCATCGTTGCTGCTGGCTGCACTCGTGTTGGCCTTCATCGCCAGTGCCGAAACCCTGTTGTCCGCTGCCGCGGTTGATCGCATGCACAACGGCCCACGCTCCAACCTCGATCGCGAGCTGTCGGCCCAGGGCATCGGCAACATGATATGTGGTGCGTTGGGTGCCCTGCCCATGACAGGTGTGATCGTGCGCAGCTCAGCCAACGTCCAGGCCGGCGCCCGCACTCGTCTGTCCACGGTGCTGCATGGCGTCTGGTTGCTGGCCTTTGTCGCATTGCTGCCAATAGTGCTGCAAAGCATCCCGGTGGCGGCACTTGCGGCGGTGCTGGTGCACACTGGTTTCAAGCTGGTAGATCTGAAGGCGGTGCGAAATCTCGGCCACTATGGCCGCATGCCGATGTTCATCCATGGCGCCACAGCGATCGGCATCGTCGCGGTCGATCTTCTCAGCGGCGTGCTGCTGGGCTTTGCCCTGACGTTGACGAAGCTGGCGTGGAAGGCCTCGCGCCTTAAGATCAGCCTGGTCCAGGGCGAGCCCGGCCATGCCGAGCTGCGCCTGGTGGGGGCGGCCACTTTTCTCAAGGTGCCACGTCTGTCCCATGTGCTGGAGAGTGTCAGTCCGACGACGCGGCTGCACGTTCCGATGGAGCATCTGAGCTACATCGATCACGCGTGCATGGAGTTGCTGGAAGATTGGGGACGCGCTGCGCGTCAGCAGGGAGGTGCCCTGCTGATCGAACAGCGCGCGCTCAACAGACGGCTCGAAGGTCGTCTGGCCCGGGTGGGGTAATGCTCTAGTTGCGGCTCAACCTGTCGCGCGCTGGCCTGGGTTGAGTTCCAGGCCGACGCCCAGTTGCTCGGACATGCACGGCCAGCGTTTCCACGCTTCTTCCACCTTGGGGTCGTGCAGCTGCTGGCGATAGGCCTGGGCCGAGGGTTGGCTGAACACGTCCTCATCCAGCAGGCCGTCCACGGCGTGATGTACGGCTTCGTCCAACTGGTTGGCAAAGGGTTCGCCGATCAATTGGTGGGCGATCAGGTTGGCCACCGTGGTGTCCAGCGGGATCAGTGGCTGGCCGAAGTGGACGATGTAGCGGTCGTTGACTTCCTCCACCAGGCGATGGGCCAGGTAGGCCTCGTCGAGCAGGCCTTCCAGGCCATCGTGGCCGGCCATCAGGGCGGGTGGTTGCAGGAAGAACTGTTCGGCGACCTTGAGTACCGGCTTGATGCGGGACTCGATGCCGGCTTCGCGGGCGACAGTGGCGGCGGCGTCCAGCACGTCCGGAACCTGCTCCACATAGGCAGCGATGAAGCGGGTGAGCACGCCTTGGGCGTCTTCTGCCGGCAGGCGAATGGCGGGGTGAAGGCTGGCAATCTGGGTTTCGAGGATCTGGCTGAGTTGCGTTGAGGCAGCTTCGTTCTCAAGGGCGCGCTGGATGACTTCGCGCAGTGCGGCGGTGTTCATGACTGCTCCTGAAAAGGACATGGCGGTTCGATGGATTGCGAGGTGAAGCAGAGACCTTAGCTCGCCCTGAGGAACTGCTAAGACCGGATTGTCATAATCGCTTCACAGTTATTCGGGCGCGCTATAAAAGCACTTTGCCATCCACTGGTGGCCCGCGCCAGCCGTGGCGTTTAGGACAAGGCTTACGCGCCTTCAGCCATTTTCTGCGGCGCGTTGCGCAGCCGAAGTCCCTGTCTATACTCCGACTCGAAAGGCATTACCTGATGGAACCCGACTGTGCACCTGCGTGCCGAGGTCGGCGGTCCGAGTGCGGTAGTCCGGACAGCCGTCCCCAAGCCGTTGGCCCAGCCGGCGGGATAACAAGAACGAGAAGGGGAACCCGCAATGATGCGACATCCACGAGTCTGGATGGGACTCCTGCTGCTGTCTGTTCTCAGCCAGGCGGAGGCTGCCTGGACAGTCAACATGGCGCCCGGTGCTACCGAGGTCAGCCGCACCGTTTTCGATCTGCACATGACCATCTTCTGGATCTGCGTCGTTATCGGCGTATTGGTCTTCGGTGCCATGTTCTGGTCGATGATCATCCACCGCCGTTCCACCGGCCAGCAGCCGGCGCATTTCCACGAGAGCACAACGGTGGAAATCCTCTGGACCGTCGTGCCCTTCGTCATCCTCGTGCTGATGGCGGTGCCGGCGACCAAGACCCTGATCGACATCTACGACACCTCCGAGTCGGGACTGGATGTGCAGGTCACGGGTTACCAGTGGAAGTGGCACTACAAGTACCTGGGCCAGGACGTGGAGTTCTTCAGCAACCTGGCCACGCCCGCTGAGCAGATCAATAACAAGGCGCCGAAGGACGAGCACTACCTGCTGGAAGTCGACCAGCCCCTGGTGGTGCCCGTTGGCACCAAGGTGCGCTTCCTGATCACCGCCGCCGACGTGATCCACTCCTGGTGGGTGCCGGCGCTGGCGGTGAAGAAAGATGCGATCCCCGGCTTCGTCAACGAATCCTGGACCCGCATCGAGAAACCGGGCATCTACCGTGGCCAGTGCACGGAGTTGTGCGGCAAGGACCACGGCTTCATGCCCATCGTGGTCGAGGCCAAGTCCCAGGAGGACTTCGCCAAGTGGCTGGCCGCGCGCAAGGAAGAGACCGCCAAGCTCAAGGAGCTGACCGACAAGGAATGGACCCTGGACGAACTGGTTGCGCGAGGCGACAAGGTCTACCACACGACCTGTGCCGCCTGTCACCAGCCTGAAGGTCAGGGCATGCCGCCCATGTTCCCGGCGCTGAAGGGCTCGAAGATCGCCACCGGGCCGAAGGAAGACCACCTGAACATCGTCTTCCACGGCAAGCCGGGTACCTCCATGGCCGCCTTCGGCAAGCAGCTCTCCGAAGTCGATATCGCCGCCGTCATCACTTACGAGCGCAACGCCTGGGGCAACAACAAGGGCGACATGGTGACGCCCAAGGAAGTGCTGGCTCTGAAACAGGCGGAAAGCCAATGAAGAAGACACCGGCCTATATGGAGACTGACATGAGTGCAGTGATCGACCACGATCATGCCGGGCATGATCACCACCACGGTCCGGCCAAGGGCCTGATGCGCTGGGTGCTGACCACCAACCACAAGGACATCGGCACGATGTACCTGTGGTTCAGCTTCGCCGCGTTCCTGCTGGGCGGCTCGATGGCGATGGTGATTCGCGCCGAGCTGTTCCAGCCCGGCCTGCAGATCGTGCAGCCGGAGTTCTTCAACCAGATGACCACCATGCACGGCCTAATCATGGTGTTTGGCGCCGTGATGCCGGCCTTCGTCGGCCTGGCCAACTGGATGATCCCGCTGATGATCGGCGCGCCGGACATGGCGCTGCCGCGGATGAACAACTTCAGCTTCTGGCTGCTGCCGGCTGCCTTCGGCCTGCTGGTCAGCACGTTGTTCTCCGCCGGCGGAGGGCCCAACTTCGGCTGGACCTTCTACGCGCCGTTATCCACGACCTACGCGCCGGAAAGCGTCACCTTCTTCATCTTCGCCATCCACCTGATGGGCATCAGTTCGATCATGGGGGCGATCAACGTGATCGCCACCATCCTCAACCTCCGTGCTCCCGGCATGACCCTGATGAAGATGCCGCTGTTCGTCTGGACCTGGCTGATCACCGCCTTCCTGCTGATCGCAGTGATGCCGGTACTGGCCGGTTGCGTGACCATGATGCTGATGGACATCCACTTCGGCACCAGCTTCTTCAGTGCCGCTGGCGGTGGTGATCCGGTTCTGTTCCAGCATGTGTTCTGGTTCTTCGGCCACCCCGAGGTGTACATCATGATCCTGCCCGCCTTCGGCGCGGTCAGCGCGATCATCCCGGCCTTCAGCCGCAAGCCGCTGTTCGGCTACACCTCGATGGTCTACGCCACCGCATCCATCGCCTTCCTGTCCTTCATCGTCTGGGCACACCACATGTTCACCGTGGGCATCCCGCTGACCGGTGAGCTGTTCTTCATGTTCGCCACCATGCTGATCGCCGTGCCCACCGGGGTGAAGGTGTTCAACTGGGTGAGCACCATGTGGGAAGGCTCGCTGACCTTCGAGACGCCCATGCTGTTCGCCGTGGCATTCGTCATCCTGTTCACCATCGGTGGCTTCTCCGGGTTGATGCTGGCCATTGCCCCGGCAGACTTCCAGTACCACGACACCTACTTCGTGGTGGCCCACTTCCACTACGTTCTGGTGCCTGGCGCCATCTTCGGCATCTTCGCCTCGGCCTACTACTGGCTGCCGAAATGGACTGGCCATATGTACGACGAGACCCTCGGCAAGCTGCACTTCTGGCTGAGCTTCGTCGGCATGAACATGGCGTTCTTCCCGATGCACTTCGTAGGGCTGGCAGGCATGCCGCGGCGGATTCCGGACTACAACCTGCAGTTCGCCGACTTCAACATGATCTCGTCCATCGGCGCCTTCAGCTTCGGCGCGACCCAGTTCCTCTTCCTGTTCATCGTCATCAAGTGCATCCGTGGCGGCAAGAAAGCCCCGGCCAAGCCCTGGGATGGCGCCGAGGGGCTGGAGTGGACGGTGCCTTCGCCGGCGCCTTACCACACCTTCACCACGCCACCGGAAGTGAAGTGAAATGAACGGGGAATTGAGCACTCGCCGCCTGATCCAGCGCCTTTTGGTGCTGGTGGTGGCGATGTTCGGCTTCGGTTTTGCCCTGGTGCCGATCTACGACGTGATGTGCCAGGCCTTCGGCATCAATGGCAAGACCACGGGCTCGGCCTACGAGGGAGCGCAGTCCGAGGACCAGCAACGTCAGGTGCGGGTGCAGTTCCTCGCCACCAACGCGGCAGGGATGAGCTGGGAATTTCGCCCCAGGGCGGATGACCTGGTGGTGCATCCGGGCGCGAGCAACGAGATGCTGTTCGTCGCCTACAACCCGACCGACAAGCCAATGACCGCCCAGGCGATTCCCAGCGTGGCGCCGTCCAAGGCGGCGGCCTTCTTCCACAAGACCGAATGCTTCTGCTTCACCCAGCAGGTCCTGCAGCCCGGCGAGCGCATCGAGATGCCGGTGCGCTTCATCGTCGACCGTGACCTGCCGGCCGATGTACATCACCTGACACTCGCTTACACGCTGTTCGATATCACCGCCCGCAAGCCACCAGTCGCCAGGAATGACGGCTGACGGGCCGATAAGGAGAACAACAACGATGGCTAGTCACGAGCAGTATTACGTCCCGGCCCAGAGCAAATGGCCGATCATTGCCACTATCGGCCTGCTGACAACGGTCTACGGCCTGGGCACCTGGTTCAACGACCTCAAGGCGGCGCGACCGGACTCCAACGGGCCGATCGTCTTCTTCGTCGGCGGCCTTATCCTGGCCTACATGCTGTTTGGTTGGTTCGGCAATGTGATCCGCGAAAGTCGCGGCGGCTTGTATAGCCCGCAGATGGATCGCTCCTTCCGCTGGGGCATGAGCTGGTTCATCTTCTCCGAGGTGATGTTCTTCGCCGCGTTCTTCGGTGCCCTCTTCTATATCCGCCACTTCGCCGGTCCCTGGCTCGGCGGTGAGGGTGCCAAGGGCGTCGCCAACATGCTGTGGCCAAACTTCGAGTACACCTGGCCGCTGCTGAACAACCCGGATTCCAAGCTGTTCCCTCCACCCAAGGCGGTGATCGACCCGTGGCACCTGCCGCTGATCAACACCCTCCTGCTGGTGACCTCCAGCTTCACCGTGACCTTTGCCCACCACGCGCTGCGCAAGAACAAGCGCGGTCCGCTCAAGCTGTGGCTGGCGGTGACCATCCTGCTGGGGCTGACCTTCCTGGGCTTCCAGGCCGAGGAGTACATCCACGCCTACAAGGAACTGGGGCTGACTCTCGGCTCGGGTATCTACGGCGCGACCTTCTTCATGCTCACCGGCTTCCACGGTGCCCACGTGACCATGGGCGCGTTGATCCTGACGGTGATGCTGGTGCGCATCCTGCGTGGCCACTTCGACGCCGAGCACCACTTCGGCTTCGAAGCGGCGGCCTGGTACTGGCACTTCGTGGACGTGGTGTGGATCGGACTGTTTACCTTCGTCTACGTACTTTGAAGATGTTGTGACGGCGGTGGCCAGAGGTGGGGACCTCTGGCTTACCAGGTGACATGGGAAACGAACTGGCCGCTGTAGAAACCCCAGGCAATGAGTGCCAGGGTCAGGGCGGTCAGAACTACACGAACCGTTAGCGCATTGACCACGCGGGAGCTGCGGCCTTCGTCCTTGACCAGGAAGAAAAGGCCGCTGAACAGGCTGACCACTGTGGCAAGCAACATGAGGACGATCGCAGCCTTGAGCATGCGTGACTCCGGGGGAAGGGGGATGTTGTGCAGTATAGCCAGCCCTGTTCAGCGTCACGGACGACGCCCATGAGTGCATTCCGGCCCGGCTTGGTGCCTACCCTGGTGGTACTCGCGCTGTTGCCGGTGCTGATCGGCCTGGGCTTCTGGCAGCTGTCCCGTGCAGAGGAAAAACGCCAGCTGCTGGCTGCCGCCGAGGCCCGCCGTATCTCCGCCCCGCTCGCCTTAGATGACTTCCTCACCAGTGCCAACCCCGCCTACCTGCGGGTGCGCCTACACGGGCATTTCGATGCTGCGCACAGCCTGCTGCTGGACAGCCGCATCCGGGATGGCAAGGCTGGGGTTGAGCTGCTGCAACCCTTCCAGGACGACTCGAGCGGCCGTTGGCTGCTGGTCAACCGTGGCTGGCTGCCCTGGCCTGATCGCCGCGTCGCGCCCATCTTCAGCACCCCTGATGGCGTTCAGCAACTGACAGCCTGGGCCTACGTGCCGCCGGGCGTAGCGTTCGAACTCAAACACCTTGAAGCGAGCGGCTGGCCGCAACTGGTCAGCCAAGTGGATGCCGTCGCCCTCTGGCAGAGCCTGGGCCGCAATGGCGTGCCTCTTGAGCTGCGCCTGGAGGAAGGCCCGGCGGCGTACCGCACCGACTGGCCCGTGGTCGCCATGGGACCGGAAAAACACCTCGGCTACGCCGTGCAATGGTTCGCCCTGGCGACCGCTCTGCTCGGCCTGTTCATTTACTTCGGATTGCGCAAAGGACGGGAAAACAACAATGAACCCAGTACTCGCCATGCCTGAGAACGCACCGCCACGGCGCCGTGGTCGCATCCAGCTGCTGCTGATCCTGATGGTGGTGATCGGTCCGATGCTGCTGGCCACGGCCATGTACAAATTCAGCTTCTGGGTGCCTGAGGGGCGCAGTTATCACGGCACACTCATTGGCAATGGCCAGACCATCGCCGACCTGGGTGTGCGGGACGCGATGCCAGAGCAAATCTGGCAACTGCTGGTCACCGCCCCGGTAGGTTGCGAGCAGGATTGCCAGCAAATGGTGTTCGTCGCGCGGCAGATCCACATCGGTCTGGGGCGTGATGCCTCTCGTGCCAGTCATGCCGTGGCCGTTACCGGGATGCCGGCCGACTACGCCGAAAAACTCAAACAGGAATATCCACGCCTCAAGCGCTATGGCCTGGAACCGGCCACCTACAGCAAGGCCACCGAGAACCTCGGTGGTGCCCAGTTGTGGATCGTCGACCCCCACGGCAATCTCGTCCTGCGTTACGACGGCACCACCAAAGGCAAGAAGATCCTCAACGACCTGCGTCACCTGCTGAAGCTTTCCAATATCGGTTGAACGACCCCTTTCTCCGGAAAGGTGAGGAGCGGCTGCTGTGGACAAGTACAAGAACCGGCCCGGATTTCACTTCGCCTTGTTCGCCACCCTGCTGGCGGTAGTGGTGGTGCTATTGGGCGCCTATACCCGCCTGACTCACGCCGGCCTCGGCTGCCCGGACTGGCCGGGCTGCTATGGCTTCATCAGCGTGCCGCAGTCCGAGGCCCAACTGGCCCACGCCGAAGCCAACTTCCCCAACGCACCCGTGGAAGCGGATAAAGGCTGGAACGAGATGGTCCACCGCTACTTCGCCGGAACCCTCGGCCTGGTGATCCTTGGCCTGGCTATCCATGCCGTGAGCTTGCGCGGCCGTGACGGTCAGCCGCTGAAGCTACCGCTGCTGCTGGTGGTTGTGGTCGTCGCCCAGGCCGCGTTCGGCATGTGGACGGTGACTCTGCAACTCTGGCCGCAGGTGGTCACTGCGCACCTGTTGGGAGGATTCACCACGCTGTCCCTGCTGCTGCTGCTTTCCTTGCGCCTGTCCAATGCCTTCCCTGCCCTGGCGCTGCCTGCTCGGCTGCGACGCTGGGCGGCATTGGGGCTGGCACTGGTGATCGGGCAGATCGCTTTGGGCGGCTGGGTCAGTTCCAACTATGCGGCGGTTGCCTGCGTCGACCTGCCCACCTGCCATGGGCAGTGGTGGCCGGCGATGGACTTCGCCAACGGCTTCCACCTGACCCAGCACATCGGCCCCAACTACCTGGGCGGCCAGCTCGACAGTGACGCCCGCACCGCCATCCACATGACTCACCGCCTTGGTGCGCTGGTCGTGACCCTCGTGCTGCTGGGCGTTGCCTGGCAACTTCATCGCAACGGACTGTCGCGACTGGCCGGACTGCTGCTGGCGGCACTCTGCCTGCAGGTGGGGCTGGGCATCAGCAACGTGGTCTTCCACCTCCCGCTCCCGGTGGCGGTCGCCCACAACGGCGGCGGCGCGTTGCTGCTGCTGGTGCTGGTTTCGGTCAACTACCGGGTGCGCGCTTCAGCACTTCTTGTAGGAGCGAGCTCTGCTCGCGATCGCGGGATTGCCGGGGATTCGCGAGCAGAGCTCGCTCCTACGGCGATCACTTCGCACAGTAAATAAGGAGAACACGCCATGGCCACTCTGCTCAGCCAAGGACACAGCCAGGCCCGTGCCAGCTGGCGCGACTACCTGGAACTGACCAAACCCAAGGTGGTGGTGCTGATGCTCATCACTTCCCTGGTCGGCATGTTCCTCGCCACCCGCGCCGGTGTGCCCTGGACAGTGCTGCTGTTCGGCAACCTCGGCATCGGCCTGTGTGCCGGTGCGGCGGCGGCGGTCAACCATGTGGTGGACCGACGCATCGACTCGATCATGGCGCGCACGCTGAAGCGGCCCGTGGTCAACGGTCGCGTCTCGCCGACTGCGGCATTGGGATTCGCCTTCGTCCTGGCGGTGCTCGGCCAGGCTCTGCTGCTGGCCTTCACCAACGAGCTGACCGCCTGGCTGACCCTGGCTTCACTGGTGGGTTACGCGGTGCTCTATACCGGATTTCTCAAGCGCGCCACGCCGCAGAACATCGTCATCGGCGGCCTGGCCGGCGCTGCACCACCACTGCTCGGCTGGGTCGCCGTGACCGGCCATCTCACCGCAGAGCCGCTACTGTTGGTACTGATCATCTTCGCCTGGACCCCACCGCACTTCTGGGCGCTCGCCATTCATCGCAAAGAGGAATACGCCAAGGCCGATATCCCGATGCTGCCGGTGACCCACGGTGAGCACTACACCAAGGTGCACATCCTGCTCTATACGCTGGTGATGTTCGCGGTGAGCCTGCTGCCCTATGCCATCCACATGAGCGGCGTGCTCTATCTGGTTTGCGCGGTGGCCCTGGGTGCGCGCTTCCTGCAATGGGCCTGGGTGCTGTACCGTGACAGCCGACCGCACGCCGCGATCAAGACCTTCAAGTACTCTATCGCCTACCTCTTCCTGCTGTTCATCGCCCTGCTGGTGGACCACTACCTGATGCTGAACCTATGACCCGAATCCAGAAAACCGTCTTCGTCCTCGTCGCCCTGGTTGCCGTGGTGCTCGGCCTCACCGTGCACAAGGTCCTGACCAGCCAGGCTCAGGCCGACCCGACCAAGTTGCTCGATGCCGGCATCGTCCTGCTGCCGCAGAGCCGCACCCTGCCGGCGCTGGAAATGACCAACCAGGACGGTGAAAAGATGCGCGTCGACCAGTTCAAGGACAAGTGGAGCCTGGTGTTCTTCGGCTACACCTTCTGCCCGGACATCTGCCCCACCACGCTGGCGCAGATGCGCGAACTCAAGGGCCTGCTGCCGGAGGCGGCGCGCAACAACCTGCAGATCATCCTCGTCAGCGTCGACCCAAGCCGCGACACGCCGCAACAGCTCAAGCAGTACCTGGGCTACTTTGACCCGGCCTTCATTGGCCTGACCGCCGACCTGCCGACCCTGCAGAAACTCTCCAATGCGGTAAGCATCCCCTTCATCCCGGCTGACACCAGCAAGGAAAACTACACCGTGGACCACAGCGGCAACCTGGTGGTCCTGGGCCCTGACGGTACCCAGCGCGGCTTCATCCGCTCGCCGCTGAACAACCAGAAGCTCAAGGAGCAACTGCCGGGGCTGGTGACGCCGAAGGGCTGAGCTCAGGGCCGCTTCGCAGCCCTTGGCGAATGAATTCGCCCCTACAGGTGGCGCTGCCCTCCGATACCTCGACACCCACAAAAAAGCCCGCTCAATCGAGCGGGCTTTTTCATTCAGCGCGAAGTGATCAGAACGCCGGCACTACGGCGCCCTTGTACTTCTCCTCGATGAACTTCTTCACCTCGGGGCTGTTCAGGGCCTTGGCCAGTTTCTGCATGTCGGCGCTGGCCTTGTTGTCCTCGCGGGCAACCAGAATGTTCACGTAGGGCGAGTCGCTGCCTTCGATCACCAAGGCGTCCTTGGTGGGGTTCAGCTTGGCTTCCAGCGCGTAGTTGGTGTTGATCAGCGCCAGGTCCACCTGGTTCAGCACGCGCGGCAGGGTGGCGGCTTCCAGTTCACGCACCTTGATGCCCTTCGGATTCTCGACGATGTCCTTCGGGGTGGCGGTGATGCTGGTGTTGTCCTTCAACTTGATCACGCCGGCCTTGTCCAGCAGCAGCAGGGCGCGGCCGCCGTTGGTGGCGTCGTTGGGGATGACCACCTGGGCGCCTTCCGGCAGTTCGGCCAGGGACTTCACCTTGCTGGAATAAGCGCCGAAGGGCTCGACGTGCACGCCAACCACGGATACCAGCTTCACCTTGGTCTGACGGGCCTTGTTGAACTCATCCAGGTAGGGCTGGTGCTGGAAGAAGTTGGCGTCGAGGCGGCCTTCGGCAACCTGCACGTTGGGCTGCACGTAGTCGGTGAAGACCTTCACCTGCAGGTCCACGCCTTCCTTCGCCAGCTGCGGCTTGATGAACTCGAGGATTTCCGCATGAGGCACCGGGGTAGCGGCGACTTTCAGCGTGTCGGCCTGGGCGGAGAGGGCGGTCAGTGCGGCGAAGGCCACCAGCAATTTCTTCATGAACGGCTCCTTTTGGGAAGTCATCGGGCCGGCGCGGATGGCGCCGGCACCAGGTCATTTACGGGAAAAATGCACCACCAGCTTGTCGCCGACGGTTTGCAGGATCTGTACGAGCACCAGCAGCAGGACCACGGTGACCACCATCACGTCGGTCTGGAAGCGCTGGTAGCCGAAGCGGATGGCCAGGTCGCCGAGGCCACCCGCGCCCACCACACCCGCCATGGCGGTGTAGGACACCAGCGTGATGGCGGTGACCGTGATGGCGGCGAAGATGCCCGGCCGCGCTTCCGGCAGCAGGGCGTTCCAGATGATCTGGCGCGTGGTGGCGCCCATGGCCTGGGTGGCTTCGAGAATGCCGCGGTCCACCTCGCGCAAGGCAGTTTCCACCAGGCGTGCGAAGAACGGCGTGGCACCCACCACCAGCGGTGGAATGGCACCGGCGACACCCAGGGAGGTGCCAGTGATGAACACGGTGAACGGGATCATCACGATCAGCAGGATGATGAAGGGCAGTGAGCGCAGCACGTTCACCAGAAGCGACAGCAGACCGTAGATGGTCTTCTGCTCGAACAGCTGGCGCGGGCCGGTAAGGAACAGCAGCACGCCCAGCGGCAGGCCCAGCAGCACGGTGAACAGCAGCGAGCCACCCAGCATCAGGAAGGTGTCGAGGGTGGCGAGCCAGATTTCGTACCAGTCGATATTGGCGAGCAAGGCTTCCATCAGCGCAGGATCTCCAGGTGCACGTCCGCCGCGCGGAAGCAGCCAAGCGCGGCGTCGATGTCGCCGCCGGTCAGGGCCAGGGTCAGTTGGCCGTAGGGGGTGTCCTTGATACGGTCGATGCGGCCGGCAAGGATGCTGTAGTCGACGCCGGTCTGGCGCGCGACGGTGCCCAGCAGCGGGGCGTAGGTAGCTTCGCCACGGAAGGTCAGGCGCAGGATGCGGCCGCTGACGTGGGTGAAGTCGTCACGCTGCTCGCCTTCGTCGACCTGCTCATCTTCCAGCACGAAGCGCTGGGTGGTGGTGTGTTGGGGATGCAGGAACACATCGGCTACCGTGCCCTGCTCGACGATCACGCCGCCGTCCATTACTGCCACGCGGTCGCACACCCGGCGGATCACATCCATCTCGTGGGTGATGAGGACGATGGTGAGCTTCAGTTCGCGGTTGATCTCGGCAAGCAGTTGCAGCACCGAGGCCGTGGTCTGCGGGTCGAGGGCACTGGTGGCCTCGTCGCAGAGCAGGATTTTCGGCTGCGTAGCCAGGGCTCGGGCAATGCCCACGCGCTGCTTCTGGCCGCCAGAGAGTTGCGCCGGGTACTTGCGGGCGTGGTCACTGAGGCCCACGCGGGCCAGCAGTTCGGCGACGCGTCGATCGATCTCGGTGCGCGACAGCTCGCCTGCCAGCTTCAGGGGCAAGGCGACGTTCTCGGCGACGGTCTTGGACGACAGCAGGTTGAAGTGCTGGAAGATCATTCCGACGCGCTGGCGGAAGCGGCGCAGGCCTTCGCTGTCCAGGGCGGTAATGTCGTCGCCGTCGATGACGATGCGACCGCCGGTGGGCTCTTCAAGGCGGTTGATCAGGCGCAGCAGGGTGCTCTTGCCGGCACCCGAATGGCCGATCAGGCCGAATACTTCGCCGCTCTGAATGGCGAGGTCGGTCGGCTGCAGGGCCGGGATTTCGCGGCCTTCAACGCGGTACGCCTTGTGGACGTTATGGAATTCGATCACTGCGGAAACCTTGTGGGTTCGTCGTTAGCCGGATCGGCTAAAAACCGGCAAGTTTACCTGCTGGCACATAGGCACAGAAAATCTTTCTGGACCTAAGGCTATAGCAACGAGGAATAAGCGACAGGTGGACTTCGTGCAGTCTAGTCGCCGCCCGGCAGGGGCGTTCAGTGGCGGGGGCTGAGCACCAGGCGCGGGACCTGGTCGGGCTTCAGGGCCTGGCTGTACTGCGTCTTGAAACCAGGGTCGAGTTTCTTCACCCGTGCCGACAGCAGGGCGGCGACCCATGGATAGTCCTTGGCCTCGCGCACCTGAATCTGCACGGCGCAATCGTGAGCGACGATATCGGCGGCCACACCATCCAGCAGGCGACGCAGGTTCTCGTTGTCATCACGGTCGAGCTGGGGCATTTCCACCAGCGGCGTTAAGGCGCGCAGCGGTTTGGCGGCCTGGGCGACGGGTTTTTCACCCTCGGGGGCGTTGGGCAGTGTGGCGTTCGCCTGGATGGCGGCGGCTTGGCGCTCGGCGGCTTCGCGCAACTGGCGGGCCTGTTCCAGGCGCGCTGCGTTTTCCTTGGCAGCTGCGGCTTCGCTGGCGCGGCGGGCCTGCTCTGCGCGAGCTTCGGCGTCCTCACGGGCCTTGTCGATGGCTCCGTCCAGTCCAGTGGTCAGGGCCGGCGCCTGAGGCATCAGGCTGCGGGCATGGCTGAGGGCCTTGGCGGCGTTGTCCAGGTCGCCCTGTTGCAGGGCGGCCTGGCCACGCTTCAGCCAGGCATCGGCGAGCTGGCGCTGATACTGCTCCAGGCGGGTATCGCCAGCGGCGCTACGCTCGAGGTCCTCGAGACGGGCTTCTGCTTCGGTGAGCTTGCCTTCGGTAAGGTCACGGTCGAGGTGTTGAAAGCTGCTCACCAGTTCGTCCGTTGGCAATTCGGCCACTTGCTGGGCGGTCTGGCAGGCGGCCAGCAGCAGGGAAAAGGCGACAACAGGCAGGCAACGAGTAGCGAACTGCTTCATTCCGGCGGGTCTCTGATTGCTCAAAAAACGCGCGATTCTACACTGCGGCACTCTTCAGGACAAAAAGTAGGGGCAAATCGGCCGCGAGGATGGCATTTCTGGAGGCATCCCAGCGGTCCTGGATATGTCATCCAGGCTCCTGTTCGATGCGCAGCTGCTGCACTATGGCCAGTCATAACGACAAGAACGGCGAGGATTGCCATGTACCCTGCCCACGAGGAATTCGACTACCTCATCGTCGGCGCCGGCCCTGCCGGTTGCCTACTGGCCAACCGGCTCTCGGCGGACCCCAAGGTGCGCGTACTGCTGCTGGAGGCCGGTGGCCGGGATAACCATCCCTGGATCCACATTCCGGTTGGCTACCTCTATTGCATCGGCAACCCACGTACCGACTGGTGCTATCGCACCGAGGCCGAGCCCGGCCTGCATGGCCGCAGCCTGGGCTACCCGCGCGGGCGGGTGCTGGGCGGCAGTTCCTCGATCAACGGGATGATCTACATGCGCGGCCAGTCCGCCGACTACGATCGCTGGGAGGCGCTGGGCAATCCGGGATGGAGCTGGAAGGACGTGCTGGCCCTGTTCCTCAGGAGCGAAAGCCATTTCGGCGGGGCCAGTGAGTTTCATAGCGAAGCCGGCGAGTGGCGGGTCGAGCGCCAGCGCCTGTCCTGGGAAATCCTCGACGCCTTCCGGCTGGCTGCCGGCGAGTGCGGGATTGCGCCTGTCGAGGACTTCAACACCGGCGACAACCAGGGCTGCGGCTACTTCCAGGTGAACCAGCGCAGGGGTGTGCGCTGGAATGCCTCCAAGGGATTCCTGCGCCCGGTAATGCATCGGCCGAACTTGACCGTACGTACGGGCGTGGAGGTGGATCGACTACTGCTGGAGCGGGGGCGTGCAGTGGGTGTGGTTGGGCGCTGGGAAGGCCTGCAGCAGGAGTTCCGTGCGCGCCGCGAAGTGATCCTCTGTGCCGGTGCCGTAAGTACGCCCATGTTGCTGCAGCGCTCCGGGATAGGTCCCAGGCCCTTGCTGGAGCGGCTCGGTATTGGCGTGCGCCACGAACTGCCAGGTGTGGGCGGCAACTTGCAGGACCACCTTCAGCTGCGCCTGATCTTTAAGGTGTCCGGGGTGCCGACCCTCAACCAGTTGGCTGGCAATTGGTGGGGCAAGCTGGGCATGGGGCTGCAGTATCTCGCCAGTCGCAGCGGTCCGCTGGCCATGGCACCGAGTCAGCTGGGCGCCTTCGTACGTTCCGGTCCTGAGCAGACCCGGGCGAACCTCGAATATCACGTGCAGCCGCTGTCACTGGAGCGCTTCGGCGAACCGCTGCATCCCTTCCCGGCGTTCACCGCTTCGGTGTGCAACCTGCGCCCGCAGAGTCGCGGCCGGGTGGATATCCGCTCGGTCGATCACAAGGCGCCGCCGTTGATCCGGCCTAACTACCTGAGTGATGCCGAGGACTTGCGAGTCGCCGCTGATACCATACGCCTCACCCGGCGTATCGCCGCCGCGCCCGCGCTGGCGCGCTATCGGCCGGAGGAATACCTGCCGGGCCCGGCGCTACAGAGCGAAGAGGAGCTGCATGAGGCGGCGGGGCAGATCGGCACCACCATCTTCCACCCGGTGGGCACCTGTCGAATGGGCCGTGGCCCGGAGGCTGTGGTGGACGCCGAGCTGAAGGTGCACGGCGTGCCGGGATTGCGAATTGCCGACGCCTCGGTGATGCCGGAAATCGTCTCCGGCAACACCTGCTCGCCGACCCTGATGATCGCGGAGAAGGCCGCGTCCCTGGTGCTCGCCGACCTCAGGCGCGTCGCGGCAGGGCAAAGCTGAAGAGGAACAGGCTGGCCGCGGAGACAACGATGGACGGGCCAGCCGGTGTGTCCTTGAACCAGGACAGCGCCAGGCCCGCACAGACCGCCACCAGGCCCAGCAGGCTGGCGCCCAGGGCCATCTGCTCGGGACTGCGGGCATGGCGCTGGGCGGCCGCGGCCGGAATGATCAGCAACGAAGTGATCAGCAGCACGCCGACGATCTTCATGGCGACGGCGATGACGATGGCGATCAGCAGCATCAGGGCGAGGCGGATGGCCGCAACGGGCAGGCCTTCTACCCGCGCCAATTCCTCGTGCACGGTGATCGCGAGCAGCGGCCGCCACATGGGGATCAGCACCAGCAGCACCAGCGCACTGCCGCCGAGAATCCAGGCGAGGTCCGTACGGCTTACCGCCAGCAAGTCGCCGAAGAGATAGCCCATCAGGTCGATGCGTACTTCGCTCATGAAACTCAGCACCACCAGGCCCAGGGACAGCGTGCTGTGGGCGAGGATGCCCAACAGGGTGTCCGAGGCCAGTGGCTGGCGTTGTTGCAGGGTTACCAGCAGCACGGCGAGCAGCACGCAGCCGACGGTCACCGCCAGGGTCGGGTTGACGTCCAGCATCAGGCCGAGGGCCACGCCGAGCAGTGCGGCGTGGGACAGGGTGTCGCCGAAGTAGGCCATGCGCCGCCAGACCACGAAGGAACCGAGCGGGCCGGCGACCAGGGCGAGGGCGAGGCCGGCGAGCAGCGCGTTGAGGAGGAAATCAGCCATGGTTGCAGTCGGGGCCGTGCTGGTGGACAGGAGTGAAACGGGTGCCGCTGGGGAAAGGTTGCTTCACCACTTCGCCATGCAGGTCGTGGGCATGGTCGTGGTGGTGGTGATAGACCGCGAGGCTCTTGGCATCCTGGCCGAACAGCTCGACGAAGGCCGGATCGAAGCTGACCTGTTCCGGATGGCCGGAGCAGCAGACATGGCGGTTCAGGCAGACCACCTGGTCGGTGGCGCTCATCACCAGGTGCAGGTCGTGGGAGACCATCAGCACGCCACAGCCATGTCGGTCGCGCAGACGGGTGATCAGGCGGTAAAGCTCGGCCTGGCCGGCGACATCGACGCCCTGCACCGGTTCGTCCAGCACCAGCAGCTCGGGCTCGCGCAGCAGGGCGCGGGCCAGCAGTACGCGCTGCAATTCGCCGCCGGAGATGTTCTGCAGCGGGCTGTCGATCACCTGGGCGGCACCCACTTCATCCAGCGCTGCGAGGGCGGCCTTGCGGTCGACACCCGGCACCAGGCGCAGGAAGCGCAGCACGGTGAGCGGCAGGGTCGCGTCCACCTGGAGCTTCTGCGGCATGTAGCCGATATGCAGGCGCGGCTTGCGCCAGACCTCGCCCTTGTCCGGCTTGAGCAGGCCGAGCACGGTGCGCACCAGGGTGGTCTTGCCGGCGCCGTTGGGGCCGATCAGGGTCACGATTTCCCCGGCCTTTACCGCGAGGTGCACATCCTGCAGTACCGGCAGGCCGGCGAAATCGACACCGATCTTGTCGAGGCGGATCAGGACGTCGCTCATGCAGCCACCTGGCAACTGGCACAGAGGCCGACGACTTCGACGGTCTGGCCTTCGACGACGAAGCCGACGGACTTGGCGCTGTCGACGATGGCCTGGCTGATGCTCGACTGCTCCAGCTCGATGGCGGTCTGGCAGTTGCGGCAAATGAGGAACTGACCCTGGTGGGACTCGCCCGGATGGTTGCAGCCGACGAACGCGTTGAGCGAGGCAATGCGGTGTACCAGGCCGTTGTCCAGGAGGAAATCCAGGGCGCGGTAAACGGTGGGCGGCGCCGCGCGGCGACCGTCTTCTTCCGTCAGCACGCCAAGGATGTCGTAAGCGCCCAGCGGCTTGTGGCTCTGCCAGACCAGCTCCAGTACGCGCTTGCGCAGCGCAGTCAGGCGCAGGCCATGGCGACTGCAGATGGCGTCGGCCTCGGCCAGGGCGTTGGACACGCAATGGGAATGGTCGTGGGGGCGACAGGCCAGGGGGGCTTTTGCGCTGATCGGCTTGAGCATGGCGGCGGCGACGTCTGGTGAAAGAGACGTTATTCTATAACTCTTTTACCGCCGAGTCTGTGCCGTGTTCCGTCTATTCGTCCCCCTGTTCCTCAGTGCCTGTGCCCTGTCGGCGCAGGCCGATGTGCGCCTGCTGACCAGCATCAAGCCGCTGCAATTGATCGCCGCTGCCGTACAGGATGGCGCTGGCCAGCCTGACGTGCTGCTGCCTCCGGGCGCTTCGCCGCACCAGTACGCCTTGCGCCCGTCCGACGTGCGCCGGGTACGCGAGGCGGACCTGTTCTACTGGATCGGCCCCGATCTGGAAGGTTTCTTGCCCCGCGTGCTGCAAGGTCGTGACAAGCCCAGCGTGGCGCTGCAGGGTGAGCCGGGCCTGACGCTGCGCCATTTCGAAGCGCTGCACGATGAGCACGAAGACGAGCACGATGAACACGAGCACGATCATGACCATCGCCCTGGCTCTATCGACGCGCACCTGTGGCTGCTGCCGGCCAACGCAAGGGTGATCGCCGCACGCATGGCCGCTGACCTCGCCAGCGCCGACCCGGCCAACGCCGCTCGTTACCAGGCCAACCTGAAGGCCTTCGAAGACCGTCTGGACCAGCTCGACGCCCGCATGAAGACGCGCATGGCCAAGGTCGCCGGAAAGCCGTTCTTCGTCTTCCATGAAGCTTTCGACTACTTCGAGAGCGCCTACGGCCTGCGCCATGCGGGTGTGTTCAGCGTCGCCAGTGAAGTGCAGCCCGGCGCCCGACACGTCGCCGCCATGCGCGAGCGGCTGCAGAAGGCTGGTCCGAGCTGCGTATTCAATGAACCGCCAGTGCGACCACGTCTCGCCGATACCCTGACCGCCGGCCTGCAAGTGCGCCTGGCTGAGCTGGACGCCTTGGGCATGAGTGCGCCGGTGGCCGCCAACGGCTACGAGACCTTGCTGCAGAATCTGGGCGATGGCCTGGCGGGTTGCCTGGAAGCACTTTGAGTCGTTCTCCCCTCTCCCTCTAAGAGAGGGGGCGGCCGATCGTGTCCGGCCCGCCTCCGATCATTGGACCTCGCCTCGCTCGGCCCAGCGTGGCCCGCACCAACCTGCGATGGGTTGGAGCCGCCTGCTAATGTGAGAGAGGGGCCGCGGGCCGCGTTGATGTGAATCAGCGGCCGGCATTCGTGGTCGACTAGTCTGGACTCTTCATTGCAGGAGGGCAGCGGATGGCCAGGACGGGAACGCCCAAACAGGTCCAGGGCAATCATGGCATCGCCTTGCAGGCGGCGTCGGAAGAAATCTGGGATAGCAAGTACCGCCTCAAGCACAAGGACGGTACCCCCATCGATCTCACACCGGACGCCACCTGGCAGCGTGTGGCTCGCGCCTTGTCCGAGGTGGAGGCCGATGTTGCAGCGCGCGAGCACTGGTACGAGCGCTTCCTCTGGGCCCTGCGCAATGGCGCCATCCCCGCCGGACGGATCATCTCCAATGCCGGTGCCCAGGACTTCAAGCCCGCCACGTCCACTATCAATTGCACCGTTTCCGGCACCATCCTCGACTCCATGGACGACATTCTCGGCAAGGTCCATGAAGCCGGGCTGACGCTCAAGGCCGGCTGCGGCATCGGCTACGAATTCAGCACCTTGCGCCCGCGAGGCGCCTACGTATCCGGCGCCGGCGCGCAAACCAGCGGGCCCCTGTCCTTCATGGATATCTACGACAAGATGTGCTTCACCGTGAGCTCCGCTGGCGGCCGCCGGGGAGCGCAGATGGGCACCTTCGATGTCTGCCATCCCGATGTGCGCGAATTCATCCGCGTCAAGCGCGAGGACGGCCGCCTGCGCCAGTTCAACCTCAGCCTGCTGGTCAGCGATGCCTTCATGCATGCGGTGGAGAATGACACCGAGTGGCCGCTGCTCTATCCGGTGCACCCGAAGGAACGGGATGAGCTGGACTTTGGCGATCCTACCCAGGTGATCTGGCGTGACTGGCCGGTGCACGACGGCTACATCGTCCGCGAGGATGGCCTGGTGGCTTGCAAGGTCTACGGTCGCGTCCAGGCCCGGCACCTGTGGGACATGATCATGGTGTCCACCTACGATTTCGCCGAGCCGGGCTTCATCCTCATCGACCGGGTCAACGAGCTGAACAACAACTGGTGGTGCGAGGCGATTCGCGCGACCAACCCCTGCGGCGAGCAGCCGCTTCCTCCCTACGGCTCGTGCCTGCTGGGCTCGATCAACCTCACGGCCTTTGTCGAGGAGCCCTTCACCGGCGAGGCGCATTTCGATTGGGAGCGCTTCCGCGCGGTCGTGCGGGTGTTCACCCGGATGCTCGACAACGTGGTGGAAGTCAACGGCCTGCCGCTACCGCGCCAGCGCGAGGAAATCCTCGGCAAGCGCCGCCACGGCATGGGATTCCTGGGGCTCGGCTCAGCACTTGCGCTGCTGGGGTTGCGCTACGGCAGTACAGAGGCCTGTGTATTCACCGAAGAGGTGGCGCGGGAAATGGCATTGGCCGGCTGGCAGGTAGCACTGGAACTGGCGCGGGAGAAGGGCCCGGCCCCGATCCTGATGCAGGACTACGAGGTTACCGCCGCCATGCTGCGCAAGCGCCCGGAAATGGTGGACGATGGCTACAAGGTCGGCGACCGGGTACCTGGCCGCATCCTCCATGCCCGCTACTCCCGCTATATGCAGCGCATCGCCGAACATGCGCCGGAGCTGGTCGCCGAGCTGGCCGAAGTAGGGGCTCGCTTCACCCATCACAGCTCCATCGCCCCCACCGGGACCATCAGCCTGAGCCTGGCGAACAACGCATCCAATGGCATCGAGCCGAGCTACGCTCACCAGTATTCGCGCAACCTGATCCGCCCCGGGCGCAAGACCAAGGAGAAGATCGACGTCTGCAGTTACGAGCTGCTGGCGTACCGCGCGCTGGTCAACACCCAGGCACGTCCGGACGCCGAACATCCGGCGCAACGCTTGCCGGACTATTTCGTCAGTGCTGACGACATCAGCCCTGCGGAGCACGTGGACATGCAGGCGGCCGCGCAGAAATGGATCGACTCCTCCATCTCAAAGACGGCCAACGTGCCCACTGACTTCCCCTTCGAGGACTTCAAGGACATCTACCTCCAGGCTTGGCGCCAGGGACTCAAGGGTTGCACGACATTCCGCTTCAACCCGGCGGCCTTCCAGGGCGTGCTGGTGAAGGATTCGGACCTGGAGAGGACCGTCTACCGCTTCGAACTGGAAGACGGCACGCTGGTGGAGCTGCGCGGCAACGAGGAGGTGGAATACGACGGTGAGCTGCACACCGCCGCGAACCTCTTCGACGCCTTGAAGGAAGGCTATTACGGCAGGTATTGAATGCTCGGAGGCCGTCATGACCATCAAGATCGAGAAGAAGATCAAGGGTTTCAGCCTGGTCGATCTGGACCAGGAAAAGGCGCGCAAGGCTGCCGAGGAAGCGGCCGCCGTGGTGCAGATGGACGAGACGCTGCAGCGGCCGGAGACCCTGGTAGGCGCCACCTACAAGATCAAGTCGCCGCTGTTCGAGCACGCGCTCTACGTGACGATCAATGACATCGTGCTCAACCCGGGCACCGCTTTCGAGCAGCGTCGACCCTTCGAGATCTTCATCAACTCCAAAGGCATGGAGCACTTCCAGTGGATCGTCGCCCTCACCCGCATCATGTCGGCGGTGTTTCGCAAGGGGGGCGACTGCACCTTCCTGGTGGAAGAGCTGAAAGCTGTATTTGATCCGCGCGGCGGTTACCTCAAGCGCGGCGGCGTCTATATGCCGTCACTGGTGGCTGAGATCGGCGCTGTGCTGGAGCGCCATCTGGTGGCCATCGGCCTGATGGAAGGCCAGAAGCTGGACGAGGAACACAAGCTCTATCTCGCCGAGAAGCGCGCCGCCTACGAAGCCAGCCTGGGCACATCCAAGGCCGAACCCGGAGAGGGTTTTCCGCCCGGCGCCCAGCTCTGCGGCAAGTGCAACACCCAGGCAGTGGTGCAGATGGACGGCTGTGCAACCTGCCTCAATTGCGGCCATTCCAAGTGCGGGTGAGCCGAAACCTTGTGGGGGCGAATTCATTCGCCCCTACGAAAAGCGGATCCATCCTGACTTCAGAGCGCAAACGGCAGCGGAAGCTCGACCTTCTGGCGCTGCGCCAGTCGCATCTGAAACACATTGGGATCGTGGATCAGCACGTCCTGCCCGGCGAAGGCATTGGCAGCGATCAGACGCGAAAGCCAGAAGCGTACGCAAGCGATGCGCAGGGCCGTTGGCCAGAGTTCGGCCTCGGCGGCGGTGAAGGGGCGCAATGTGGCATAGGCGCCCAGCAAGGCGCGGGCAAGCGACTTGTCGAGGCGGCCATCGGCATCAGAGCACCAATCGTTCAGGCAGATGGCCAGGTCGTAGAGCATCGGCCCGGAGCAGGCGTTGTAGAAGTCGATCACCCCGGACAGGTGGGTGCCATCGAACAACGCGTTGTCCTTGAACAGGTCGGCATGCAGGTTGGCGCGCGGCAGGGCGAGGAAACGCTCCTTCACCTCACCGATTTCCCGCAGTGCATCACGCATCAGCGGCAGGGCCGTGTCGTCCAGTTGCAGGGCCAGCGCCGGACCTTCATTGAGCATCCAGTCCAGGCCGCGATCGCTCTTGCGTTCCAGCACGCGCTCGCGCGTTGCCAGGTGCAGGCGCGCCAGCAGGGCGCCAACTTCCGCGCAATGGTGGGCATTGGGTAGGTGCACATGCTTGCCCGGCAGGCGCGGCTGCAGCAGCGCTGGCTTGCCGGCGAGTTCGCGCAGGGCTTTTCCATCCGCGGTGCGCAGGGCGAAAGGAACCGGCAGGTCCGCTTCGTGGAGCACATCGAGCAGCTCGATGAAGAACGGTAAATCGTGGCTGGGGCCGCGCTCCACCAGGGTCAGTACGAATTCACCCCGCTCCAGACTGACGAAGAAGTTGCTGTTCTCGGAGCCTTCGGCGATGCCTTGGAAATCCTTCAGCCGGCCAAGCCCGTAAGGGGCGAGGAAAGCTTCCAGTTCCGGACGTTCGAGCGGAGTGAATACGGACATTGGACTACCTTGTTACGGGGTTGCGTGCGCTACCAGCTGAAGATTTCCCACGCGGGGATGAGCATGTCTGGGTTGTCCGAGCGGACATAGTTGCTTTCGCCATCGGCGCGGACCAGGAAGTAGGGCTTGCCGTTCTTCGGGGTCACCTTGATGGCGTACAGGAAACCGTTGACGCGGTATTCCTGGATGGTCTTGTCGCCTTCCTGGCGGATGGTGACGTCCGGCTCGGCGGATGGCTCGTCGGCGGCGAACGTGGCGACTGGAGCGATGGCCAGCAGGCTGGCCAGTAAAAGGCGGTTCAGTGCGCGCATGGTAACCTTGTCCCTTCTCGTCAATGATCGGTCCATTCTACTTCGGGTCCGGTGAATAAAGGTTGAATTCACGCATGAGCCAAGCCCCCCTCGTCCTGGTGGACGGATCCTCCTACCTGTACCGCGCCTTCCATGCCCTGCCGCCGCTGACAACCTCCGCCGGCTTGCCAACGGGTGCGGTAAAAGGCGTGCTGAACATGCTCAAGAGCCTGCGTCGGCAGTATCCGGACAGCCCCTTTGCGGTGGTCTTCGACGCCAAGGGCGGGACCTTCCGCGATGAGATGTTCGCCCAGTACAAGGCCAATCGCCCCTCGATGCCGGACGAACTGCGGGTGCAGGTAGAACCTCTGCACGCCAGCGTGCGCGCCCTCGGCCTGCCGCTGCTCTGCGTGGAAGGCGTGGAAGCCGATGATGTGATCGGCACCCTGGCCCGACAGAGCGCGGCCGGTGGTCGGCCGGTGGTGATCTCCACGGGCGACAAGGACATGGCGCAGCTGGTCGACGGGCACATTACGCTGGTCAACACCATGACCGGTAGCACGCTGGACATTGATGGCGTGAAGGAGAAATTCGGTGTCGGTCCTGAACTCATCATCGATTACCTGGCGCTGATGGGCGACAAGGTCGACAACATTCCGGGAGTACCCGGTGTCGGCGAGAAGACTGCCCTCGGCCTGCTCACCGGCGTGGGTGGCGGCCTCGATATGCTGTACGCCAGCCTGGACAAGGTCCCGGAACTGCCGATCCGTGGTGCCAAGGGCCTGCCGGCCAAGCTCGAAGAGCATAAGGACATGGCTTACCTGTCCTACAAGCTCGCCACTATCAAGTGCGACGTCGAACTGAACGTCGAAATCGATGCGCTGCATCCTGGCGAACCAGACCGTGATGCCCTGGCCGAGCTCTATCGCACCCTGGAATTCAAAACCTGGCTCGATGACCTGCAGCGCCAGGCGGCCAAGTCCGGCGGAGAACAACTGGCGCTGGAAGAAGCCCCGGTTGCCGAGGCCGAGAAGCGCTATGAGGTTGTGCTGGAACAACCTCGGCTCGATGCCTGGATGAAGAAACTCGAGGCCGCCCCGCTGTTCGCCTTCGACACCGAGACCACCAGCCTCGACGCCCAGCAGGCGCAGGTAGTGGGCGTGTCCTTCGCCGTCGAAGCCGGTGAGGCGGCTTACGTTCCGCTTGCCCACAGCTATATGGGTGTGCCGGCGCAGCTCGATCGTGATTCCGTGCTCAAGGCCCTCAAGCCGCTGCTGGAAGATCCGCACAAAGCCAAGGTCGGCCAACACGCCAAATACGACATGAACGTCCTGGCCAATGCCTCCACCCCGATCGCCGTGCAGGGGATCGCCTTCGACACCATGCTCGAGTCTTACGTGCTGGACTCCACCGCCACCCGCCACGACATGGACAGTCTCGCCCTCAAGTACCTGGGCCAGAGCACCATCCGATTCGAGGACATTGCCGGCAAGGGCGCCAAGCAGCTGACCTTCGACCAGATCGCTCTTGAACAGGCCGGCCCCTATGCGGCCGAGGATGCCGACGTCACCCTGCGGCTGCACCAGACCCTCTGGCAGAAGCTGGAGGCCATCCCGTCCCTGGCCAAGGTGCTGAAGGAAATCGAGATGCCGCTGGTGCCGGTGCTGGCGCGAATCGAGCGCAATGGTGCCTATGTCGACGGCAAGCTGCTGGGCCAGCAGAGCCTGGAACTGGGCGAGAAGATGGTGGGACTGGAGCGTCAGGCCTATGAGCTTGCCGGACAGGAGTTCAACCTCGGTTCGCCCAAGCAGCTAGGCGCCATCCTCTATGAAAAACTCGGCCTGCCGGTTCTGGCCAAGACGGCTACCGGTCAGCCTTCCACTGCCGAGAACGTGCTCGCCGACCTTGCCGAGCAGGACTACGAGCTGCCCAAGGTGATCATGCAGTACCGTTCGCTGAGCAAGCTCAAGAGCACCTACACCGACAAGCTGCCGCAGCAGATCAACCCGCGTACTGGGCGCATCCACACTTCCTACCACCAGGCGGTGGCGGCTACCGGTCGCCTGTCATCCACTGACCCGAACCTGCAGAACATCCCGATTCGTACCGCCGAAGGGCGGCGCATCCGTCAGGCCTTCGTCGCGCCCAAGGGCTACAAGCTGCTGGCGGCGGATTATTCGCAGATCGAACTGCGCATCATGGCCCACCTGGCCAAGGACGAAGGCCTGCTGGACGCCTTCCGCCATGATCGCGACGTGCACCGTGCCACCGCATCGGAGGTGTTCGGCGTAGCGCTGGAGGAAGTCAGCAACAACCAGCGACGCAGTGCCAAGGCGATCAACTTCGGCCTGATCTACGGCATGAGCGCCTTCGGCCTGGCCAAACAGATCGGCGTCGAGCGCAAGGAGGCCCAGGCTTACATTGACCGTTACTTCGCCCGCTATCCCGGCGTGCTGGCCTATATGGAGCGCACCCGCGAGCAGGCCGCGCAGCAGGGCTTCGTCGAGACGTTGTTCGGTCGTCGCCTTTACTTGCCGGAAATCCACTCCAAGAACCAGGCCATGCGCAAGGGCGCTGAGCGCACTGCGATCAACGCGCCGATGCAGGGCACCGCAGCTGACATCATGAAGCGTGCGATGGTCGCGGTGGACGATTGGCTGCAGGAAAGTGGTCTGGACGCTCGCGTCATCCTGCAGGTTCACGACGAACTGGTCCTGGAAGTGCGCGAGGAGCTGGTCGCGCAGGTAAGCGAGCAGATTCGTTCGCTCATGAGCGGTGCCGCCGAGCTGGATGTGCCGCTGGTAGTGGAAGTGGGCGTGGGCGACAACTGGGACGAGGCGCACTGAGTGCGCCTTCAGGGCGGGCATCTGTATCAGCAGAGAAACAGATGCTTATTCCATGATCGAATAAAAAGCTTCTTTTGATAGCAAACTGTTTTGAAATCCAGTCTGAACTTTCTGCAAGGCGGGGGAGTCACACACATGAATGGCTGGTGAAGCCTTTCGATGCTCCTTTTGCTGTGTTTAGTGTTGGCAGATATCTGAACCCCGCCCTAGCGGTTCAGACTTAGACCCCGAACTTCCCCCTCCCCATACGAAGTCCGGGGTTTTTTTTGCCCGGAATTCAGGCTTCGGTCTCGTCATCCTGCAGATCCAGCTGCAGCCAGTGCGCAAGCACCGCATGGGCTTCCTCGATGCCCTGGCGCTTGGGCGCGGAGAACAGCTGGATGCTGACACCCTCGCCCCAACCCTTGCGGATTTCCTGGCGAACCTTCAGCAGGGCATTTTTCGCGGCACCGAAAGCCAGCTTGTCGGCCTTGGTCAGCAGGATGTGCATGGGCATGTTGCCCGCGCTCGACCAGTCCAGCATCAGGCGGTCGAAGTCGGTCAGCGGGTGGCGGATGTCCATCAGCAGGACCAGCCCGGCGAGGCTTTCGCGGCTGCTGAGATAGGCCTCCAGGTGATGCTGCCAGTGCTGCTTGAGCGGGATCGGCACCTTGGCGTAGCCGTAGCCTGGCAGGTCCACCAGGCGACGTTCTTCGTCCAGGGAGAAGAAATTCAGCAACTGGGTGCGCCCCGGAGTTTTCGAGGTGCGCGCCAGACTGGCATGGGTAAGGGTGTTCAGCGCGCTGGACTTTCCGGCGTTGGAACGCCCGGCAAAAGCCACCTCCAGTCCGGTGTCCGATGGGCACTGGTCGACCTTGGCAGCACTGATGAGAAAACGGGCCTGTTGGCACAGGCCGAGGATCGGGTTCTTCGATGACATTAGGAATCCAGGGGTGCGACGCGGTGTCGCATAGGGCGGTTTCGTTTCCGTTTATGCATCGCCAGTATATAATGCCGCAGATTTAGTGTGCGCTTTATCCCCCAGGGTCTGGTGTCCACGGCATGACCGACGCACGACAGAATGCGCGGCGAAGCCCCCCGATGAGGTTGATCATGAAGAAAGTACTGCTCGCTGCTAGCCTTGCGGCGCTGTCCTTCGTCGCGCAAGCGGCCCAGGATCCTGAAGCGGTTTTCAACCGGGCCTGCGGCGCCTGTCATACTGGTCAGCTGCCGATGGCGCCGAAGAAGGGCGACAAGGCTGCCTGGGAACCGCGCCTGGCCAAGGGCATGGACACTCTGGTACAGAGCGTCACCAACGGTTTGAACGCCATGCCGCCGAAAGGTCTGTGCATGGATTGCAGTGCCGAGGACTACAAGGCCGTCATCCAGTGGATGAGCCAATAAAGTAGCCCGGTGCATAACACCTTTACCCTTTAGCCGTAGTTGGATTAGCTGATGAACAAAGTAATCGTGAGTCTGCTGTTGACCTTGGGCATCACCGGCATGGCCCACGCCGCTGGCGACGCCAAGGCTGGTCAGGCCAAGGCCGCAGTTTGTGGCGCCTGCCATGGTCCGGACGGCAACAGCGCCGCCCCGAATTTCCCGAAACTGGCTGGTCAGGGCGAACGCTACCTGCTCAAGCAGATGAAGGACATCAAGGCTGGTAACCGTACCGTGCTGGAAATGACCGGCCTGCTGAACAACCTCAGCGATCAGGATCTGGCTGACATCGCCGCCTACTTCTCTAGTCAGAAGGGCAGCGTCGGCGCAGCCGATCCGAAAGTCGTGGCACGCGGCGAAGCGCTCTTCCGCGGCGGCAAACTGGAACAGGGCATGCCCGCTTGCACGGGTTGCCACGCTCCCGATGGTTCCGGTAACGCGGCAGCCGGCTTCCCGCACCTGGGTGGCCAGCATGCCCAGTACGTGGCCAAGCAGCTGACTGATTTCCGCGAAGGCAACCGCACCAACGATGGCGACAGCATGATCATGCGTGGCATCGCCGCCAAGCTGAGCAACAAGGACATCGAAGCGGTATCCAGCTACATCCAGGGCCTGCACTGAGACCCGTTGTCTGGAATGTGAAAGAGGGTGGCTTAGGCCACCCTTTTTCATTCTTCGGCCCGCTACAATGGCCGGAACCCGCTGTGTCGCCGCAGGTCGAAACATGGCCTTCGCGGCCCTATTACCCCTCAAGGAGTGAAGCATGCGTAACCTGATTCTTTCCGCCGTTCTTGCCGGCGCAAGCCTGCTGGGCATGAGCGCCGTCCAGGCTGAGGACATCGAAGCCGGCAAGCAGTATGTCGAGCTGAGCAGCCCGGTTCCGGTGTCGGTTCCCGGCAAGATCGAAGTGGTGGAGCTGTTCTGGTATGGCTGCCCGCACTGCTACCAGTTCGAACCGACCCTCAATCCCTGGGCCGAGAAACTGCCGGAAGACGTCAACTTCGTCCGCATTCCTGCCATGTTCGGCGGCCTTTGGAATGTCCACGGCCAGCTGTTCATCACCCTCGAAAGCATGAAAGTCGAGCATCAGGTCCACAAAGCCGTGTTCGATGCCATCCACAAGGAAGGCAAGAAACTCGCGACCCCCGAGGAAATGGCTGAATTCCTCGCTGGTCAGGGCGTGGACAAGGACGCCTTCCTCAAGGCCTACAACTCCTTTGCGGTGAAGGGCCAGATGGAGAAAGCCAAGAAGCTGGCCATGGCCTACCAGATCACCGGCGTACCGACCTTGGTGGTCAACGGCAAGTACCGCTTCGACATCAGCTCCTCGGGTGGCCCGGAGCAGACCCTCAAGGTCGCCGAGCACCTGATCGAGAAGGAGCGCGCCGCGAAGTAAGCGGCGCATTCGCCCGATGCTTCGACGCTGGGTGGGTGAGCGGGAGGCAGGCCCGTGCGATGCACGGGTCAACCCCCACTGCGACAGGGGCGGGTTGCCCGCCGACGGCCGCTTGCGCCTGCTCAGCTTCAACATCCAGGTCGGCATCAGCACCGAGCGTTACCGCCATTACCTGACCCGCGGCTGGCAGCATCTGTTGCCGCACACAGGCCGCGCTGGAAACCTCCAGCGCATTGGCGACCTGCTTGGCGACTACGATCTGGTCGCGCTGCAGGAGGTCGACGGCGGCAGCATCCGCTCCGGCTACATCAATCAGGTCGAGCACCTCGCCCAGCTCGGCGCCTTCCCGTACTGGTATCAACAGCTCAACCGCAATCTCGGGCGCATCGCCCAGCACAGCAACGGCCTGCTCAGCCGTCTGCAGCCCAGTCTCCTGGAAGACCACCCCCTGCCCGGCCCGCCCGGCCGCGGTGCGATCCTGCTGCGCTTCGGTTCAGGCAAGAATGCACTCGCCGTGGTGATGATGCACCTGTCGCTCGGCGCCCGTACCCGTACCCGCCAACTGGCCTATATCCGCGAGCGGGTAAGTGGCTTTCGCCACCTGGTGTTGATGGGCGACATGAACACCCATGCCAACGACCTGCTGGAGCATTCGCCCCTGCGCGATCTCGGCTTGCTGGCGCCGCAGGTCGAGGCGACTTTCCCCAGCTGGCGGCCACAACGCTGTCTCGACCATATCCTGCTCAGCTCCAGCCTGACCCTGGAGCGAGTGGCGGTGCTCAGCCAACCCATATCCGACCATCTGCCCGTGGCGGTGGACATTCGCCTGCCGGTTGAGCTGCAGGCCGACCTGCCCCTTGCCCTCAGCTAACCCTTGCGCGGAACCCTTGCATGAGCGACGACGCCCAGCGTTGGAAAGCCAAATACCTGGAAAGCCTTGAACAGCAGGAGAAGCTCGAGAAGCGCTGGGACGCTCGCCTCGACCTGCTGCGTCGTGGCCTGGTGCGCAGCTCCTTGGCGGCCGAGGGTTCAGACAAGGCGGTTGACCAGTGCATGCAGGAGTTGCGGGAAATCATCCGCAGTGAGCAGATGGACGCCGGTCTTTCGGCGCTGATCCCGCGTCTTGAGAAGGCGGTGCTGGACTCCGAGCAGCGTCGCCAGCAACGCGTGGAACAGAACGTCAGCGCCCTCTCGGGGATCGCCAGTCGCCTTCTCTCGCTCGATTTGCCGCGCGAAGTGCGCAAGGGGATCAAGCAGTTCGCCAGACGCATCGATGAGCGTGCGCGCCAACCC
Source organism: Pseudomonas sp. BN606 (assembly GCF_029873115.1). NCBI lineage: Bacteria > Pseudomonadati > Pseudomonadota > Gammaproteobacteria > Pseudomonadales > Pseudomonadaceae > Pseudomonas > Pseudomonas sp. BN606. The sequence goes on along the minus strand of NZ_SSOF01000080.1, from coordinate 55,088 downwards.
CGTGAGCTGCCGGCGCTGCTGGCCGAACTCGGTGTGCTACAGGGGCAGGCGCTTGAAGTGCTGTCCAGTGACGACGCGTCAGTTGCCAAGCCTGGTCTGCTGCAACGGCTTTTCGGCAGCAACCGAGAGGAGGCGTCAGCTGATCCGACTCCGGCGGCAGCAACAGGGGCGGAAGTCGCGAAACCCGAAGCGTATCGACGCGCAGAGCCAGCGCAGGCCGCCCAGAAATTGAGCTCGCCCGAGCCTGTTCCAGCCTCTCAGGAATCGGCGAAGTCGATTGACCCTGTGGCCACCCTGCCGGCCAACGCCCTTGTTGAACCTGAGCACGCAATCGTCGACGCCGCCCCCGTGCGCAGCAACGCTCTGGACAGCTTGCCGCTTTCCGCTTCCATTCTGACCGGCGACGGCAACCCCGAGTACGCTCTGCCCGGCCTACCGGAGCCGGGCTACAGCGCTATCGCCCCCCATGTGGCGGACAGCCTGCGCTCACTATTGGACGAGCTGGACCTTCCCGAGCACCACCAGCCGCAGGCAGCGGCCCTGCGCCAACGCCTGGAAGGGGGGCTGAACTGGTACGAACTGGTGCCCGTGCTGGATGACTTCGCAGTGCTGGTGCTGGCAGTGACCGACAGCGGACACCGCGAATTCGCCGGTTACCTCAAACAGCTGAACCAGCGCCTGGTGCTGTTCCTCGAGCACCTGAGCGCGGCACATGAGGGTTATTCCGAGTCGCTGGACAGTGCCCGCGCCCTGGACGACCAGCTGCGCGAACAGGTCAGCGGCTTGCAGGCCAGCGTGCAGGACGCTACCGACCTCAACCACCTCAAGGAGAGCCTGGAACAGCGCCTGGACGGTCTGCTCGATACCATGAACCGCTATCAGCAGCAGCGCTCGGCCCGCGAGCACGAAGTCGGTGAGCGACTGCAGGTGCTGATGACGCGGGTGGCGACCATGGAAGAAGAAGCCAAGACCTTCCAGAACAACCTCGAGGTCCAGCGCCAGAAGGCCCTGCGGGACCCGCTCACTGGCCTACCCAACCGTGCGGCCTGGAACGAGCGACTGGAAATCGAACTGGCCCGGCAGCAGCGCTACGGTGGCGACCTGTTGCTGGCGGTAATCGACATCGACCATTTCAAGCGCATCAACGATGGCTTTGGCCACCTGGCCGGCGACAAGGTACTGAAGATTATTGCCGGCGAACTCCACCGGCGACTGCGCAAGACCGACTTCATCGCACGCTTCGGCGGTGAGGAGTTCGCCGTCCTGTTGCCTGCGACTCCGGTGGAAGGCGGCGCGCAATTGATGGAATGCCTGCGACTGGCCATCGAAGCCTGCCCGTTCCACTTCAAGGGGGAGCGGGTTTCCATCACCCTCTCGGGCGGCCTGACATCGCTGATTGCCGGTGAGCCGAGCGACATCGCGTTTCAGCGAGCGGACGAGGCGCTCTACCGGGCCAAGCACCAGGGGCGCAACCGCATCGAGCTGGCCCTGCCGAAACCTTCGGCTGGGCGCAGCGAGCCCGACCCCCAAGGCCTCTCGCAACCAGGCTGAACCTGTCAGGCGGCACTGGAGATATAAGGTTTCCAATTGTCCGGAATGTGCTCCAGGCGCGGGTAATCCAGCCCGGCGAACTGCAGTTCGCTGAGCATGAATGGAGTGTGGCGCTGCTCGATCGGCAGGCCGCGCAGTTCCGGTAGCCAGAGACTGACGTAGGAGGCGTCCGGGTCGTATTGCCGGGCCTGGCGCAGCGCATTGAAGGCCCGCGCGCGACGCGGGTCGCTGGCCACCCCGGCGAGGTAGGCCCAGTTGCCCCAGTTGCTTGCCGGGTCGTAGTCCAGCAGGTGCTCCTCGAACCATGCCGCGCCATAGCGCCAATCCTGCTGCAAGTCGTTGACCAGGTAAGCTGCCACCACCTGGCGGCCACGACTGGACATCCAGCCTGTCATCATCAGCTCTCGCATGTTGGCGTCCACCAGCGGCATACCGGTACGGCCGTTGCACCAACGCAGGTAGCGCTCGTCGAGATTGTTCGGCGCCCGCGCGGTGGCTTTCAGGCCATCCGAGCGGAACAGGGCGCCACCAAAGCGCAGCAGGGTCCAGCGGAAGAACTCGCGCCAGAGCAACTCCATCCACAGCTGCTGGGTCGACTCACTGCGGCCATGCTGTGCCTCCAGACGATGTAGCTCCGCGGCGACCCGGCGTGGTGACAGGCTGCCGTTGGCCAGCCAGGGCGACAGCTTGGACGAGTACTCGCTGCCGATCATGCCGTTGCGGGTTTCCTGGTACTGGTGCACGCCCCGGGATTCCCAGAGATAGTCGCGCAGCCGAGCCTGGGCGGCAGGCTCGCCGCCGGCGAAAGGGAACGCGGTGGCCGGTGTGCCCAGGGGCTCGCCCAGGCCCAGGCGGGACAGCGTTGGCAGGGGCACCATCAGGCTCAGCGCGCCGCTGGGCAATGGTGGCAGCGTGGGAGGAGCAGGACGCGGCTGGAAGACGTAGAGGCGCTCATCCATCAGGTCGCGGAACTGGTTGAAGACTGAAGGCAGTTCGATCAGCGGGCGGGGCAGTTCTTCTTCACGCAACAGGTTGTTACCCGGCATCTCGACGAGGGGCACGCCCAAGGCATGACGCACACGGCGTACCTCATCGAGCTCGTAGGGCGCTATTTCACCCAGGGTCAGTACCTCCTCCAGGCCCAGGTGCTCAACCAGGGTGGGTATCACCAGCTCCGCGTGGCCCTGTACCACCAGAAGCCGTGAGCCGTGCTGGCGCAGGCCGGAGTCCAGGGCCGCCAGGCTTTCCAGGAGGAAGCGCGCCCGATGCACACCCAGACGACGCGGCCCCAACGGAGAAGGACCGAGCAGCGCGGGGTCGAAGACGTACAGGGGCAGCAAGCGGTCAGCCTGGAGCGCGATCTGGAGCGCCGGGTGGTCATCGAGCCTGAGATCCTGCTTGAACCAGAGCAGCGCGCGGCGCATGGCGGTCTTCCTCGGCGGGGATTTCCCTTACCTACAACATTACCTGTGGCGGCCGTTTCCACGTCGCCGTTCATCCCAGTCTGTAGGCCCCATGTCCGATTAGCACAGTGGCAACAGGCTATAATCCGCGCCCTTTTTCTTCCGGGAGTACGAGTCCGGGAAGATTTCGCAACAGGTTCGCCACCCGGCGCCCGAGACTGCGCGCAGACGCCAGCGCAACCGGCCATTACACTTCTGCCCATTGGTTTGAGGGGACACCCCATGGAAATCCTAGGCATTGCCGTCCTGATCTTTCTGGTCACCGACCCCTTCGGCAACATCGCCATTTTCATCGCCGCACTCAAGGGCGTGGCGCCCGAGCGCCGCCTGAGGGTCGCCCTGCGCGAACTGTTGTTCGCGCTGGCCCTGCTGATGCTGTTCCTCACCTTTGGCGACAAGATCCTCAGCGGCCTCGGCCTCTCCCGCGAGTCCATCGCCATCGCCGGCGGCATCATCCTGTTCATCATCGCTCTGCGTCTGATTTTCCCGCGACCCGAAGGCGTGCTCGGCGACCTGCCCGGCGGCGAACCGATGCTGGTGCCGCTGGCCACCCCGGCAGTAGCTGGTCCGTCGGCCCTCGCGGTACTGATGACCCTGCGCAACACCCACCAGGGAGCGCTCTGGGAACTCTATGTCGCGGTGCTGCTGGCCTGTGCCTGCACGGCCCTGATCCTGCTGCAGGCTGCCTTCCTGCAACGCTTCCTCGGTGACCGTGGCCTGATGGCCGTGGAGCGCCTGACCGGCATGTTGCTGATCATGCTCAGCGTCGACATGCTGCTCGACAACCTGCAAAGCATCCTTCACCTGACCCCATGAAAGCCCTTGTCCTGAGCCTTGCCCTGCTTCTGCTCGGTGGCTGCGCCGGCGGACTGCGCATCGACGATAGCCACCGTTCGGTGAGCCAGAGCAGCCGTGTGCAGTACGTGGTGTTGCACTACACCTCCACCGACATGGAGAGCTCCCTGCGCCTGCTGACCCGTGACGGCGTCAGCAGCCATTACCTGATTGGCGACCATCCAGCCAAGGTCTATCGCCTGGTGGATGAGAATCGCCGCGCCTGGCATGCGGGCGTCAGCGAGTGGCAGGGGCGTACCTGGTTGAACGCCAGCACCCTTGGCATCGAACTGGTCAACAATGGCTACCGCGATACTCCAGCCGGGCGCGTCTACCAGCCGTTCAGCGAGGAGCAGATCGAGGCCCTGATCCTACTGCTCAAGGACATCGTCCAGCGCCACAACCTGCCACTGGGCAGCATCATCGGCCACAGCGATATCGCGCCCCAGCGCAAGGTCGACCCGGGCCCGCTGTTCCCCTGGAAACGCCTGGCCGACGCCGGGCTGCTGCCCTGGCCGGACGCGCGAGCGGTGGCCCGTGAACAGGCGCGTTTCGCTGCGGCTCTACCCACGGTCGGCTGGTTCCAACAGCAGCTCATTCGCCAGGGCTACAGCACGCCGCAGAGCGGGGTCCTGGACAAGGAAACCCGCAACGTCATCGCCGCCTTCCAGATGAAGTACCGCCAGCGCCTCTACGACGGCCAGCCCGATGCCGAGACCGCCGCCCTGCTGCTGGTGCTCAACGGCATGCCGCGTTAAGGGGCGAGCCGCGAATCTACCCAGTGCACGGACTTCTCTTCTGTAGGGTTGAATTCATTCGCCAAGGGCAGCGCAGCTGCACCCTTTCAACCTTGCGGGCATGCCTTCGGCCTGCTTGGCGAATGAACTCGCCCCTACAAGCAAGCAGGCTCCGAGCGCGCCCTTACATCGGCAACGTCATATAGAACTGCGCGCCATGCCCAGGGCGTGAATACAGGCCGATGCGCCCGCCGTGCAGTTGCACGATCTCCTTGCACATGGCCAGGCCAAGGCCGGCACCACCTTTGCGGTGGCCAACCTGCACGAATGGCTCGAAGATCCGCGACTGCTGGCTGTAGGGCACGCCCTCGCCGTCGTCCGCCACACTCAACAGCACCCGTTCGCCGTGTCGCCGGGCCTGCAAGCGGATATGCCCGCCATTCGGGCTATGGCGAATCGCGTTGCCCACCAGGTTGTCCAGCACCCGCTCGATTTGCAGTCGATCGAGGCTCATCCGCGGTAGTGGTGGGTACAGCTCCAGTTCGATCTCGATACCGTGCTCGCTGGCTTGGGGCTCGTAGCGCTGACGTAGAGCTACAAGCAGCTCCTCCAGGTCACAGGGCTCGCGCTCCAGTACCTGCACGCCACTCTGGTAGCGGGAAAAGTCGAGCAAGTCGTTGATCAGGCGTACCAGCCGCTGCATTTCCTCGTCCACCGTCTTCAGCAAGTCCGCCTCGCGGCCTTCGGGGTCGAAGTTCAGGCGCTCGTTGAGAAGACCGAAGGCCATCTGCATGCCGGTTACCGGTGTCCGCAGCTCGTGGGAGGCGCGCAGCACGAACTCGTTACGTACCCGCTCGAAGGCACGTTCTTCAGTTACGTCTCGCAGCACCATCACTCCACCCTGCAGGCGCTCTGCGTCAAGCGCCACCGGCACCAGCCGCCAGTTCAGCAGGCGTTGCTCGCCGTCCGCGTTTACTTCCAGGTCCTCGGGCGCTTCGTCCAGGGTTTCACCGCGCAGCACCCGCTGGGCCAGCTCGTCCAGCTCTGGCCGGCCAAGGGCCTGCGACAGCAGCTGGCCGGGGACGACCTCCTCCCAGGAGAGCTGCCGCTGTGCCACTGGGTTCGCGTGCTGGATGCGCCCCTGCCGATCAAGGATCAGCAGGCCGTCGTCGATGCTGTCGAGGACTGCCTTCAGGCGCTGCTGCTCGGCCAGCAGTTTCTCGACATTGGTTTCCTTGAACATGCGCAGGGCCTCGGCCATCAGGCCAAAGCGACGGATCAGCGTGGACATCTCGTTCACCGGCGACAGGGGTAGCGTGACCTTGAAATCTCCCCGGCCCACCTGGTCGGCGGCCTTGGCCAGTGCGTCGATGGGTTCGGCGAAGCGACGAGCCATGCCATGGGCGGTAATGAGGCCGACCGCCAGGACCGCTATACCGAGCAGGCCGAGCAGGCTTGCAACCAGCAGCGCCCGATTGCGCGCAGCGCCTTCGGCGTCGCCGACCACGGACAGCGAATGGCGCTGCAGCTCCACCATGCTGGTGCGCAGGATATCCAGGGAGTGGCTGAAGTCGTCGTCGTCCAGCAGGCTCCAGCGCAGGCTGACGGGCTGTCGCACGACGTCGAGGAAGATCTTGTAGGACGCGGCGATCCGCTGGAAGTGTGCGAGGGTCTGCTCATCCGTGGTCGAGTGCAGGCCCTCATCCAACGCCGCAAGGAACTTCTGCTGCGAGGCCTGCAAGGCCGGCAGGTCCAGGTCCCTGCCCATCAGGTTGACCATCTGGTCGCCCAGCTGCTGGCGCATCCGCAGGCTGATATCGATGGTGGCGAAGGACTGGTTGATCAGGCGTTCCTGGGAGCTTGCCATTTGCATCACGCTGACCAGGCCCAGCAGCAATCCCAGGAGGGCGACGGTGATCAGTGCCGAGATGCTCAGAAACAGTCGCGTGCGCAGTCGCATGGCGGCGACCCCTTCAGAGGCCGTAAAGCTTGCGTTTGCGATACAGGGTCGAAGCGTCGATACCCAGCGTACGGGCGGCCTGGTCGAGCGTCTCGCTAGTGGCCAGTACTCCGGCGATATGTGCGCGTTCCAGGTCTTCCAGGCTCAGCGGTCCTCCTACCCTTGGCGCATTGGCCGTGGGTGTGTCGCCCAGCCCCAGGTGGCTGACCTCGACTCGCTCCTGGTTGCAGATGATCGTGGCGCGCTCGATCACGTTGCGCAGTTCGCGCACGTTACCCGGCCAGCGATAGTTGAGCAGCGCTGCCGTCGCTTCTTCGCTGAAGGCCCGCGCCGGACGTGCATACTCGCCGACGAAGCGCGCCAGGAAGCGCTCGGCGAGGTCGAGGATGTCTTCGTGGCGTTCGCGTAACGGCGGCAGGCTCAAGGCAATCACGTTGATGCGATAGAGCAGGTCCTCTCGGAAGCGGCCGTCGCGAACCATCTCGTCCAGATCAAGGTTGGTGGCGGCGAGAATGCGCACATCGGCGCGACGGGTCACCGGGTCGCCCACCCGTTCGTACTCCTTGTCCTGGATGAAACGCAGCAGTTTGGGCTGGAGGCTCAGGGGGAAGTCGCCAATCTCGTCGAGGAACAGCGTTCCGCCATCGGCCTGGCTTACCCGGCCCAGGGTGCTTTCGCTGGCACCGGTAAAGGCTCCCCGGTTGTGTCCGAATAGCTCGCTTTCCATCAGGTCGGCCGACAGCGAGGGGCAATTGATGGTGACGACAGCTTTCTTCGCGCGCTTGCTCCAGCCATGGATGGCGCGGGCCAGTTCTCCCTTACCGGTGCCCGATTCACCAAGAATGAGGATATTGGCGTCGGTGCCGGCCACCTGCCTCGCGGTCTCCAGCACGGCCATCATGGCCGGGCTCTGGGAAAACAGTCCCTCACCCGCGCGGCGTACTTCACCTTCGAGGGCTTCCAGGCGCGCGGTGAGTTGGCGCACTTCCAACTGCTTGGCCGCGGCCATGCGCAATTGGTCAGGGCTGCAGGGCTTGACCAGGTAATCGGCGGCGCCGGCCTGCATCGCATCCACCGCCGTATCGACCGCTGAGTGCGCAGTCACGATCACCACGCGCATCCAAGGCGCCTGTACGCGCATCTGCGCCAGTACGTCGAGGCCGCTGTCCTCGCCCAGACGCAGATCGAGGAAGCACAGGTCGAAGACCTGCCTCTGCAGGATCGTCTCCGCCTGCGCCGCACTGGCGGCCGTGGCAACGCTGTAGCCTTCGTCCTCCAGGCAGTAGCGAAAGGTACGCAGGATGGCGGCCTCGTCATCCACCAGCAGGATTCGTCCCTGGTTCTCGGTTACCTGTTCCATGCTCTCACTCCATTTCCGAGTCATAGAAAGTTAGTCCAAGAAATGTCGTGCAAGTTGCACGCGTTTTTCCTACAGGCATTGCAGCATGCAAGTGTGTGAAGTGCCTAGACAAAATATAACTTACTGATTTCTAAGAAAGTTTATTCATTATCAAGACTGGCACAGGCCTTGCGATGTTCCCGATACCTGAAGGCGCATCGGTCTTTCTACCTCTTGTGACCCCAGTGCACCTTCAGGACAGCTCCGCCTGGAACAGGGAGGTTCCGGGCCTTTTAAGAGCATGCAATTTGCCTGGCGAGCTGAGCCTGATCGTGCAAAGTGCCGTCGGGCGTGGTCGAGGTTCTCAAGTAACCCATTGAGCTGGTGAGGATTTTTGAAGGGCCGCGGCTGGCGTGAGCCATGCATCTGAAGTAACGAGGCCACAAATCCACCCCAAGGGAGGATTCGAGGATGAAAGGTTTCCAGTGGTGGTCGTCCAGATGGCTGATGGTCCTTCTGACCGGGCTGGTCGTGGTGCTCGGCATGCTCGCCGAACAGCACCTGCGAGAGCGCATCCAGCCGGCGCCGCTGCAGGTTCCCGCTGCGGAACAGAGCAGCCGGACGGCCCCGGTTCGTGCCGATGGCCCGCTGCATGAGGTGAGTCAGCACATGTGGACCGAGGCCGGCGCCCAGCCGCGCTGGGTCTTCTGATCGAGCAGAGGCGTGCCGTCATGTTGAGCCTTGCCTTCGCCCTGACTACCGCGCTGTGTGGCATCGTCATGTTGCGCAGCGCCTGCCAACGGTATGCAACACCCACCGACGCTGCGGTCTGCGTCGTGCCGGTGGTCCCTGCGCAGTCGCGCTGACAACAGAAGCAAAAGGAGAAAGGCCATGCTGAGTTGGGCACTTACTTTCCTGGTCATCGCAATCGTCGCCGCCGTGCTTGGATTCGGTGGTATCGCCGGAACCGCTGCGGGCATCGCGAAGATACTTTTCGTCATCTTCCTGGTGCTGTTCGTGGTGTCCTTCATCATGGGCCGACGCGCCCCCTGAGGAGGCTTTCATGGATCGCTCGATCAAGGCGGTTACCGCCTTGCTCCTGGGGTTGGCCGGCGCTCAAGCGCTGGCCGCCGACACGGACGCCCAGCACCGCCTCAACGAACTGCTCGGCAGCGACCCTGAGTATCAGGAGACCTGGCAGGAGCTGGTGCAAGACGAAAGCCGACTACCCGAGTGGGTCATGAATCTTTCGGGCACTGCGCCGCCAATGAAGGCGGTTGAAGACGAGGGTGACAAGTATCTGGTGGGCGGGCTCTGCGAAGCCAAGAACTGCTTCAGCCAGCGCCTCTATGTTGCCTTCAGCTGGAACAAGGACGACGTCTGGGCACTCTATGTGCAGTTGCCGGACGGCTTGCCATCCGACAAGTCGCCCAGTCGACATGCCAGTTATCGCTGGCTCGGCGAGCCGGACGAAGAAGTCCGGCACATCCTCGACGAGCAATTGAAAGCGGACCCGAACTGGTATTGAGGACTCAAGGGATCAAGGTCCGGCGACGGGCCGATGGACCAAGGGGCCGGGTTGTTCCGCGTTGTCTTTAGCGGCGTGACCCAGGGGCAGAAGGGGTGCCTCCACGACCATGTGGGCCGGGTCGGGCGAGCTGCTGCCGGGAGTTGGAAAGTTCCAGCTCCCGGCAGCAGAAACATTTGCTCGTCAGTAATGAATGCTTCTTTTGTGGGGGCGAATTCATTCGCGAATGGCGACAGGGTTGCCCCCTGGGACCTTGTCGAGCAGTCCTTCGGCCTGCATAGCGATTGAAATCGCCCCCACAAGGGTCTCCCCTCATTTCATCCTGCTGACCAAAGTCGCCACGTGCGCGCCCTGGAACTTCGCCAGGGATAGCTCCTTGGCGCTGGGCTGGCGCGAGCCATCGCTGCCGGCCACGGTAGCCGCGCCGTAGGGCGAGCCCCCTCGCAGCTCACTGATATCGGTCAGTTCCGGTGCCGAATAGGGCAGTCCGGCAAGCAGCATTCCGTGATGCGCCAGCGTGTGCCAGAACGAAGTGATGGTGGTTTCCGAGCCGCCGCCGGTGCCGGTTGAGGTGAAGACGCTGCCGATCTTGCCGATCAGCGCGCCCTTCACCCAGAGCCCGCCAGTCTGGTCGAGGAAGCTGCGCATCTGTGCGCTCATGTTGCCAAAGCGAGTCGGCGTGCCGAACAGGATGGCGTCGTAGTTCTCCAGCTCCTGCGGGCTGGCCACGGGCGCGGCCTGATCCAGCTTGGCGCCGGCTTTACGGGCCACATCCTCAGGCATGGTTTCCGGCACACGCTTGAGGGTCACTTCCACGCCGGAAACGCTGCGCGCGCCTTCGGCGACGGATTCCGCCATACGTTCGATATGACCGTACATCGAGTAATAGAGCACCAGGACCTTCTTCATCGCCGCTCTCCATTCATCTACAAACTGGCAGCCCGACCGGGCCGGACCCAGTCAGCCTAGATGGCGCTCACAGACTTTGCTGTCGCCGCTTCCGGGAAAATTCCCATGCCGGAAATGCTATCCAGGAAGCGCTGGAACCATGGTCCCATCCGGTTTTAGTCATGCCGATTTGGCATAGGGTAGGCGGTTACGGCATTAGACGATCATTAGCTCCCTATGAATCATGTCGCCCCTTTTTTGCGGTCCGCTCGGCCATCCCGGCGGTGCCGTACTCCCGACTTCCACAAGAACTCAGAGGGTGACGACTATGACCAAGGCCAGATTGAGCCTCGCATGGCAGATTCTCATCGGGCTGGTGCTGGGTATCGCCATTGGCGCCCTGCTCAACCACTTCAGTGCCGAAAAGGCCTGGTGGATCACCAACGTCCTGCAACCGGCCGGTGACATCTTCATTCGCCTGATCAAGATGATCGTCATCCCGATCGTCATCGCTTCTCTGGTCGTCGGCATCGCTGGCGTGGGCGACGCCAAGAAGCTTGGCCGCATCGGCCTGAAGACCATCCTCTACTTCGAGATCATCACCACGGTGGCGATCGTCGTCGGCCTGCTGCTGGCCAACTTCTTCCAGCCCGGCGCCGGCATCGACATGAGCACCCTGGGTACGGTGGACATCTCCAAGTACCAGCAGACCGCCCAGGAAGTGCAGCACGACCACGCGCTGATCTCGACCCTGCTGAACCTGATTCCCTCCAACATCTTCGCCGCCGTGGCCCGTGGCGAGATGCTGCCGATCATCTTCTTCTCCGTGATGTTCGGCCTCGGCCTTTCGAGCCTTCCGGGCGAGACTCGCGAGCCAGTGGTGAAGGTGTTCCAGGGCGTGTCCGAGACCATGTTCAAGGTCACCCACATGATCATGGCGTACGCCCCCATCGGCGTATTCGCGCTGATCGCCGTGACCGTGGCCAACTTCGGCTTCGCCTCGCTGCTGCCGCTGGCCAAGCTGGTGGTGCTGGTGTACTTCGCCATCGCCTTCTTCGCCTTCATGGTCCTGGGGCTGGTGGCGCGTCTGTTCGGCTTCTCCATCATCAAGCTGATGCGCATCTTCAAGGACGAGCTGATCCTCGCGTACTCCACCGCCAGCTCCGAGACCGTCCTGCCGCGCATCATCGAGAAGATGGAAGCCTACGGCGCACCGCGCGCCATCAGCAGCTTCGTGGTCCCCACCGGCTACTCCTTCAACCTCGATGGCTCGACCCTGTACCAGAGCATCGCGGCCATCTTCATCGCCCAGCTCTACGGCATCGATCTCAGCATCAGCCAGCAGCTGCTGCTGGTGCTGACTCTGATGGTCACCTCCAAGGGGATCGCCGGTGTGCCGGGCGTCTCCTTCGTGGTCCTGCTGGCCACCCTGGGCAGCGTTGGCATCCCGCTGGAAGGCCTGGCCTTCATCGCGGGCGTCGACCGCATCATGGACATGGCCCGTACCGCGCTGAACGTGATCGGCAACGCCCTGGCGGTACTGGTCATTGCGAAGTGGGAAGGCATGTACGACGCCGAGAAGGGCCAGCGTTACCTGGCCTCCCTGCCGAGCACCGGCAACACCGCCACCTCGGCCAAGGGCCGTGCAGTCATCGACTGAGGCCGCGCCGTGCTGAACGAAAAAGCCCCGACCAGATCGGGGCTTTTTTGTTGGCGCCCTGATTCAAGCACCTGCGGGGGTGAGGGAGGCAGGATTTCACGCGGGCTCAAGGGCAGATTGAATTCGCCCCTGCGGCTACACCCCCGCTAGAATCCGCCTCACTGTTTTCTGGGGGACTGCAAATGCTCAACGGCCTGTGGCTGAGCTTCTTCCTGGTGGCGGCGGTGGCCGCGCTGGTGCGTTGGATCGGGGGGGACCCGGGTGTCTGGGCGGCGATGGTGGAGAGCCTGTTCGCCATGGCCAAGCTCTCGGTGGATGTGATGATCCTGCTATTCGGGACCCTGACCTTGTGGCTGGGTTTCCTGCGCATCGCCGAACGGGCCGGTCTTGTGGATATCCTCGCGCGTCTGCTCGGGCCACTGTTCGCCCGCCTGATGCCCGAGGTTCCACGTGGTCACCCGGCGCTCGGTCTGGTCACCTTGAGTTTCACCGCCAACGGCCTCGGCCTGGACAACGCCGCCACGCCCATCGGCCTGAAGGCGATGAAGGCACTGCAAGAGCTCAATCCCAGCAGCACGTCGGCGAGCAACGCCCAGGTGCTGTTCATGGTGATGAACGCGTCCTCCTTCGTGCTGCTGCCGGTGACCATCTTCATGTACCGCGCCCAGGCCGGTGCGAGCGATCCCGCCCTGGTGTTCCTGCCGATCCTCCTGGCCAACGCGATTTCCACCATGACGGCGCTGCTTTCGGTGGCGTTCATGCAGCGGATCAGGCTGACGGACCCGGTACTGCTCGCCTGGTTCGGCGGCGCCGCGTTGCTGCTTGGTGGCTTCATGGCAGTGCTGGCCGGTCTTTCGGCGACCGCGTTGACTGCCCTCTCCTCCCTGCTCGGCAACCTCACCCTGTTCGCGCTGATCCTCGGTTTCCTGGTGATGGGGGCGCTGCGGAAGGTGCCGATCTACGAGGCATTCGTGGAAGGTGCCAAGGAAGGCTTCGATGTGGCGAAGAACCTCCTGCCATACCTGGTCGCCATGCTCTGCGCCGTGGGTGCCCTGCGTGCTTCGGGTGCGCTGGATCAGCTGCTCGACGTCATCCGCTGGGTAGTCGAAGGCCTGGGACTGGACAGCCGTTTCGTCGAGGCACTGCCGACAGGGCTGGTCAAACCTTTCTCCGGCAGTGCCGCCCGCGCCATGCTGATCGAGACGATCCAGACCCAGGGCGTCGACAGCTTCCCGGCGCTGGTGGCCGCCACCATGCAGGGCAGCACCGAAACCACCTTCTACGTGCTGGCGGTCTACTTCGGTTCGGTGGGCATCCAGCGCGCCCGCCACGCCGTGGGCTGCGCCCTGTTGGCGGACCTGGCAGGCGTAATCGCGTCCATCATCGTCTGCTACTGGTTCTTCGGTTGAGTCACCGCTTTGTGTAGGAGCGAGCTTGCTCGCAAAAGATCGCGCTCGGATGGTTGCGCGAGCAATAACTCGGCGTTCCCCTTGATCCAACAACCTTGGTGCTCAGTGGGGCTTGGGTGGCAGGTCGGATGGGGTCACCCGGAAGCGCAGCGTACCGATCATCTGCCCCGCTTCGGTCAGTACCTGCACCTGCCAGCGGCCCGCCGGGTCAGCCGGGAAGTTCTGCTTGTGGGTCCAGGCGCGGTAGCCGGCTTCGCGGCCGCCGTGGATGTCCAAGGCAATTCGGTCCACTTCACGGCCGTTGAAGCGCCACACGTGGTAGATGCGTTCGTTCAGCCCGCGCGGGGCGTTGATTGCCGTGTAGGCGTAGAGCCCCTTGCTGCGTAGCTCGGCGGCACTGACCTCTTCCACGCCATCGCCTGGCGTGCGCTGGTGATTGTCAAAGTCGGGCGTTACCGCCACTTCGGTAAGCCAGAGCGTCGCCGGCGGCACCCAGACCCGCGAGACCCAGCCCAGCCCGCCGAGGGCCAGGGTCAGCACCCCCAGGCCCAGGACGCGCCACCAGCGCTGTCCACGAAACACACCGAGCAGACTGACGAAGGACAGCGCCACGGCGATGCCCAACGCCCAGCGATAGCTCTGCGCGGTGGTCTGCTGGAGGATCAGTGGCAGCGCGGCCAGCAGCACGGCGAACAACGTAAGTGTGTGGTAGGCGAGGAACAGCCAGCGGCGCGACGACAGATGGCGGTTGTAGATCGGGTCGGTGATCGAGCAGATCGCGGCCACGCCCAGCAGCCCGGTGAACAGGGCCTGGCCGCTGTTCCAGCTGGTGGTGATGGCGAAGAACGGCAGCACGAAGAACAGGCTTTCCTGGTGGATCAGCTGGGTCAGGAAACGCATCAGGGGTGGCGGCAGCTCGACGCCGAAGAGGCGCTCGACACTGCGCCGGAACAGGTTCTCCAGCATCAGCCAGACCCAGCTCACCAGCAGCAGGATGGCGATCACCTTGGCCACCCGCGCCCCTCGTTCCACCAGGAAGAAGCTCGCCATGCCGGAGCAGAAGCCGTAGAGGGCGATCAGCCTCGGGTGGCGCTGCAGCAGCTCGATCAGCTTGAGCACATGGGGTTTGAAGGTCGACAGCAGCATCGGTCGCAACAGGACGTGGGGGAGGCGCGCAGGATACTGCCCACCGGAAGCCCTGAGAAGGCGCGTCGGAGCTGGGCTGACGGCCTGTCGCTCAGTCCAGCAGCAGGCGCATCTTCTGTGGCTGGTCGGGGCGGCCGTTGGGCAGGGTGACGGGCGGCAGGTCCTCCACCCAATGGAAGGCAAAACGCTGGTAAAGGCGGATCGCCGCTTCGTTGGATTTCAGCACGGCAAGTTCCACCCGGCGCATATCCTGCCGACGGCAATGTTCGAGCGCTGCCTCCATCAACTGCCTGCCCAGGCCCCGACCGCGATGGGTCTTCCTCACCTGCATGCCGAGCACGCCGAAGTCTTCCCCGGAGGCGTCCTCCATCTGGCACAGGCTGGCCGGGAATATTTCAATGGAGCCCACCAGATCGCCCTCGGCGTCGACGACGAACTGCGGCAGGTCCAGCGGCAGTGAGCGCAGCAACAGCGCCCGCATCTGCTCAAGGGGCGGTGCCTCCGCGCGCAGCAGGTACTCGCCTTCGGCGCTGACCTCGGCGAACAGCCGGTGCAAGGCTTCGATATCGCTGATGCGCAGCTTCCTGATCGACATGGGCATCCTGTCCTGGGTGAATGCTGGCACTCTGGCCCATGGGGCACCGGCTGACAACCGGGAGGCGACTGTCGCGATTGGCCACTCGCGCTGGCGACGTCGGCCACTGCTGCCGTCCGGTCGGACGGCTAAGCTGCTCTGGCCTTGCGCCTGCCAATGGCCGCAGAAGAACAACAAGAGAACCCATCGATGAACTACGACAGCAGTCAGCAACTGATTCTCGGGCTGGTGCTCGCCGCGCTGATGTTCGGCGTGGCCCTGGAGCTGCGCCTGGCCCATTTCCTACTGGTACTGAAACGGCCCCTGCCGGCGCTGGTGGGGTTGCTCTGTCAGTGCCTGTTGTTGCCCTGGATGACCCTCGTGGTCACTCTCTTCCTCGACCTGCGCCCCGGACTGGAGCTGGGCATGTTGCTGGTGGCCGCGTGCCCCGGCGGCAACCTGTCCAACGTCATCACCCATCTGGCGCGCGGCAATACTGCGCTGTCGGTGAGCGTCACCAGTCTCTCGAGCCTGCTGGCAATCATCAGCCTGCCGCTCAACTTCGCCGCCACCGCCAGCCTCAACCCGGAAACCTACGCCTTCCTGCACGGCCAGATGAGCAGCCTGGACGTCGATGCCGGCGGCATCATCGGTGGCCTGGTCGTACTGCTGGTGCTGCCGCTGCTCGCCGGCATGGCGGTGGGCAACCTGGCGCCGGCCTTCAGTGCCCGCGTGCTGCCCTGGTTCAAACGCTTTTCCCTGCTGGCTTTTGGCGTTTTCCTGGTTGCGGCGGCAGCGGGCAACTGGCAACTGCTGGTGGCCAACGCCGGCCTGGTGCTGCTGGTGGTGGTTGGCCACAACGCCGCTGCCTTGTTGCTGGGCTGGAGCGCCTCGCGCCTGACCGGACTTGCCGATGCAGACCGCCGCGCCCTGACCATCGAGGTCGGCATGCAGAACTCCGGGCTCGCGCTTGGCCTGATCCTGACCCAGTTCGGTGGTCAGCTGGACATGGCTCTGGTGGCGGGCTTCTGGGGACTCTGGCACATCGTTTCCGGCCTCCTGCTGGTGGCTGTCTGGCGCCGCCGCGCGCCCCGCGTCCAGGAGGAAGTGCCGTGCGCGTCCTGATCACCGGTGCGGCCGGTTTCATCGGCCAGCAGGTACTGAACGACCTGGCCACGCGCCACCCGGACTGGACCCTGGTGGCCGCGGACATCCGCCCGCTGAGCCATCAAGGACTCAAGTCCAACATCGAGCCGGTTTCGCTGGACATCAGCCTGCCCCGCGAAGTGACCGCCTGCGTGCAGCGCTGGAAGCCCGATGCCATCGTGCATCTGGCTTCGGTGGTGACGCCGCCGCGCGGCATGAGCGAGGCGCGCCTCCACGCCATCGACGTCGGCGGCACCCGTGCCGTGCTGGACGCGGCTGTGGCCCACGGCGTGGGCCAACTGATCGTCACCAGCTCCGGCGCCGCCTACGGCTACTACCCGGAAAACGCGCAGTGGATCGACGAACAGCACCCGCTGCGCGGCCACGACCTCTTCGCCTATGCCCGCCACAAACGCGAGGTGGAGCTGCTGCTGGCTGACGCCCGCAGGCAACATCCACAGCTGCGCCAGCTGGTCCTGCGCCCCGGCACCATTCTCGGCGAGCATGTGAACAACCAGATCACCGAGCTGTTCCAGAAGCGCTCGGTGCTGGGCATCAGGGGGCATGACAGCCGCTTCGTGTTCATCTGGGACCAGGACGTGGTGGCGATCATCCGCGAAGGCCTGGAGCGCGGCGCCGGTGGCATCTACAACCTGGCAGGCGATGGTGCGCTGAGCATGGCCGAGATCGCCGGCATCCTCGGCAAACCTTACCGGCCCTTGCCTGCGGGGTTGCTGCGCACCGCCCTGGCCCTGCTCAAGCCCCTTGGCCTGACCCAGTACGGTCCCGAGCAGCTGGATTTTCTGCGCTACCGCCCGGTGCTGGACAATCGCCGGCTGAAGGAAGAATTCGGCTATCGGCCGAAGTACTCGAGCCGCGAGGCATTCCTGGCGTTTCTCAAGGTGCGGGGGATAGCGTCTGTAGGTTCGAATTCGTTCGCCAAGCAGCCCGAAGGGCGGCCCTGAGGAGATCAGGCGGGGATGCTGGATATCCCGCCCCACCCGTTCCCACAAAGAGCAGAAGCGCTCAGTCCCGATGCTTCTGCCGGTACTCGCCCGGCGTCAGCCCGGTCCACTGGCGGAAGGCACGGAAGAACACGCTGGGCTCCGAGTAGCCGAGCAGCACGGCGATATCGGCGATGGGCAAACGGCCTTCCTGCAGGTGGCGCTCGGCCAGGTGACGACGGGTGTCGTTGAGCAGTTGCTGGTAGCTGCTGCCCTCATCTGCCAGGCGCCGTTGCAGGGTGCGTTCGCTGATGCCAAGGGCCGCCGCCAAGGCGCCGCGGTCGGGTTCGCCGCGCGCCAGTTGGGCGCCGAGCAGCGCTACCACCCGTGCCCGCAGCCCTTCGCTGGGCAGGCGTGCGAGCAAGGCCTCGGCGTGCTGTCGCAGCACTGCCTGCAGCGGCGGGTTGGATTGCTTCAGTGCGGCCGAGCGCAGTGACAGGGGCAGTACCAGGGCGTAGTCCTCCGCCTCGAACTGCAGCGGGCAGGCGAAGCATTGCTGGTAGAGCGTGGTATCCGCCGGCGCCGGGTGTACGAAGCAGGCCCGCATCAGACGTAGATCGGCCAGCAACGGCCGCATCAGCTCCAGCCAGAACGCCATCAGCGCCAGCACCCTTGCACGAGTGGCCGGCAACTTCGGGTGCAGCGGGCGATACAGGGTCCAGAGTTCATCGCCCCGTACTTCCAGCGCCAGGCTGCCGCCCTCTCCTACCAGACGCTGGTAGCGCAGCTCGGCTTCCAGGGCTTCGCCCAGGGTGGGGCTGCTCTGCAACAGGTAGCCGAGCACGCTGAACTGGCCGGGGGCCAGGGCGCGGCCGATGGCGATTCCCGGTTCGGGATGCGGCAGGCGGGCGTGGATGGCCGCCCAGAGTGCTTCCTGGGTGCTGAAAGCGATACGCGCATCCGGGTCGGCCAGGCGCTTTTCGTCGAGCTGGCTGGCGCGCAGCAGCTCCTCGCGGCCAAGGCCGAGCTGGGATGCGGCGTGCAGGATTGCCTGGGTCAGACTGGCGCTGACCGAGGCATTGGAGGGGTCGTGTGGCGTCATCCCCGGATTCTGCCCACGCGGCCTGCTCACTGGGAAGAGCGATTCTCAACGATGGGAGCCGATCTCCGGTTCGAAATAGCGCTGCGGCTCTTCCTGCGGGTGTTTTTCCTCCGGGATTTCCAGGGAATCCGGGGCATCCGGGTTGTCCAGCACCGCATAGGCGATGGCGCAGAACAGCGAGTTGATGCGCTTCATGTCGCTGATCAGGCCAAGGTGCAGGGCGCTGGTCTCGATGCTCTGCACCACCTGCTGGTGCAGCCGCGAGACGTGGGCGTGGGCGTAGCGGCGTTCGAGGATGCGGAAGCGCTGCTTGGCCCGACGCAGCCGCTTGGCGTTTTCCTGATCGCCGTTGAGAAACACCGACAGCGACAGGCGCAGGTTTTCCACCAACTGGTCGTGAAGATTGACGATCTCTCTCAGCCCTTCTTCGGAGAAGGCGCGGCCCTGGGCCCTGTTCTTGCTCTGCACGTCATCGAGCATGCGCTCGATGATGTCGCCGGCCTGCTCCAGATTGATGGTCAGCTCGATGATCTCGGCCCAGCGCCGGCTGTCGCGCTCACCCAGGTCATCGCGCGGCATGCGCGCCAGGTAAAGCTTGATGGCGGTGTAGAGCGCATCGATGTCGTCATCCAGGCGGTGGATGTCCTTGCCCAGCACCGGGTCGCCGCCGCGCAGCAGATGCAACAGGTTGTTCAGCATCTGCTCGACGATATCGCCCATGCGCAGGGTCTCGCGCACGGCGTTGGCCAGGGCGAGGCTCGGAGTATCCAGGGCGGCTGGATCGAGATGGCGCGGCTTGGCGACATCGTCTGGCTGCGGTCGGTCCGGCAGCAACCAGTTGCACAGTCGCGCCATGGGTACCGTCAGGGGTAGGCAGAGAGTGCAGCGCACGCTGTTGTAGAGCAGGTGGAAGGCGATCACCAGTTCGGCGTTGGAAATGGGCCAGGTGTCGATCCAGCTGGCCAGGGGGCCCACCAGCGGCAGTACGAGGATGCAGCCGGCCAGCTTGAAGGCCAGGCTGCCCAGGGCCACGCGGCGTCCGGCGGGGTTCTGCAGGCTGCTGCTGAGCAGGGCGAGGATGCCGCTGCCGAGGTTGGCGCCGATCACCAGGCAGAGCGCCACCTTGAGGGAGATTACCTTGGACGCGGCCAGCGTGGCGGTGAGCAGAACGGCGGCCAGGCTGGAGTAAGAAATCATCGCGAACAGCGCGCCGGTCAGGGCGTCCAGCAGCACATCACCGGTCAGCGAAGAGAACAGCACCTTCACGCCCTTGGCGGTGGTGATGGGCTCGGCGGCAGCGATGATCAATTGCAGGGCGAGGATGATCAGCCCGAGTCCGATGCCTACCCGCCCGAGCTGCCCCAGGCGGGTCTGCTTGCGGGAGAGGAAGAAGATCACCCCGAAGAAGATCAGCAGTGGCGACAGCCACGACAGGTCCAGGGTCAGCACCCGCGCCATCAGGGCCGTGCCGACGTCGGCGCCGAGCATGATGGCCAGCGCCGGAGCCAGTAGCATCAACCCTTGGGAGACAAAGGAGCTGACCAGCAGTGCAGTGGCGTTGCTGCTTTGCACGAGGGCCGTGACGCCAATGCCAGCGGCGAAGGCCAGGGGCGGACGGCGGACGCTGCGACTGAGCAGGCGGCGCAGGTTGGCGCCGTACACGCGGAGGATGCCCGTTCGCACGATATGCGTGCCCCAGATGAGCAAGGCGACGGCCGAGAGGAGATTGAGCAACGTCAGCATGGTGGCCCTCCTGGCGATCTTGAAAGGCCGCCGTATCCATGCGCAGGAAGACAGCGGCGCGGTCAGGCGTTGTGTAACACGATTGTCGTTAGACCTTCATGGTCCTGGCTGATTTCAGCGAGTCGCCTGACTGGTATGGCACCTGATGACAATTAAAGACGCTTCTCGGCGATTCTGCTCATTACCGATCAATGGCTTGGCGCATGAAGCTGAGGTGGTTTCCGCGTGGTCTTCCTCATGCTGCGAACCCTGTAACGGGGGCGACCTGCGGCCGGATCGGCTGCTAACCTGTGCCGACCTTCAGACATCGGCGCTCCCATGCTCAACCTCTACCACGCCAACGACCTGGAAAGCCTCGGCGAGCTGGCCTGCACCCTGCTCGCACAACCCCAGCGCGACCCGCTGGCGCCTGCTCGGGTCGTAGTGCCGAGCCAGGGCATGGGGCGTTGGCTGACCTTGCAACTGGCGCGCAAGCAAGGCATTGCCATGCATCTGGATATCCAGCTGCCCGCGCGCTTCGTCTGGGATGTCACACGCCTTGTGCTGGGCGAGTTGCCGCCGCAATCGGCCTTCAACCCCGTGACCCTGGGCTGGCGCCTCTACGACTGGCTCTGCGAACCCGACAACCTAGCCCGTGCACCTCGTCTGGCGCAGTACCTGGGAGGCGGCGACGAACGCCGCCGCCTGACCCTCGGCTCACGCATCGCCGACGTCTTCGACCAGTACCTGCTCTACCGCGACGACTGGCTCGACACCTGGGAGCGTGGCGAATTGCTGGGACTGGGCGCGGACGAGGAGTGGCAGGCGCTGCTCTGGCGCGAACTCACTGCCGATGGCCATCCGCATCGTGCGCGCCTGCTGGGTGACCTGCTGGCGCGACTGCACGCAGGCGAAGGCATTGCAGGTCTGCCGGAACGCCTGGTGGTGTTCGGCATCAGCAGCCTGCCGCCGCATCACATGCGCGTACTGGAAGGCCTGGCGCGGCATTGCGAGGTGATCCTCTTCGCGCTCAACCCGTGCCGCGAGGCATGGGGCGACATCCGCGATATCCGCGAGTTGGCGCGGTTGCCGGAGCCGGGCATCGACGACTGGTACCTGGACGTCGGCCATCCGCTGCTGGCCAGCCTCGGCAAGCAGGGCCGCGATTTTTTCGATGCGTTGTTCACTCTGGGCGGCCAGGACATCGGCGTTTATGCCGAGGACGACGACCTGCATGACAGCAGTCTGCTGCGCGCCGTGCAGAACGACATCCTGCGCCTGCGCACCCGTCGTCCCGAAGAGCGCATGAGCCTGCGCGAGGATGATCGCTCCCTGGAAGTCCACCTTTGCCACTCGCCCCTGCGCGAAGTGGAGGTGCTGCACGACCAGCTGCTGGCGCGCTTCAAGGCCGACCCCGCACTCACCCCCGACCAGGTGGTAGTGCTGACGCCGGACATCGAGCGTTATGCCCCCTATATCGAAGCGGTCTTCGCCCCCCGCGAAGGCGTGCCGCGCATCCCCTTCAGCCTGGCCGACCGCAGCCTGCGCGCCGAGTTGCCGTTGGTGGAAGCCTTCCTCGCCCTGCTGGAGCTTCCCCAAAGCCGCTTCGCCGCCGAAGAACTCCTGGCCTGGCTGGAACAGCCGGCCCTGGCCGCTCGCGCCGGTATCGAGAACGAAGACCTTCCGCTGCTGCGCGACTGGCTGCGTGACGCCGGCGTGCGCTGGGGGCGTGATGGCGCCCACCGCGCGCGCCTTGGCCTGCCCGAGGAAGGCGCCTTCAGCTGGAGGCAGGGGCTGGACCGCCTGCTGCTGGGCTTCGCCGCGCCGCCGCAACTGGCCGGTGACGCCCCGCCCCTGCTCGGCGACAACTGGCCGCTGGATGCCCTGGAGGGCGCTCGTGCGCAGTTGCTCGGCCGTCTCGCCGGCTTCGTCCAGCGCCTTGGTGTCCTGGCCGACGACATGGCCCGGCCGCGTCCACTGGCGGAGTGGGCGGAAACCCTGCAGGGCCTGATCGACCTGCTGTTCGACGAGCGCGAGGCCGGCGACACCCTGTTGCTGCTGTCCCAGGCCTGCGGTGCCTTGCGCGAACAGGCCGAGGCCGCCGGCATCGAGCGCCCGCTGGAACTGGCCCTGGTACGCCAGCATCTGGTGGCAGCCCTGGACCAGGGCAGCGGCGCTTCGGGCTTCCTGACCGGCGCGGTGACCTTTTGCACCATGGTGCCCATGCGCAGCCTGCCGTTCCGCCAGGTCTGTTTGCTTGGACTGGACGACGGCGCCTTCCCGCGTCGTACCCCGGCGGCCGGTTTCGACCTGATAAGCCGCAAACCCCGGCGCGGTGATCGCGCCCGGCGCCTGGACGACCGTTACCTGTTGCTGGAAACCCTGCAATCGGCACGCGACGGGCTTTATCTCAGTTTTGTCGGACGCGACCCACGGGATAACGCGCACCTGCCGCCTTCCGTGCTGGTCAGCGAGCTGCTGGAAACCATCGACCTCACCGCTATTGCCGGTGCGCACAAGGCAAGCGAGCGGGTGCTGGTGATGCATCCGCTGCAACCCTTCGCCTCGGGCAACTTCGTCGGTGGCCAGCAGGCCGGCTTTGCCGCGCCCTGGTTCCGCGCGGCTCAACGTCTGGCGGAAACGCCCCAGGCCGCCGCGGCGCCCTTCGCCTTGCCGCTACCGGAGCCCGATGCCGACTGGCTGACCCTCGAGCCCTCGCAGTTGATCCAGTGCTTCCGCCATCCGGCGCGCTTTCTCCTCGAACAGCGCCTTGGCCTGCGTCTGGCGGACACCGAGGAAGCCCTGGCCAGCGACGAGCCTTTCAGCCTTGAAGGCCCGGCCTGGCGCGGCCTGCGCCAGCTCGCCCTGGACGCCGTGGAACGCGACTGGTCTGAGACTGACGAACGACGCATTGCCCGTGCCGCTGGCTGGCTACCGGTCGGCGAGCTGGGCCACGCCCTCTGGGGCCAGCTGCGTGGCCCGGTACGTGCCTTCGCCCCGCGCCTGTTTGAGGCGCGACCGGAGGCGGTGCCGCAGCCGTTGCTGGTGGATATCGAACTGGCCGGTGTACGCATTCACGGCTGGCTCGATGGGGTGACGCCCGACGGCCTGTTTGGCTGGCGCCTGAACCGACTCGGCGAATGGGAGCTCGCGCCGTTCTGGCTGCGCCATCTGTTGCTCAACCTCGCCGCCACGCCCGGCATTGCGCGCGACAGCCGCCTGCTATCGCCGGCTGGCGACTGGCAGGCCGGTCCCCTGGCGAACGCCCGCGAACTGCTGGAGCCCTGGTTGCACGCCTATCGCGAAGCTCTATGCGCGCCCCTGCCTCTGTTGACCAAGGCCAGCTATGGCTTCGCCCACGGCCTGCGCAAACCCGGTCGCAAGGAGCCGATCGACGCTGCCCGTTCCAAGGCGCGTGTGGCCTGGGAAGGCATCGACTTCGGCCCGCTCGGCGAATCCCATGACCCCTGGTACGCCCTCGCCTTCCGCGATCGTGAACCCCTGGACGAGCGCTTCGAACAACTGGCCGAAACCCTGTTCGGCCCGGCACTGGATGCCCTGGCGGGAGATGACGATGAGGAATGACGCCGTGTACCCCAGCAGGTGCCAATTCACTTCTGGGGGCGAATTCATCTGTAGGGGCGAATTCATTCGCCAAGCAGACCGCAGGTCTGCCTGTCGAAACCAGGCAGCGGCGTTGATTTCCCTCACCCCAACCCTCTCCCAGAGGGAGAGGGGGTTTGTCCGGTGCCGTCCCGAACTCCCTGTCGGAGCGAGTTCATTCGCGAAACCGGTCACCTGCCTGACCGACAAGGAGCAGCCATGAGCCTCGACCTGCTCAAGGACCCCTTCACCGGCCGCAGCCTGATCGAGGCCAGCGCCGGTACCGGCAAGACCTGGACCCTGACCGCCCTGTATGCGCGCTTGTTGCTGGAGCGCCAGCTCGGCGTCGGGCAGATCCTGGTGGTGACCTACACCACGGCCGCTACCGCCGAGCTGCGCGAGCGCATTCGCGCGCGGTTGGCGGCATTGCTCGCCATGTACGAGGGCGCGCCGGCGCCCGATCCGGTGCTGGCCGGGCTGTATGCCCAGTACCCCGGTGAAGACGCTCACCGTCGCTTGCTGCTGGCCGTGCACGGCTTCGACGAGGCGGCCATCTTCACCATCCACGGCTTCTGCCAACGCGCGCTTCAGGATGCCGCGTTCGAGGCCGGAGGCGACTTCGACAGCGAACTGGCAACCGACGACCGTGAAGTGCTGGATGCGCTGCTCGCCGATCTCTGGCGGCGCGAGCTGGCGGAAGCCGAACCGGCCTGGGCGCGCTTCCTGGCGCAGAAGCGCATCACCCCGGTCTCGCTGCGCCAGCGCCTGCGTTCGCACCTGGGCAAGCCTTACCTGCGTGTCGAACCGCGTGAGCTGAAGGCTGGCGATCTGTCCGCTGCCAGCGAAGCCTGGACCCACGCCCAGGGCTTCTGGCAACGCCAGGGTGCCGAATGCGTGGCCCAGCTCGCCCAGCTCGATGGCCTCAACAAGCGCAGCTACGACGCCGCCAAATTTGCGTTATGGCAGACCGAACTGGATGCCTACTTCGCTGACCCGGCCGCCCTCTTCGCGCCGCCAACGGGCCTGGAGAAGCTCGGCACCGAGGCGCTTGCCAAGGCCACCAAGAAGGGCTTCGATGCGCCGGACCATGCCCTCTGTGCCGCGCTGCAAAGGCTCTTCGACGCCCTGGCGGAAGCCGCTCCCGCGGGTGAGGCCCGTCTGATCGACCTGCAGGTACGCCTGCTGGACACCCTCAACCGAGAGCTGCCGGCACGCAAGGCTGCCCAGCGTCTGCTGGCCTTCGACGATCTGCTCAATCGCCTTGACGACGCCTTGTGCGGACCGGCAGGCGATGCGCTGGGCGAGGCCTTGCGCGAGCGCTATCCGGTGGCGCTGATCGACGAGTTCCAGGACACCGACCCGGTGCAATACGCGATCTTCCACCGGGTATACGAAGAACGGGGCGACCTGTGTTTCGTCGGCGATCCCAAGCAGGCCATCTACGCCTTCCGTGGCGCCGACCTCGCCACCTACCTCAAGGCCCGCGACGAGGCCGCGCGACAGTACAGCCTGGACACCAACCACCGTTCCACACCGCAGCTGATCGCAGCCCTCAATCAGGTCTTCGACCGCCCCCTGCCATTCGCCGAACCCGGCCTCGACTACCCGCCCGTGGGAGCCAGCAGCAAGGCTCGCGCGCGGCTGGTGCTGCCTGAAGCCGTTGCGCCGCTGGAACTGGTGTGGCTGGGGGATGAACCGCTTGGCAAGGGCGAAGCGGGCGGTGCGGTGGCCACGGATACCGCGCGCCGCATTGCCGGTTTGCTGGCCGCCAGTGCGCGTGGAGAGGCATATTTCGAAGAAGATGGCGTACGTTCGCCACTCAAGGGCGGGGACATCGCTGTGCTGGTGGCCAGCCACCGTCAGGCCGGTGATGTGGCTGCCGAGTTGGCCGACCGTGGTGTACCCAGCGTGCGTCGGGGGCGAGACAGCGTCTGGCACAGCGAAGAGGCTGCGGAACTGGCGGCAGTATTGGCGGCCTACGCCGAGCCCGGTCGTGAAGGCGTGCTGCGCTATGCCCTGTCCACCCGCCTGCTGGGCCGGGACGCGCAGCAACTGGCGCGCTGCCAGGATGACGAACACGCCTGGGACGAAGAGCGCGAGAATGCCGAGCGTTATCACCAGCTCTGGCAACAGCAGGGCTTCATGCGGGCCTTCCGCGCCTGGCTCGATGAGCAAGGCGTGGCCGAGCGTCTGATTGCCCTGCCCGATGGCGAGCGACGGCTGACCAACCTCCTCCACCTGGCCGAACTGCTGCAAACCGAAAGCCTCCAGCGGCCTGGCCTGGAACCGCTGCTGACCTGGTTCAACGCCCAGCGTGCCGCCGAGAGCCATGGCGACGATGCGTTGCTGCGCCTGGAAAGCGATGCCGAGCGGGTGCAGATCGTCACCGTGCACACCAGCAAGGGCCTGGAGTACCCGCTGGTGTTCTGCCCCTACCTCTGGGACGGCGCGTTGTTGCGCCGCGAAGAGGACATCACCTGCCACGCCGAGGACGGAACGCCGTTGCTCGATCTCGGCGGAGAGGATTACGACAACCATCGCGCAACTGCCCGCCGCGAACGCTTTGCCGAACGCTTGCGCCTGGCCTATGTGGCCTTGACCCGTGCCCGCGACCGTCTCTGGCTGCACTGGGGCCCCGTGGCCCTGCCCAAGGCGAAGAAGGATGGCGAGCTTCCGGAGGATGGCCTGCACAGTTGCGCCCTCGCCTGGCTGCTGCATGGCCGCGAACTGGACGAGGCCGATGTACTGGCCGCCCTCGCCCGGCACCTGGCCAGCCGCGATGGCGTCGCCCTGCGCGCCGAGCTGGAAACCCTGGCCAACGCCAGCGAAGGTCAGATTGCGGTTGTCGAACTGCAGGCCGAGGAAGCCAGTGCGCAAGGCGAATCCCGCGCGCTGCCCCCGGCCGGTCTCGCCACGCTGGAGCGGACCCTGGCCAGCGCCTGGCGGGTGGGTAGTTTCTCGGGCCTGGCCGCCGGCCTGCACATGGAAGCGCCTGACCGTGACGGTCTGGTGATACCGCCGGCCACCGAGCCGGGCAGCGGCTTCTTCGCTTTCCCCCGCGGCGCCCGCGCCGGTACCTGCCTGCACGCGGTGCTGGAAGACTGGATGCGCGGCGAGGGCGAGTTGTCGGCGCTGGTGCAGAAGCATTTGCAGGGCCACGGCCTGCCGGACAGCTGGACGGACATCGCCAGCGCCCACCTGCAACTGGTGCTGGATACCGACCTGGATGGCCAGGGGCTGAGTCTGTCCGCCCTCGCCGCTCACCGACGGTTGCCGGAGCTGGGTTTCACTTTCCCGGTGGCCGGGCTGGATGTCGGCCGTCTGCGGGCGATCCTCACCGATCCTGTCCACGCACTGCCGGATGCCATGCGCGCGGCCGCCGAGCGTCTGGAGTTCGACACCCTCAAGGGCTTCATGAAGGGCTTCATCGACCTGACTTTCGAGCATGACGGGCGCTGGTACATCGCCGACTACAAGTCCAACTGGCTTGGCCCGGATGCCAGCTACTACGGCGGCGAGCGTCTGACGCAAGCCATCGCCGCCGAGCACTATCACCTGCAGTACCTGATCTATCTCGTAGCGCTGCGGCGCTTCCTGCGCCAGCGCCTGGACGGTTTCTCCAGCGACCAACTGGGCGGTGCCTGGTACCTGTTCCTGCGCGGCATGCCGGACGCGGGTGTGTTCTTCCATCGTCCTGCCGACAGCTTGCTGGATGCGCTGGACCTGTTGTTCGAGGAGGGCCACTGATGGGCCTGGCCGACTGGTCCCTGGGACCGCTGGAGCGCCATTTCACCGAGAGCCTGCAACGCCTCGATCCGCAGGCGGCGGACTCTGTGCTGGCCGCCGCTGCCCTGTGCTGCCAGGCGCTGGGAGCTGGTGATGTCTGCCTGCCCCTGGCGCGCTGGGCCGGACAATCGCTGTTTGTCGAGGGAGGCTCCGGTGTACAGGCCCCCACCCTGCCCGTCTGGCTGACCGCACTGCAGGCATCGCCCCTGGTGGCGCCGCCCGGCGGCTATGCGCCGCTGACCCTGGATGGCGCCCGGCTCTACCTGAGCCGCTACCACGCCTATGAGGCGCATCTGGCGGACAACCTGCTGCAACGCGCGCTGGCCCGACCTGTGGTGGACGAAGTGCAATTGGGCGAATCCTTGCAGCGGCTGTTCGCCCGCAATACCCAGCAGCCGGATTGGCAGCGCCTGGCAGCGGCTCAGGCCGTGCGCCGCAACCTCGCGGTGATCTCCGGTGGCCCCGGCACCGGCAAGACCACCACCGTGGTGCGCCTGCTCGCGGCCTTGCTGGAACAGCCGGGCGGTGAGCGGCTGGCTATCGGCCTGGCTGCGCCCACCGGCAAGGCCGCCGCGCGCATGGCCGAGGCCATCCGCAACGCCAAGGCCGAACTGCCGGTGAGCGACACTATCAAGGCAGTCCTGCCCGAAGAGGCACGCACCCTGCACCGGCTCCTCGGCAGCCGTGGCGACACGCCAAAGGTTCGCCATCACGCTGATAACCCGCTGCCGCTGGATGTGCTGGTGGTGGACGAAGCCTCCATGGTCGACCTGGCGCTGATGGCCAAGCTGCTTGACGCCCTGCCTCCCAATGCCCGGCTGATCCTGCTGGGTGACAAGGACCAACTGGCGGCGGTGGAGGCTGGCGCGGTGTTCGCTGAGCTTTGCGAAGGCCGTGGCCTGGACTCCGTGGCGGCGGCAGACCTCACGCGTATCACCGGCCAGCCAGTGCCGGTGGAGCAACCCCGTTCGCGCCTGGGCGATGCCGTGGTGCTGCTGACCCATAGCCATCGTTTCGCGGGCGACAGCGGCATTGGCGAACTGGCGCGGCGCATCAACGGCGGTGATGCTCGCGGCACTCAGGAATTGCTACGTGGCGGCCATCCGGACCTGGTCTGGAACGCTGGCCCTACCCCGACTGCCTTGCTGGAGCGGCTGGAGGCGGGTTATGCCCCCTACTTCGCTGCTGTACGCACTGCCGACCCCGAGTCGGCGTTCGCCGCCTTCAACGGTTTCCGCGCCCTGACCGCCCAGCGTGAAGGCCCCTGGGGTGTCAGTGGCATCAACGAAACCCTCGAGGCGCGCATCAAGCGACGGCTGGGCGTGCCTTCCCGCGAGCGCTGGTACCCCGGTCGGGCGGTGATGGTGCGGCAGAACGATTACGCCCTTGGTCTGTTCAATGGCGATATCGGCCTGTGCCTGGCCACGCCCCATGGCCTGCGGGTGTTCTTTGAAGGCGACGAGGGCTATCGCCCCTTCGCCCCGGCCCGCCTGCCCAGCCACGACAGTGCCTTCGCCATGACGGTTCACAAGAGCCAGGGGTCGGAGTTCACCGAGGTGTTGTTGGCGTTGCCGGAACAGCCCAGCCCGTTGCTCAGCCGCGCGCTGTTCTACACCGGCATCACCCGGGCGAAGAAGAAGGTAGAGATCTGGGGCCTGCCGGCACGCCTGGCTGAGGCGGTCTCGACTCGCGCCGAGCGAGCAGCAGGATTGGCAGAGCGCCTGGGCGTCATGCCGCAGGCCGACAGCCCACCAGCGGCGGCACCCATAGCGGACAAGGGACAGGATCAGTTGAGCCTGTTCTGATCAAGACGCGGCTGGAACCGCCCTTGTAGGTTGGGCAGAGGAACGAAGCCAAACGGTGCGGGGTGGGGTGTTTCTTCGTTAGGCCGAGCTCCGCTCGACCAGCCTGGCCCGGACCAGCGTACGGGCTACGGGCCGCTGGGCGGCCAGTTGCGAAAGAATTCGCCCCATAAACAACAAGCCCGGCATCCGCCGGGCTTTGAGGGTTTACAGCGAGTTGCGATCAGCTGATGTGCTGGGCTTGCGGCAGGCGATCGGAGCCACCTTCGGCTACACGGATAGCGTTGGTACGGTCGGAACCGCCTTCAGCTACGCGGAAGCCATTGGTGCGGTCGGAACCACTTTCAGCAATACGGTTGGCACCGGTGCGGTCAGAGCCACCTTCAGCAATGCGGTTGGCGCCCGTGCGATCGGAACCGCCTTCGGCTACGCGGTCCAGCACCATGAAGCTGCCTTCGGCCGCAACCGGCTCGATGACCTGGATGTAGGCGCCGTCCTTCGACTCGCCCAGTACCGGTTGGGAGTCGGACGGCAGGGCGAAGACACTGGTGCTCAGGCTGGCGATGAACAGGGCGGCGAAGGCTTGGGTTTTCATGATCGGGGGCTCCTCAAGGGGGCTGGAAACTGGGTACGGAGCCAATCTTACGGACGGGGGTGCGATTAAAAAGTGATCACTCTAGATAGAGAACATCAACGCTGTTGATGGTATGAAAAGTCGTTCTGAATCAGTTGCATATAGGCAGTTGAAGCCGCCAATGGCCGCGTGGCGAGCGACCGACCCATGTCGCCATTCGTCAGCAATCCCTCCCAGGCGTTGAAAGCGGTCAATCCTTCCTTTGTCGCCCGGACCCGCACAGGGAGGTCAGCATGGCCAAGCGTACCGCCACGACAAAGTCCCGCAGGAGGGCTGCGCCCAGGCAGCTGGATGTCCGCCGCGACTCCATGGATTTTCGCGACCTCACCTATTCCGCATCCCTGGCGCCACTCCCCGACGAGCTATTCCCGGACTGGCAACTGCTGCACATCCTCGACCAGGGCGAGGAAGGTGCCTGCACGGGCTTCGGCCTGGCTGCGGCGGTCAATTACCTGCGTAGCCGGTGCGCGCTGCCCGGCCGGGCCAGCCCGGCGATGCTCTTCGCCATGGCCAGGCGCTACGACCAGTGGCCAGGTGAGAACTACGACTTCAGCAGCGCCCGGGGCGCGATGAAGGGCTGGCACAAGCACGGTGTCTGCCAGGAAGACAGCTGGGCTGGTGGCGGCGGCCTGACCCCGGCGATTCAGCAGGAGGCGTTGGATATGCCGCTGGGCGCGTATTTCCGGGTCTTCTCGCGGATCAACGACGTCCAGGCGGCCTTGCGTGACGTCGGCGTGCTGTTCGCCTCGGCGCGTACCCACGAGGGCTGGCGCTCGCCACGGCGCGGGGTGATCGACTGGAAGCCGGATGCGCTGGACGTTGGCGGTGGGCACGCCTTCGCCATCGTCGGCTACACCCGTGACGGCTTCCTGGTGCAGAACTCCTGGGGGCCTGATTGGGGCGGCTACCGTCAGGGCAAGGCCGCGTACGCCGGTGTGGCGCTGTGGAGCTATGCCGATTTCGAGGCCAATGTCTGGGATGTCTGGGTCGCCCAGCTGGGCGTTGCGGTGAACCATGGCGTCACCGATACCGCGACCCGATACGTGTCCGATGGCGGCACCGCGCGCCTGGCCTTGCAGGGCCCGCCCCAGGAGGCCATCTACCTGCATTACCTGCACATCGACGATGGCCACTTCGACGGCCTGGGCCAGTACGCCTCGGACCTGACCCAGTTGGACGCCATCATCGAAGAGCTGCAGCACAGCCGGCCGCAGCACTTGCTGCTCTATGCCCATGGTGGCCTGAACAGCGTGAACGGCTCGGCCATGCGCGCCTTCAAGTGGCGACCGGCGTGTCGCGATAACGAGATCCACGAACTGCATTTCATCTGGGAAACCGGGCTGCTGGCCGAGTTGGGCGACATCCTGCTCCGCAAGCTGCCGCTGGTGGGGGAACGCGTGGGATCGGTGAGCTCGTGGTGGGATAACCAGATGGAGAGCCTGGTGCAGCCGGCCGGGTTCGCACTCTGGCAGGAAATGAAGCTGGACGTCGAGCGGGCCTTCCGCAAGGGTGCGGCGGGCACGCTGGCGCTGCAACGCCTGGTCGGCTGGTTGGCGGCCCAAGGGGCGCAGGCGCCCAAGGTGCATCTGGTTGGGCACAGCGCCGGCTCCATCTGGCATGCCCGTCTGTTGCAGGTCTGGCAGGCGCTGAATGGTCCTGTCATCGACAATCTCGTGCTGTTTGCCCCGGCCTGCACCCTGGAGCTATACCAGTCGACCTTCCTCAAGGCGCTGGGCAAGGGCATTCGCCAGCAGACTCTGTTCATCCTGTCAGATCAGGCTGAGCAGGAGGACAACGTTGCCGGGGCTTACCGCAAGTCGCTGCTCTACCTGGTTTCCAATGCGCTGGAAGACAAGCAGCGGCGGGTACCGCTGCTCGGTATGCAGAAGTTCCAGCCGGCCCAGCAGCCGCCCGGCAGTTCCCTGGTGGTGGCCGACACCGGCAGCCCGGCCAGCCGGAGCACCAGCCATGGCGGTTTCGACAACGACCTGCAGACCATGGACAGCCTGCTGAGACTGCTGCTGGGCGGTGGCAGCTTCCGTGGCTTCAAGGCGGAGGAATTGAAGGGGTATTGAATATTGAATTCATTCGCCAGGCAGGCCGAAGGCCTGCCCTTGGACCGCGGGGGGGCAGCTGCGCAGCCCTTGGCGAATGAATTCGCCCCTACAAGTAAACCGTGAGCAATGAAAAACGGGGCCAATCGGCCCCGTTCTTCATTGCTTCGGCTTACTGCCCAGGAATGTCCTTGCGCAGTTTCACCGGATCTTCCTTGCGACCACGCGCGATGCGCATGCGGATGTTGAGCGCCTCCACGGCCAGGGAGAAGGCCATGGCGAAGTAGACGTAACCCTTCGGCACGTGGACTTCGAAGGATTCGGCGATCAGCACGGTACCGACCACCACCAGGAAGGCCAGGGCCAGCATCTTCAGGCTCGGGTGCTTGTCGATGAAGTCGCTGATGGTACCGGCGGCCAGCATCATCACCAGGACGGCGACGATGATCGCGGCGACCATGACCGGCACGTGGGACACCATGCCGACGGCGGTGATCACCGAGTCCAGGGAGAACACGATGTCGATGATGGCGATCTGGATGATGGTGCCGATGAAGTTGCGCGCCGCGCCGGAGGGCGCCGCGCCGGTCTCATCTTCGCCTTCCAGGCTGTGGTACATCTCGGTGGTGCTTTTCCATAGCAGGAACAGGCCGCCGAAGAACAGGATCAGGTCACGGCCGGAGATGCCCTGGCCGAACAGGTGGAACAGGTCAGTGGTGAGCCGCATGATCCAGGTGATGGAGAGCAGCAGCAGGATGCGGGTGATCATCGCCAGGGCCAGGCCGAAGAGGCGGGTGCGTGCCTGCATGTGCGGCGGCATACGGCCAACGAGGATGGCGATCATGATGATGTTGTCGATGCCCAGGACGATCTCCAGGGCGGTCAGGGTGAAGAAGGCGACCCAGATTTCCGGGCTGGTCAGCCATTCCATGATGCGTTGATCCTCGTGAGTTTCTTGGTTTGGGGAGAGTACGAACAAGCCGGAAAGAGCTTACGCAGATTCCGGCTTGATCGGGGTGTCATTCAGCGGCTGTCAGTGCGATCCGAAGAGCGGGAACACACCCAGCAACAAGGCGGCGAGGAGGATACACAGACAAATCATCACCGCCCACTTCAACGTGAAGCGCTGGTGGTCACCGAACTCCACTTTGGCCAGCCCCACCAGCAGGTAGGTGGACGGTACCAGTGGACTGAGCAGATGCACCGGCTGGCCTACGATAGACGCTCGCGCCATCTCCACCGGGCTGATGCCGTAATGGCTCGCAGCCTCGGCCAGAACCGGTAACACGCCGTAATAAAAAGCGTCGTTGGACATGAAGAAGGTGAACGGCATGCTCACGATCGCGGTGATCACCGCCATGTAAGGGCCCATGGACGGCGGGATGACCGCCAGCAGGCTCTTGGACATGGCTTCCACCATGCCGGTGCCGGACAGGATGCCGGTGAAGATGCCCGCAGCGAAGATCAGGCCGACTACCGCCAACACGTTGCCGGCATGGGCCGCGACCCTTTCCTTCTGCTGCTGCAGGCAGGGGTAGTTGATGATCATGGCGATGCTGAAAGCGATCATGAACAGCACCGGCAACGGCAGCAGACCGGTAATCAGGGTCACCATCAGAGCGGCGGTCAGCGCGCCGTTCACCCACAGCAGCTTGGGCCGGCGGGCTTCCGGGAACTGCGAAACGCTGATTTCGTCATGGTTGAGCTGGTCATCCGGCAGGTGCAGCACGCCGAGGCGGGCGCGCTCGCGTTTGCCATAGGCCCAGGCCAGGCCGAACAGGGCGACGGCGCCAGCGATCATGGCTGGGATCATTGGCACGAAGATATCCGACGGATCCACGTGCAGGGCGCTGGCGGCGCGAGCGGTGGGGCCGCCCCAGGGGGTCATGTTCATGATCCCGCCGGCGAGGATGATCAGCCCGGCCATGATCAGCGGGCTCATGCCCAGGCGGCTGTACAGCGGCAGCAGGGCGGCGACGCAGATCATGTACGTGGTGGCGCCGTCGCCGTCGAGGGAGACGATCAGGGCCAGGGCGGCCGTGCCCATCGACACTTTCAGCGGGTCACCCTTCACCAGCTTGAGGATCTTGCGCACGGCCGGGTCGAACAGGCCGGAGTCGATCATCAGCGCGAAGTAGAGGATGGCGAACATCAGCATCACGCCGGTGGGGGCGAGCTTGCTGATGCCTTCCAGCATCATCGGGCCGATGCCCGCGGCGAAGCCGCCGATCAGGGCGAAGGTGATGGGGACGATGATCAGGGCGATCAGGGCGGACAGGCGCTTGGTCATGATCAGGTACATGAAGCAGATGACCATGGCGAAGCCGAGCAGAGTCAGCATGGCAGTTCTCCGGGCGTGATTCGGGCGGGATGGGGGGCGGGTCAGCGCGTGGCCGAAGACGTGCGGAGAACGGGCGGAGGGGTGCCGGGACGGCAGCAGGAACGGAACATGGCGATCACCAATCTTGTTGTTGTCGGGTTGCCGGTCTCGTGCCGGCAATGGGGCGGATGCTAAGCGCGCAACCTTTCAGCCAGCTTTCGGCGGTGATCGGAGCCGATTACGTAGCGATTTGTCGACGAACGGCGGCCAGACTGCCGGGGCGTCAGCTGGCTAGCGTGCGCATCACCAGCAACAGGCTGCCCGCGGCGAGCAGGGTCTGCAGGGTAATGATGCCGGCCATCAGATGGCTGTCGCCGCCGAGCTGGCGGGTCAGCACATAGGCCGTGGGTGCGGTGGGCAGGGCGAAGAACAGTACCAGGATGCTGCTTTCCATGGCGGGCAGGTCGAGAAGGCGGGCCACTGCGAAGGCGAGTACGGGCATGGCCAGCAGGCGCAAGGCGCAGTTCCAGGCCAGGGCCGGAACTTCACCGGCCAGCTCCTGCGGACGCAGCGCGGCGCCGACGCAGAGCAGGCCCAGCGGCAGGCTGGCTACCGCCAACAGGTTTAGCAGGCGGTCGGTGCCGCCGGGCAGGCCGAACCCGGCGAGATTGACCAGGGCACCGGCCAGGCAGGCGAGGATCAGCGGGTTCTTCCCCATTGGCAGCAACAGGCCGCGCAGGCTCACGCCGCGCTCTGCGGTCAGGGCCCAGACCGACATCAGGTTCACCGTGGGAACCATCAGCGCCAGCATCAGCGCGGCCATCGCCAGGCCGTCCTTGCCGTAGAGGCTGCCGATGGCCGCGAGGCCGAGATAGGTGTTGAAGCGCAGGATGCCCTGGGTGATCGCGCCGAAGCGCGTCGTCGGCCAGCCCAGCAGGCGCCGCGCCAGAAGCAGGGCGGCCCAACCGGCCCCGAGGCCGAGGAAAACCGCCAGGGCAAGGCGTGGCAGTGCCGGGTTGTCGAGCGGCGCTGTGGCCAGGCTGCTGAAGAGCAGGGCGGGGAACAGGATGAAGTAGTTCAGGCGCTCGGCTGCGGGCCAGAAGACTTCGCCGGGAAAGTCCCAGCGGCGTAGCAGGTAGCCGCCGACGATCAGGGCAAAGAGCGGCCAGAGGGCTTCGAGAAGGGTCAGCACGGCGACATCCGGGTCAGCTGGGGACGCTCTATCTTCAGTTCCGGCTCGGTGGCATGCAACCGCCTGCTAGGGTGAAAGGCAGAGCTCAAGCCGGAGAACCCCATGGCCGAACACCATACCGGCGGCTGTCATTGCGGGCAGCTGCGCTACGTCGTTGAAGCACCGCTGCGCGATGTCGCCCATTGCCATTGCTCGATCTGCCGGCGCACTACCGGCGGCATAGTCACAACTTGGGCGACCGTACCACTGGCGAGCTTCCGCTGGACGACCGGAACACCAGCCGAGTACACCTCATCTGCGACCTGCATCCGATACTTCTGTCCGCATTGCAGCAGCCAGTTGGCGCTGCTTACCAGCCTCAGTCCCAGCACCCTGGACCTCACCATCGCCACCCTGGACCATCCGGAGGCCGTTCCGG
This sequence comes from Pseudomonas sp. BN606, assembly GCF_029873115.1. Taxonomy (NCBI): domain Bacteria; kingdom Pseudomonadati; phylum Pseudomonadota; class Gammaproteobacteria; order Pseudomonadales; family Pseudomonadaceae; genus Pseudomonas; species Pseudomonas sp. BN606. Next base: position 19,276 of record NZ_SSOF01000080.1, on the reverse strand, counting down.
CGGATCGGCACATCTGGGTGAGCAGCCGCTTGCCCTGGCTGCATCTGGACCCGCAGTTGCCGGAGGAGGATGAGGAACAGTTGTGAATCGAGGCCGTACCCTACGTAAAGGGATTTCAATCAATTCGTAGGTTGGGTAGGGCTCCGCGAAACCCGACGGCCCGAGTGCAGGATCGTTGGGCTCCACTCTGCTAGCTACAAAGGCTCAGGGAAGCACGAGCCCTCCGGCGTCCTTGTGCAATTGGCGCAGGTGCGCACCGATGGCCTTGAGGTTGGCCTCGGTGGCGTTCAGCTCAGCCATGCGCTGGGGCTCCAGCAGGCTGCGAACTTCGCGGTCGAGGTCGTCGCTGAGTTTGCGCATGGTCTGCTGGCGGGTGCTGCTTTCGGATTCCAGGCGCTGCCACTCCGCACTCTGCGGCAGGCCGTAACCACCCTGCAGCAGCTCAGCCGGGCGGCTGAGGAATCCGCTGTTGGCGAGCATTTGCTCCAGGGTGCCGCCGGCCTTGGCGAAGCGGGTTTGCCCGGCCTGCTCGCGGGAGCTGAGGTAATTGCGCTTGAGCTCGTCCTGGGCCAGCAAGAGTTGGCGGCGCTGGGCGGCCTGTTCCAGCAAGAGCAGGGCGGCGCTGGCGCGCAGGTCGGCCTTGTCGAACCAGGGCCGGCGTTGCTCGGCGGTGAGTTGAAGCCAGTCCTCGACCTCTTCCTGGGGCACCTTCAGGCGCTCGCGAAGGATCTTGAACATGGCCTGGTAGCGGTCGCGGAAGGAATCGAAGCGATACCCCAGGCGCAGCGCTTCCTTGGGATCGTCCAGTGGCGTGCGGTCGGCCACTCCACGCCCCTCCAGCAGCTTGAGCAGGCCGTTGGGCATGATGCTGTCGAGATCACGCAGCGCCGGGTGGTCAGTACCGCTGCGCAGCAGCTTGAGCGTTTCTACCGCGCAGTTATTGGAGAGGAACCAGTAGTCGCCGTCGTAGCTCCAGTGCATCTCGGCAGCGCGCTCCACCAGGGCTTCTACTTCCTCGCGGCTGAGCTTGAGCGGCACCGAGGCGAGGCTGCGCAGCTCCACCTTGGTGTATTCCTCGATCACCTGATGCAGCGGCAGCACGAACAGGCGCGAGGGATAGGCGCCGGTGAGGCCGTCCCAGCTCGATAGCTGCACGTCCCCGACGAAGGCGCGGTAGGACAGCACCAGATGCTGGTCGAGGTCGAGGCGGCAGTCCGGCCCGCGCGGTCGGCCGGGGGCGCAGATCACCAGGCGCAGCATGCTGTGGCCCCAGCGGCTGACCCAGTTCTGGTTGGCCTCGGCGAACAGGTAGTCGACTTCGTAGACCCGGTCCGGGTCGAGTTTGCCCAGGGGCTGCTTGCCGAAGTCGCGGCCGGCATTGAGGTAGGCGTAGCCGTCGTTGCAGGGGGCCTGCAGTTCAGGGCCCCAGCCGAAATGTTCGCGGTAATAGCGGTATAGCGCCGGGCGGCGGCAGGCGTAGGCCGGATCGAGGAGGAAGTACTCCATGTTCACGGCAACGAACTCGCGGGCGTTCTTCAGCTCGTAGATATCCGGGCTTCGCGCCACTTGGTGGTTTTCCTGCTCGCGCTGACCGCGCTTGCCGACGTACTGCGGCCAGCCGGCAAGGTCGAGAAGGCGCGGATCGTCGCTCAAGGTGAAGCGGCGCTCGGTCTGACCCCGGCAGTCGCCAGGCAGGCCTATACGGCCGTTGCTGGAAGCCTGGTTGCGACAGCGGAACTGTTGCGTCTTCTCGGCGGGGGACCAGAGGCGGGCGCGGTCGTAGATGTGCGTCAGCTCGTGAAGCACGGTGGCGAGCATTTCGCGGCGCACCGTTCCGTGAAGGCGAGCGGTCTTCTGCGTGGCCGCTGTGCCGTCGGTGAGGCCGGTCAACAGGTCGCGGTTGAGCACCAGGGCATCGAAACGTGTCGCGCGGCCGTAACCGTTCTCGGGCAGGTCATCGCTCCAACCCACGGTAACGTCCCGGTCCAGTCGGTGGACGAAGGTCGGTGGCAGGGCTGCGAGAGCTTCATCGAGAAGCTGCTGGCTGGCCTGACGCTGAGCCGTGGTAAGTCCCTCGTCATCCAGCAACAGGCGCAACTCGGCCTGGGCAGTGCCCGCCAATAGCAGGACGCCCAGGCCGATCAGGCGCAACCAGGTGTTCAGGGGCTGATGCTCGCGTAGGTCAGAGGGCGACGATGGTTTCCGCCAGCGCCAGATCGCTGGCCTCGCGGGCTTGCGGGAACTGATCGCGCAGGGCGGCGAAAGCGGCCTCGAGCTGGGCGCCACGAATCTCACCGGCGCTGGCGACGAAGCTGGCGGCGTCGTCGCGGGCGGCCACGACCACTTTCATGTCGCGGATCGAAGTCGTGGTGTCTGAGGTGAAGTCGAGAGTGCGCTCCAGCGCGCGGACGATGATGTTGCTGGTCGCCACCAGGGTCTGGGCCTGGGCGGCACCGGCTACGAGGGAAAGGGCGATGGCTGCGACAGACAGCGAGCGGCGCATGGAAGCTCTCCGAAGGAAATTTCTAAGGTATTGGACGGAAATACCCTACGGCAGTTCTCTGCCGCGGGCACAGGGCGCGAAGGTTAGCGGAATGGGCGGGTGAGGGCCAAGCGCTGCGGGGCATGCAGCCCAAAGGGCCGCGCAGTGCACGGCCCGGAAGGCGGGGTCAGAGGGTGAGAATGGCCTGGGCCAGTTGTAGGTCGCTAGCAGCCAGTTGGGGTTGCAGGCCACGGATGTGCTTGAACGCGGCCTCCAGCCGGGCCCCGCGGATGTCACCGTCGCTGGCGACGAAGCTGGCAGCGTCTTCACGCGCGGCGAGCACGATCTTGTCGTCGTTGAAGGAAGAGGTGATGTCCGAGGTGGCATCCGAGGTGGCCTTGATGGCGCCAACCACGGCGTCAGTGGTCACCACGAAGCTGGTAGCGGATGCGCTGGTGGCGAGCGCCAGCAGGGCTGCGGCACTGAGCAGGCGAAGTGAGGTCATGGGGGGCTCCTTTTAGACCAGTGCGGCAGCACGAGAAGCGCTGCCGGCTGGGGGAAAGCCTAGTCAAAGTGAAGCTTGCGGGCCAGTACTGGCCAGGTGCGTGTGCTAGCGCCAGAAGGGGCGCTCCAGTTCCTGATAGCGGTCGCTCGGACTGATACCCACATCTGCCAGCGCTCGGGAATCCAGCTGCGCGAGCTGGTGCCGCGTGCGGGCGTTGCGCCGCCACAGGGCGATGGTAGCGAACAGTCGCAGGTACCAATGCGTACGCGGGCTGATGGTCTGGAACTGGGCGGAGGCAGTGAGGGTGCGGTCCATGGCGCTTGTCCTTCCCGCGGCAGGGCGGGGATGGGTTATGGAATGACATGATCACGTCCCGCAGGAAAACTGTGCAGTCACAGTGAGATTGAATTGTGCTGCATCAGATTGCTCTTGTTGTGAACTGTATTGGTCTGATTCGCGTCAGCTGTGTCGAAACCACTGAAGGGCTGAGCGTAGGGCGCGCTGTACAGACTGACATTCCTGCACTGCCGCGCATGGCGCACCCGGCAAAAATTGAAAATTCCAGGGTCCAGAAACGACGAAACCCGTCGCGGGCGGCGACGGGTTCTGTCTGGGGTGTTGCTGTCGGGCCGCTTGGCCCGGTGAACTGCTTAGCGCCAGAAGGGCTTGTTCAGTTCGGCTTCGCGCTGGGCTTCGCTGATGCCAGCGTCAGCCAGCAGGCGGTGGTCCAGCATGGCCAGTTGATGACGGCTGGCGATGCGGCGCTGCCACAGCAGCAGGGTGGAGATAGTGCGCAGGGCCCACGAGGATTTCGGGGATTGTTCGGCGCTTTCGAAAATCAGGTCGGAACTGAGGGTACGTTCCATGGCGGCAGGTCCTTCCCGCTTGTGACGGGGCTTGGTTATCAACTGGTGCCTATGATCTACCCGGAACAGCCGCGACTGTAGTCACAGTTGCTCTAAATTGTGTTGGTCTTTATTAGCATGCTTATCAACTGTTTTGCTGAAATTGAGCGCAACTGTATGGGTATCCCGTTGAATCGCTCGTGATCCAGCGGGAAACCGTAGTTTTTCCTGTGTAATAAACGAAAGGCAGGTTTTTTGAACGGTACAGTTCCGGTTTTTTAGAAACTGTTTTTTGACCTTTTTGTCAGAATCAAAGGTTACAAGCCCATAACTGTTTTGCTCATACCAGATCAGTTGGCCAGCATCCGCCCGGTTTCTTCCAGATTGATATGCCAGGACATGGCTTCGCGCAGCAGATGTGGGGTATGGCCGCCCTTGGCGCAAGCCGCGCTGAAGTAGTTCTGTAGCGGTTGACGGAAATCCGGGTGCACACAGTTGTCGATGATCGCCCGCGCACGCTCGCGGGGCGCCAGGCCACGCAAGTCGGCCAGCCCCTGCTCGGTGACGAGGATGTCCACATCGTGCTCGGTGTGGTCCACATGGCTGACCATGGGCACCACGCTGGAAATGGCACCGCCCTTGGCGATGGACTTGGTGACGAAGATGGCGAGGTGGGCGTTGCGGGCGAAATCGCCGGAGCCGCCGATACCGTTCATCATTTTCGTGCCGCCCACGTGGGTCGAATTGACGTTGCCGTAGATGTCGAACTCGAGCGCGGTGTTGATGCCGATTATTCCCAGGCGCCTTACCACTTCCGGGTGGTTGGAGATTTCTTGCGGGCGCAGTACCAGCTTGTCCTTGTAGCGCTCCAGGTTGCCGAAGACATCGCTGTTGCGGCGCGCGGACAGCGTGATGGAGCTGCCGGAGGCAAAGCGCAGCTTACCGGCGTCGATCAGGTCGAAGGTGGAGTCCTGCAGCACCTCGGAATACATGGTGAGGTCCTGGAAGGGCGACTCGATCAGGCCGCACATCACGGCGTTGGCGATGCTGCCGATGCCGGCCTGCAGCGGCGCCAGGTTGTTGCTCATGCGCCCGGCTTCCACTTCACGCTTGAAAAAGTCGATCAGGTGGTCGGCGATGGCCTGGGTTTCGTGATCCGGCGGCAGCACGGTGGACAGGGAATCCGGCTGTTCGGTGATAACGATGGCGGCGATTTTCGCCGGGTCGATCGGGATGGCGGTGCCACCGATGCGGTCGTCCACGCGGGTCAGCGGAATGGGTGTGCGGGTCGGCCGGTAGGTCGGGATATAGATGTCGTGCAGGCCCTCCAGGTTGGGGTTGTGCGCCAGGTTGATCTCGACGATCACGCGCTTGGCGAAGATCGCAAAGCTGGCGGAGTTGCCCACGGAAGTGGTCGGCACGATGTGGCCTTCTTCGGTAATGGCCACAGCTTCGATGACTGCGATGTCCGGCAGCTTGAGCTGGTGGTTGCGCAGCTGCTCGACGGTTTCCGACAGGTGCTGGTCGATGAACATCACCTCGCCGGCGTTGATCGCCTTGCGCAGGGTGCTGTCCACCTGGAACGGCATGCGCCGGGCGAGCACACCGGCTTCGGTGAGCTGCTTGTCGAGGTCGTTGCCGAGGCTCGCGCCGGTCATCAGGCTGATCCGCAGGGGCTGCTCCTTGGCGCGCACGGCCAGCGCCTGCGGCACGGCCTTGGCTTCACCGGCACGGGTGAAGCCGCTCATGCCAACGGTCATGCCGTCTTCGATCAGGGCAGCGGCCTCGGCCGCACTCATCACCTTGCCCAGCAGGGAGGACAGGCGCACGCGATCAGAGTACATCGGGAAAACCTCGGGCAACGGGGTAGGAGCCGCGCAGTCTAGGGGCTGGCGGGGCGCCCGACTTCTATACCAAGGTCGAAGAGATGGCTCTATTCAGGGCCTTTTGTCGGTTCGCTTGCCGAGCCGTGTTAATCCTTGTGGGAGCGAATTCATTCGCGAATGAATTCGCTCCCACAAAAAGGTATGCGCCAGGTAAACAAAAACCCCGGCACAAGGCCGGGGTTCCTGATATCGCGGAACAGGATCAGTCGACAGCCTTGACCATGTCCTCGATCACCTTCTTGGCATCGCCAAACACCATCATGGTCTTGTCCATGTAGAACAGTTCGTTGTCCAGGCCGGCGTAGCCGCTGGCCATGGAACGCTTGTTCACGATGATGGTCTTGGCCTTGAAGGCTTCCAGAATCGGCATGCCGGCGATGGGCGACTTCGGATCGTTCTTCGCGGCCGGGTTGACCACGTCGTTGGCACCGAGCACCAGTACCACGTCGGCCTGGCCGAACTCGGAGTTGATGTCTTCCATCTCGAACACCTGCTCGTACGGCACTTCGGCCTCGGCCAGCAGGACGTTCATGTGGCCCGGCATACGGCCGGCAACCGGGTGGATCGCGTACTTCACGTTCACGCCACGGTGGCTCAGCTTCTCGGACAGCTCCATCAGCGCGTGCTGGGCACGGGCCACCGCCAGGCCGTAGCCGGGGACGATGATCACGCTGTCGGCGTTGGTCAGCAGGAAGGCGGCGTCGTCGGACGAACCGGACTTCACCGGACGCTGTTCCTTGCTGCCGCTCGAGGCACCAGCGTCAGCTTCGGCACCAAAGCCACCGAGGATGACGTTGAAGAAGGAGCGGTTCATCGCCTTGCACATGATGTAGGAGAGGATCGCGCCCGAGGAGCCCACGAGGGAGCCGGCGATGATCAGCATCGAGTTGTTCAGCGAGAAGCCGATACCAGCTGCGGCCCAGCCCGAGTAGCTGTTCAGCATCGACACCACCACCGGCATGTCGGCGCCGCCGATCGGGATGATGATCAGCACGCCGATGACGAAGGCGAGCGCCACCAGCAGGGCGAAGGCTGCGATGTTGCCAGTGAAGGTGAAGTACAGGCCCAGACCGATGATGGCCAGGCCGACCACCAGGTTCAGCTTGTGCTGGCCGGCGAACTGCACCGGGGCACCCTGGAACAGGCGGAACTTGTACTTGCCGGACAGCTTCCCGAAGGCGATTACCGAACCGGAGAAGGTGACGGCACCGATGGCTGCGCCGAGGAACAGTTCCAGGCGGTTACCAGCCGGGATGGCGTCGCCCAGGGCAGCCACGATGCCGAGCGACTGCGGCTCGACCACTGCAGCGATGGCGATGAACACCGCGGCCAGACCGATCATGCTGTGCATGAAGGCGACCAGCTCCGGCATCTTGGTCATCTCGACGCGCTTGGCCATGATCGAACCGGCGGTGCCGCCGACCAGCAGGCCGACGATCACGTAGCCGATGCCCTGGGTGGCCAGCTCGGCGCCGAGCTTATAGATGAGGCCGACAGTGGTGAGCACGGCGATGGCCATGCCGACCATGCCGAACAGGTTGCCGCGACGCGACGAAGTCGGGTGCGACAGGCCCTTGAGCGCCTGGATGAAGCACACCGAGGCGACGAGGTAGAGAACAGTGATCAGGTTCATGCTCATGGTCAGTGCTTCTCCGCCTGCGCTTTCGGCGCTTTCTTCTTGAACATTTCCAGCATGCGTCGGGTGACGAGGAAGCCACCGAAGACGTTGACCGCGGCCAGTGCCACGGCCAGGGTGCCCATGGCCTTGCCCAGCGGGGTGACGGTGAGGGCGGCGGCCAGCATGGCGCCGACGATCACGATCGCCGAGATGGCGTTGGTCACGGCCATCAGCGGGGTGTGCAGGGCAGGGGTGACGTTCCACACCACGTGGTAGCCGACATAGATGGCCAGCACGAAGATGATCAGGTTGTAGATGCCGTCTGAAATCAGATCCATGTCCGCTTCCCCTTAGCCGTTGTTACGGACGACCTGGCCGTCGCGGCACATCAGGCACGCGGCGACGATGTCGTCTTCGAGGTTGAGATGGAACTGGCCGTCCTTGTCGATGACCAGCTTGAGGAAGTCCAGCAGGTTGCGCGCATAGAGGGCGGAGGCGTCCGCCGGCACCATGGCGGCCAGATTGCTGTGGCCGACGATGGTCACGCCGTGCTTGATCACGACCTGGTCAGCTTCGGTCAGCGGGCAGTTGCCGCCCTGGGCGGCTGCCAGGTCGATGACCACGGAGCCCGGCTTCATTTCGGCGACGGTGGCCTCGTGGAGCAGGGTCGGCGCCTTGCGGCCCGGGATCAGCGCGGTGGTGATGACGATGTCGGATTGCTTGGCGCGTTCGTGCACGGCCTTGGCCTGGCGTTCCATCCAGGAAGCCGGCATCGGGCGGGCGTAACCGCCGACACCCTGGGCGCATTCGCGCTCTTCATCGGTCTCGAAGGGAACATCGACGAACTTGGCGCCGAGGGACTCGATCTGTTCCTTCACCGCCGGACGTACGTCGGAAGCCTCGATCACAGCACCCAGGCGCTTGGCGGTGGCGATGGCCTGCAGGCCTGCCACACCGGCGCCGAGGATGAGGATGCGCGCGGCCTTCACGGTACCGGCAGCGGTCATCAGCATCGGCATGAAGCGCGGATAGTGGTGGGCCGCCAGCAGCACGGACTTGTAGCCGGCGATGTTGGCCTGGGACGACAGCACGTCGAGGCTCTGGGCGCGGGAGGTACGCGGCGCGGCTTCGAGGGCGAAGGCAGTGATGCCACGAGCGTTCATGCGCGCGATGACTTCGTTGCTGAAGGGGTTGAGCATGCCAACCAGTACGGCGCCAGCGCGCATGTGCGCCAACTCGCCCTCGGTCGGGGCGACCACTTTCAACACCAGGTCGGCGCCGAAGGCAGCAGAGTCGTTGCCGATGGTGGCGCCAGCGGCTTCGAAGGCGCTGTCCGGGATGCTGGCGCTGACGCCGGCACCGCTTTGCACCGTCACCTGGTGGCCTTGGCTCACCAGCTTCTTGATGGTCTCGGGTGTCGCGGCAACCCGCGTCTCCCCGGCGTGGGTTTCGAGAGGAACACCGATGTGCACTTCAAATCTCCTGCGTGATCGATCTGGTGAACCAGTGCACTGCGTGTGGTGCTCTGGCGAGGCGAATCCGCCTTTCAACAGCCTGGTACCGCAACGGCCGAAACCTTGGTGGCGCGGCATTCTGCAATCGGAACCGCAAGGCCTTCAAGCAGTTCTGGAGTAAAACGCTGAAATAACTACAAGTCATATTCCGACCCGCTCATCCCGGTTTCCATTCCAGGCCTCGCCGCCCTTGGCGAGAAGAGCATTTGTCCTGTCGAGACAGGGGCCGGTTGTATCCCGGTCCTGAATGACTATCCATCAAAGCAGCGCCAGTACAGGCTTGCAGTCCGCAACATCCTGCCGTTAATGGCTGGAGCACCGTTAATCAGACTTTTTAATAGTTGCCATAAGGCTGCGGAAAATGGGCGTTCTGTAGTTTTTGAGAATGGTTGACTACAGGGTCAGGAATTGGATTTTTGCTGTTTTCCGGGAGAAGCGTAGTCCGCGCACAGGCCAGTCGCCTCGCGGGCTGCGCCATATTGTCGCGGGTTGTCAGTCCAGACCCTGGGGCTGGCCGTAGGGTGCACTATGCGCACCAGCGGGGTTCCGATGCGCGCGGCGCACGCTACCGGGGCTCACACCAGCAAGCCGAGGGTCTTGGCGCGCATCACTGCCTGGGTACGGCGTTTTACGCCGAGTTTGCTGTTGATCTTCTTGGTATGGGTTTTCACCGTATTGACCGAGATGAACAGGTAGCCGCCGATCTCCTGGTTGGAAAAGCCCTCGGCCAGCAGCTGCAGCACGGCGCGCTCGCGCTGGCTGAGCAGGCTCACCGGGTCGCCGTCGATGGTCGCTGCGTTGTCACAGCGCGGATAGTCGCGCAGCAGCCCATGCATACCCAGGCGTTCGGCCTCTTCCAGCGCCTGGCGTTGCAGCGGGCCGGAGTCGGCACGGTCGAGCGCACGCCAGGCAGCGGCCAGGGCCAGGCGTACTTCGCAAGCCAATGGCGCGAACTGGAGCGCCTGACAGCGCTCCAGCAATGGCTGCAGCAGGGCTTCGGCCTGCTCGGCGCGACCGGACTCCAGTTGCGCGCGAGCCAGCAGCAACTGATTACGCAGGGGTAGGGTGGGGTAGTCGAGTGGCGCCATCCAGGCGCAGTCGCCGACGAAGTAACGCTGAATGCGCAGGGCGACAGGTTCGATTCGATCCCAGCGGCCTTGGCGCGCAAGCACACGCATGCCTTGCAGGTTCAACACGCCGCTGTATGCGTAGCGCCAGACCTGGCGGCAATGCATCTGCCGTTCGGCCTCGCGCAGTTCCTGATAGGACTGGTCGAACTGCCCGCGGCGGGCACGGAGCTCCGCGAGGCCGAGGAAACCGTGCAAGGCGAAAGGGTCGAGACAGCCCTGGGCCTGCTCCAGGCCTGCATGCAAGGTGCGCTCGGCGTCGTCCAGGCGGTCGGCGACCAGGTGCAGCTCGGCCTGGATCAGATACAGGCGCCCGAGCATCAGGCTGTCGACCTGCTTACGCTGGCCGATCAACGCGAAACTCTGCTGCAGCAGAGTCTGCGCGCGGCCGAACTCGCCGCGCAGAAGGAGCAGACGAATGCGGTCGAGGTTGATCAGCACTTCGAAGAGCAGGCTGCCGTGGCGGCGGGCAATCTCCAGGGCCTTGTGCAGATAGTGCGGTGCATCCTCGGGAGCACCACTGGCCATGGCCACCCGCGCCAGGCTGGAGTAGCAGAACAGAATGGGCATCCAGTCGTGCTCGGGCAGGTGTGCCAGGGCCTCGCGGCAGTGTTGCCGCGCACTGGTTATGTCCTGGCTGCGCAGGGCCGCGAGCACGCCATGCAGGGCCTGACTGTTGGCCAGCAACTTGCGGTTGCGCAGGGCGGTTGGCTGCGGCAGGAAGTGGCCGAGCTTGGTGATGCAGGCTTCGGCTTCGTCCAGGCGCCAGGAGATCAGCAGTCCCCAGGCGTTCAGGCTGAGCAGGCGCGGGGTGCTCTCCAGCAGCGCGGCGGGAAGGCGCGCACGCCATTCCAGGAGGTGGGCCAGGTGCTGTTCGCCGGTCAGCCATTCCTGGCCGAGGCGTTCCAGGTAGTTGGCCGCCGCTTCCGGCTGGCCAGCGCAGAGCGCCTGTTCGATTGCGTCTTCCACCTGGCCGGCGGCGATGAACATGCGACAGGCGCTGAGATGCAGGCGTGTAGCTGCCGCTTCGCTGATGCGGTTGCGCAGGGTGCGTGCTACGGCGGGGAGCACCCGGTACCAAGTGCCGTGTTCGTCCAGGGGCATGCAGAAGGCTTGGCGCGCCAGCAGACGCTCGAAGAGCTCGGCGCCGTCGCTGTCCTCCCAGAGGTGCTGGCAAAGCTCGGCGGAAACCTTCGGCAGGTGTGCCAGGGCGAACAGACAGGCCGCTTCTTCCGGGCTCAGGCGGTTAAGCAGTTCGTGGTCCAGGTATTCCTTGAGCCAGCAGTGATTGCCACTGGCGCTGGACGGTGCCTTGCCGGACAGGTGCAGGCGTACACCGGCGCACCAGCCTTCGGTTTCTTGCCAGAGCTCCTCGCGCAGGGCGGCGCTGGTCTGCGGTGCGAGCTGATCCACCAGTTGCTCGTGTTGCTGGCGATCGAGCGCCAGTTGGGGTGCGTCCAGTTCCAGCAGCTCGCCCGCCAGCAGCAGGCGCGGAAGGTTCCAGGCTGGACGCTGGCGCACGCTGACCAGGAGGCGTAGTCCCGGCAGGGCGCGAGCGAGGAGTTGGTCGATGCAGTCATCGAGGCCGGCCGGCGGATGGCCCGGGTAGTCGTCCAGGACCAGCCAGGTGCATTCGCCGCGATGGGCCAGCAGTTGTTGCAGTGCCTGGGCGGCAGGCAGCGCGGGAACACCTTCGCCGAGTTCGGTGGCGAGCTCGGCGAGCAGCTGTTCCGGGGTAAGTGGTTGGCCGGCGAGGTTGATCCAGATGATCAGGCCGGGTTCGGTCTGGGCACGGAGGAATTCGTTGAGCAGGACGCTCTTGCCGAAGCCGGCGGGAGCGCAGAGTAGGCGCAGCTGGGCATCTTGGGCGGCTAGGCTGTCGACCAGCCTGGGGCGTGGAATGTGGGCCGGCGGCAGTCGCGGCAGGCGAGACGGAAGGACAGGCGATGTCTGGCCGGAGCGGGGCATGGGGCGGTTCTCACTGCGTTGTTGTTATGGATGAACCGGACCCTCGCAGACTAGTTGGCCAATCGGTGGGCTAGAAGCAGCATGGACAGCGCTTATGCAGCGCCATAACGGGCATGGGCAGGAAACGGACGCCCCGCTTGGCGGGGCGTCCGAAGTGCTCAGCGGATGCCTGCGTTGCGCAGGGCGGCGGGGGTGTAGTCGGCGCCGGTGGCGGCGAATCCGAACTCGATGCCGTGCTTCTCTTCGTTCTTCAGCCCGAGAGCGATGTAGCGTCCGGCGATGATGTCGTAGAGGGCCTCCACCGCGTAGGTGCTGACCTGGCGCTGGTAGTGGTAGCTGGCATGACCTTCACCTACGCGCCAGAGCTGGCCGCGGCCGTCGTAATGATCGGCATAGGCGATCTGCCAGCTATCTTCGTCGATGAAGTAGTGACGCTTGGCGTAGATGTGCCGCTCGTTGGGTTTCAGGGTGGCGACCACTTCCCACACACGGTGCAGCTCGTAGCGCGTCAGGTCCTGGTTCAGGTGGCCCGGCTGGATGATCTCCTTGTACTTGAGATTGGGCGATTCCAGCTTGTAGCTGTTGTAGGGGATGTACATCTCCTTCTTGCCGATCAGCTTCCAGTCGTAGCGATCCGGTGCACCGGAGAACATGTCGAAGTTGTCGGCAGTGCGCATGCCGTCGGCGGCGGTGCCCGGACCGTCGTAGGCGACCTGCGGGGCACGACGCACGCGGCGCTGGCCGGCGTTGTAGAGCCAGGCCAGACGCGGTTCCTTGACCTGGTCGATGGTCTCGTGGACCAGCAGTACGTTACCGGCGAGGCGCGATGGTGCCAACACGCGCTGCTTGAAGTAGAGCAGCACGTTGGCCGACTTCGCCTTGTCCAGCTCGTTCATGTCCGCGGGGAAGGCGACCTCGTCCTGGAACTGCACCGGCGTGAAGGAACCGTTGGTTTGCGGCGTGGCCTGGACCACCAGGCGCCGGGCGTTGCCGCCCCGGTAGCGGGTGATGTGGTTCCACAGGACCTGCACGCCATCTTTGGGAATCGGGAACGCGTAGTAGTGGCTGTCGGCGAAGTTGGACAAGCCGTTGCCGCCATCCACCGGCTGCGTATTGATGGCGCTCTGCTTCGCCGCGTCGTAGATCGCCTGGGGCGCGGCGGCGCTGCGATGGCTGGGGTAGACCGGAATCTTGTAGGTGCTGGCGTAGCGCTTGAACATCGCCATCTGCCCGGGGGACAGCTTGTCCTTGTACTGCTCGGCGTTGGCGGCAGTGATGGTGAACAGCGGCTGCTCGCTGGCATAGGGGTTGCCGACGAAGCCGTTGGCGTCGACCACTGCAGCGTTGGTGGGCAGGCCACCGGTCCAGGCCGGAATGCTGCCATCGGAATTGCCGACTTTCTCCGCGCCCAGCGGAGTGAGGCTGTTGCCGAGCTGCGCTGCCTCTTCCTGGCTGACGGCGGCCATGACGTTGGCGGCGAGCAGGCTGAGGACCAGGACGCCACTTTGCAGGATGCTTCTCTTCATTGCGGGAATCCTTGTGATCAGAAGTTGAGGCCGAAGCTGAGGGCGACGAAGTCGCGGTCAGTGGTCACGTTGTAGTGGCCGCCGAAGAAGTCGGTGTACGACAGGCTGGCGGTATAGGTGTTCGCGTACTCGGCATTGAGGCCGACGCTGATGGCCTTGGAGCCTTCGTTGAAGTTCGGGCCGTAGCCGTCGACGTCGTGAGACCAGGCGACGCTCGGGGTCAGGTTGATACCGGCGATGACGTTGCTGTACTCAAGGCTGGCGCGGGCGCGGTAGCCCCAGGAGCTGCTGGTGTAGAAACCCTTGTCGTTGCACTCGCGTTGCTGGGGGCTGGCGGCGGTGAGCGCCAGGCACACGGCCCGGGAGGACAGCTGGCCGGGGCCGTAGATGGGGTCGCGGCCGTAGCGCAGTTCGCCGATGTCGTCATTCAGGCCGCCGATGTGGTTGTAGCCCACCTCGCCTACCAGGGTCAGACGGCTTGCGCCCATGACCTGGTCGATGAACTGGGTGGCAGTGACCTGGGCCTGGGTAACCGGCTTACGCACATATCCATGCAGCTCTTCACCTGCACGATTGCGGGAATGGCCGCTTTCGAAGATTGGTGAGTTGGGCACGCCAAGGGCGGCGAAGGAGAGGTCGGTACTGTTGAGCTGCAATGGCATGTTCGGCCGGAAGCTGACTTCGCCGGCCAGCGAAGTGCCTTCGACGTTGGTCTGGAAGCTCAGGCCATAGAGGCGGATGTCTTCCGGGTACTCGATGAAGTAGCGCGCGCCGGGGGCGCCGGGAATGATCGCCGCGCTTGGCGTTCGGGTGCGTATGGTGCTGAAGATCGGGCCGCGGCTGTGGTAGTTCATCGCGTAGGCGCCGAACTCGGTATCGTTCATCTCCGGCACGAACCAGCGCAGGGCGACGCCGAATTGGCCACTGTCCCGGGCGTCACGGTCTCCGGCGCGGGGGATGTAGAGCGTGGCGCCGGTGTTGGTTGAAACGCCGGGCGGCAGATCGGGGCCGTTGACTACCAGGCGGTCGACGCAACCATCGGCCACCACGTCCGAGGTGGAGAAGAAGGTGCCGCAGTTGTCGGCCACCGTCTGGTCCCATTCCAGTTGATAGAAGGCCTCGGCGGAGAGGCTGTCGGTCAGGCTCTGCGACACATAGATCATGTTGACCGGGATGAGGCCTTCCTTGATCTCGGCGCCGGGACGGCGGAAGGCGGCCACGTCGATCGGGTTGATCGAGTTGATGCTGTTGCCGATGAAGGTGCTTTCACCCCAGCTCACCACCTGCTTGCCGACACGGAAGCTCCCCGGCAGGTCGCCCAGGTTGTAGTTGTGATAGAGGAAGGCATCGAGCAGCTGCGCACCGGAGGACTTGGCGCCCTCTTTGCGGTTGTGGTCGTCGATGTCGTAGAAGAGTCGGTGTTCGTCCTTCAGCTCGAAGTCATACCAGTACTTGCCGCGAAGGAAGACGCCGGTATCGCCGTATTTCAGCTCCAGGTCGTGAATGCCCTTGAAGATCTTCGAGAAAGTCTCCCCTTTCTTGAAGTTCAGGCGGCCGTCGTCCGAGGTACGCGAAAGTGCCTCGCCACCGCTGGCGGTGGAGATGAATTCCGGGTCCGGTGAGCGCACTGCCCAACTGGCGCCGACCGAGAGGGAGGAGTCGAACTGGGCTTCGATTTCACCAATGTTGAATGTGATGGCAGAGGCCTGGGCGCTGCAGCCCAGGGCGATGGCGGCGGCCAGCGTGTGCGGCCGGAAGATTCCGCGCATTGTTCTTGTTGTCATGCGGCTCTCCAGAGCGGGTCTTGGGAGGCCTCATGCTAATCAGCGCTACCTCCCGCCATAACTGCCTGAACGGGCGATTTCATCTATCACCCGAGTGGGTGATGCGGACGCTGTGCGAGGGGCAGGGAAGGGCTTTAGGTCGTTCGACGTGCGGGAGATGGTTGGTCGGTGCTACTGGTGGTTACAGCTCACTCCAGACCGGCCCCGCTTCGATACGTACGGGCGGCTTCAACCAGCCAGTCGCGGAAGGCGCCGAGGGCGGCGGATTCGAGCTTGCGCTCGGGAATGATCAGGTAATAGGCCTTGTCGCTGCGGAAACTGTGGGGATGGGCAATTACCAGGCGACCGTCGGCCAGTTCGCGCTGGATCAGGAAGGGTGGGATCAGCGCCACCCCCATTTCATGCATGGCGGCCTGGGCAAGCATCGAGAAAAGCTCGTAGCGCGGGCCGCTGAGATCGCGGGCGACATTCATACCCTGGGAGCTGAACCACTGGCGCCATGCATAGGGGCGCGTAGTCTGCTGCAACAGGGGCAGGCGGGCGATGGCATCGGGTTCCAGGCTGCCGTGTCCTTCAAGCAAGGCCGGGCTGCACACCGGAACCGAGTGTTCGTGCATCAGGAAATCGGCGCGAGTGCCTGACCATTCGGCATCGCCAAAGTAGAGAGCGGCATCGAAATCAGTGTCGGCGAAGAGGAAGGGGCGGGTGCGGTTGGTCAGGTTGACCGTTACCTCCGGGTGCAGGCGCTGGAAGCCCTTCAGCCTGGGAACCAGCCACTGGGTACCGAACGTCGGCACGATGGCCAGCTCCACCGTCATCGCGCCCTGCTGGCCCATTACCGCGAGGGTGTCGCGCTCCACCGCATCGAGCTGGGCGGCGATGCGACGGGAATAGGCCAGGCCGGCTTCAGTGAGCTTCACGCCACGCCGGGAGCGCCGGAACAGCTCCAGTCCCAGGAATTCCTCCAGTCCTGCGACCTGACGACAGATTGCACTCTGGGTCAGTGCCAGCTCATCGGCGGCCTTGGTGAAACTCTGATGGCGGGCAGCGGATTCGAAGGCGACCAGGGCGGCAGTGCTGGGGATCTTCCGACGCATACTGTACCTCTGCATCACAAGTGCTGGCTTGAAATAGGGTGCTTTGGCTTTTCGGAGTGAGAAATTAGCACAACAGCATGCGAAATCCTCGTTTGTCTGATCCGACCTAGGCTGTCTAGGATGCGTCAACACTAATAAGGCAGTGGCCCGCGATGGCCCGCCCCTGAACTCCGCTTACCGAGGACACTCCCCATGGCCGCCAAAGCAAGCTTCAACTGGATCGACCCGCTGCTGCTGGATCAGCAACTCACCGAAGAAGAGCGCATGGTGCGTGACAGTGCCCAGCAGTTCGCCGCCGACAAGCTGGCACCGCGTGTGCTGGAAGCCTTCCGCCATGAGCAGACCGATCCGGCGATCTTCCGCGAGATGGGCGAGACCGGCCTGCTCGGCGCAACCATCCCGGAAGCCTACGGCGGCAGTGGCCTGAACTATGTGTGCTACGGCCTGATTGCCCGTGAGGTCGAGCGCATCGACTCCGGCTACCGCTCGATGATGAGCGTGCAGTCTTCCCTGGTGATGGTGCCGATCAACGAGTTCGGCAATGAAGCCACCAAGCAGAAGTACCTGCCGAAACTGGCCAGCGGCGAATACATCGGCTGCTTCGGCCTGACTGAGCCGAACCACGGTTCCGATCCGGGTTCGATGATCACCCGCGCCAAGAAGGTCGATGGCGGCTACCGCCTGACCGGCAACAAGATGTGGATCACCAACAGCCCGATCGCCGACGTCTTCGTCGTCTGGGCCAAGGATGATGCCGGCGAGATCCGCGGCTTCGTACTCGAGAAGGGCTGGCAGGGCCTGTCCGCTCCGGCGATTCACGGCAAGGTCGGTCTGCGCGCTTCCATTACCGGTGAGATCGTGATGGACAACGTCTTCGTACCGGAAGAGAACGCCTTCCCGGATGTGCGTGGCCTGCGTGGTCCGTTCACCTGCCTGAACTCCGCTCGCTATGGCATCTCCTGGGGCGCCCTGGGTGCCGCCGAAGCCTGCTGGCACACCGCGCGCCAGTATGTGCTGGACCGTAACCAGTTCGGCCGCCCGCTGGCAGCCAACCAGCTGATCCAGAAGAAGCTGGCCGACATGCAGACCGAGATTACCCTGGCACTGCAAGGCTGCCTGCGCCTTGGTCGGATGAAGGATGAAGGCACCGCCGCGGTGGAAATCACCTCGATCATGAAACGCAACTCCTGTGGCAAGGCGCTGGACATCGCTCGTATGGCCCGCGACATGCTTGGCGGTAATGGCATCTCCGACGAGTTCGGCGTGGCCCGTCACCTGGTCAACCTGGAAGTGGTGAACACCTATGAAGGGACCCACGACGTCCACGCGCTGATCCTTGGCCGTGCACAGACTGGCATCCAGGCGTTCTTCTGACCTCAGGCCGGGCCTCTCTACATATAGAGAGGCCCGAGTCCCTTCACGAACTCAGGTGACACCATGGCTGGCGCTCTCTCCCATATCCGTGTGCTCGATCTCTCTCGCGTGTTGGCCGGACCCTGGTCCGGCCAGATCCTCGCGGACCTGGGGGCCGAGGTAATCAAGGTCGAACGACCAGGCTCCGGTGATGACACCCGTGCCTGGGGGCCGCCCTTCCTCAAGGGAGCCGATGGCCGGGACACCAGTGAAGCGGCTTACTTTCTTTCGGCCAACCGCAACAAGCAGTCGATTACTGTCGACTTCACGCGCCCCGAAGGCCAGAAGCTGGTTCGTGAACTGGCGGCAAAGTCCGACATTCTCATTGAGAACTTCAAGGTAGGCGGCTTGGCGGCCTACGGGCTGGACTATGAGTCGCTGAAAGCCATCAACCCACGCCTCATCTATTGCTCGATCACCGGGTTTGGCCAGTTTGGCCCCTATGCCAAGCGTGCCGGCTACGACTTCATGATCCAGGGTTTGGGCGGGTTGATGAGCATTACCGGCCGCTCCGATCAGGAAGATGGTGCCGGTCCGGTCAAGGTGGGTGTAGCGCTAACCGACATTCTCACCGGGCTCTATTCCTCGGTGGCGATGCTGGCTGCACTGTCCTCCCGGGATATCAGCGGCAAGGGCCAACACATCGACATGGCCTTGCTCGACGTACAAGTGGCCTGCCTCGCCAACCAGGCGATGAACTACCTGACCACGGGCAATCCGCCCAAGCGTCTGGGTAATGCCCACCCGAACATCGTGCCCTATCAGGACTTCCCGACTGCGGATGGGGACTTCATTCTCACCGTGGGTAACGACAGCCAGTTCCGAAAGTTTTGCGAGGTCGCCGGTCATCGGGAGTGGGCGGACGACTCGCGTTTTTCAACCAACAAGGCTCGCGTGGCACATCGCGCCGAGCTGATTCCGCTCATTCGCCAGGCCACTGTCTTCAAGACGACGGCTCAGTGGGTCAGCGCACTGGAAGAAGTCGGTGTTCCCTGTGGGCCAATCAACGACCTGGCGGCAGTCTTCTCCGATCCCCAAGTTCTAGCGCGTGGTCTTCGTGTCGAACTAGAACATCCCTTGGCAGGTGTCGTCCCCCAAGTTGCCAGTCCATTGCGCCTTTCCGAAACGCCTGTGGAATACCGCATGCCTCCCCCCCTTCTCGGCGAGCACACTCAGGAAGTGCTGCAGCGCGTACTGGGCTTGGCGGCGGAACAGGTGGAGGCCCTACGCAAGGAGGAAGTTATCTAACCGACCTTATATAAGTAGAAAGGGCGGTTTGAAGATAATTTCAGAAAGGTGTTGACGGCAGATTTTGCATCCCTATAATGCGCACCTCTCCCAGCGACGAAGCAGCGGAAAGGCTTGAAAATCAAGCACTTAGCTGTAGTTAGGCGCAGGGAGAGGTGATCGGCAGGCGGTGGTAGTGCTTGTCGCTTCGGTCTTCCGAGAGGTCGGCCAGAAGATGATCGCCGAGGTGTTGACAGCGACTTTCAACGCTGTAGAATGCGCCT